>CABYZM010000009.1 GCA_902523435.1 uncultured SAR116 cluster alpha proteobacterium
GCAAGACCATGCGCCCCATGCGCTCTGGCGGAATACGGTTATGAAAAACAATAGCACGTGAAAACTCATTCTCATCAATATCAAAACTGCAATGCAGCTGACCAGCCCCATCCGATATCTGGCTCGAGGCCTCAGCCTGACTGTTCAGCATAACCTGAACTTTCAGCGGATCAAGCTTAGCGGGTGCCCGCCCTCCTATCTCCACCCAGATGGCATGAAAAAGGCTGGCGGGCACAGTATCAATTACGTCAAAGGGCAGATCCAACCAGGCAGCTTTGTCAAACGCCCCTTTGGCCAGCCCATTGCGAACCGTTTCTCCCTTCATAATAAAGCCGATTGTCACAAATTCGGTGTGTCGCTCTATCCTAAAAATATAATTCTTAAATGTCTCCCGCCTGAATTTTTCGCGCACCCCGAGGGGCAGGCGATCCTGTGCCGTCAGCCAATCATTGATATGGCTTACAATATCTTGATCTGAATTGTTATAAAGAAAGACATAGCGGATAAACCGGCCAGCACCGTCAAAATCATGAAACGGGCGGGCATGAAGCTCGTCAGAAAGCTGTCTTCGCTCTGGATGGATGGCCATTATGAAAACATCCTTACTTTCACCATTGTCATCAGCCAAGGCCCACTTCGTCAAAGCTGATTGCCAGTTGCAATCTTTTTCATCTTAACCCATTTTTCAACTATGGCCCATTTTTTCCATTTAAATTGCAAAAAAATATTTATCGTCCTGATTTGTCTGCTTGGTCTGCTGCCTCTAAAGATGCAGGCAGCTGAACAGCCAGTTGGAGATGGCATCTGGTTTACCTGTGAGTTTACTCAAAGTAAAACTCCACCAACAGATGGGTGTGAGATGTTTGATGATGAAGGCTTTAAAGCAAGCGAGGGTCAACTCAGCTATCTGCGTATGATTGGATCCGCAGAGACAAACTGCAAGGGTAATAAACAAGGCCAGTGTTTTCCCGCCAACCTGCCACAGATCACCGTAAAGACAAAACCTATTGGCGATGTGTGGCTGGATACTGACCGGCTGTATGTGACATGGTATGGCTGCACACAGGATTACCACTTTTTTCAGAACGAGGGTTTTGTAACGGTAAAACCAGAAGGTAAAGATTGTTTTTGGTCACGTGAACGCCATTTTTATGTTGCGCCCTATAAAGGACAGGTACTTCACCAATGAGTTTTATGCCCGCCCCGCCGGAACAAACTGTTTTATCTGTTCATCCAGACAAGCATATCATCAGCCTGACGGGTGAAGGTGTGCGTGATTTTCTGAATGATATTCTGACCGCTCAGATTAACACCCTTGGCAGCGACACTGCCCGTGCTGCCTGCCTGCTCTCACCACAAGGGCGGATCATGTTTGATATGATGGTGATAGCCACCGTAGATACGGTCTTTCTCATTACAGAAGCAGAACAGGCCGCCCCGCTTGCAAAGCGGCTTACAATGTATCGGCTGCGCAGGAAAATAGAAATCAGTGTCAGCTCTTACCTTTGTGCAGGACATATATGGGGGGATGACCACGCAAATTTCGATGTGCCAAATAGCTGTATCAGTGCTTATGACGAACGCCACAAGGCTCTCGGCAAACTTGTACTGTTCTCTAAGACTGATGGCTTGCCAGAGCAGGAAGAGGCAAAGTACTGGCAGGCACTGCGGATCATCCTTGGTGTTCCTGAGGGGGCAGCTGATTTGACACCTAACCGGGCGCTGATGCTGGAAGCCGGACTTCACCTTTTGGGCGCGATAGATTTTGAAAAGGGGTGTTATGTTGGCCAAGAAGTGACCGCCCGCACTCATTATCGTGGTCTAGTCAAACGCCGCCTATTGCCAATTTCTTCTTCAGGAAGGCTTATATCAGGTCAGGCCCTGCAGCGCGGTGACACAGCCATTGGGCAGACCGGATCAACAGCAAGTCTGCCAGGTCGCGGGGACATCGCGCTAGCCAGCCTGCGCCTTGATGCGGTTCAGAACAGTCTAGCCGGCATAGCTAAGCTTACCACAGATAACGGACAGATAATCAGCGTTCACATCCCTGACTGGATGCACCCGCTGCCTAGCTTTGATAAGGGATGATCATGATTAATGTGGGGCGTTTCTTATTGGGCTGTCCAGCCGCCATCCAGAGAAAAGCTAGACCCGGTGATATTCTGAGCCGCATCACGGGCCAGAAACAGAGCCATATCCGCGATCTGCTGGGGCATCAGAAACTGACCAGCGGCATGTTTTTCGCTGACCATCGCAATCCCCGCTTCATCATAAGGCAAGCCTGTTTTCTCAGCATGTGCACGAACCTGTCGGTCAACAAGCTCGGTTAGAACAAATCCCGGGCAAATCGCATTACAGGTGATATTCTGCTGCGCTGTTTCTAGCGCGACAGTCTTGGTCAGCCCAACCAGCCCATGTTTAGCAGCAACATAAGCAGATTTATGAACTGAGGCTACAAGACCATGCGCAGAAGCAATATTGATTATCCGACCAAAATCCCGTTGTTTCATGCCTGGCAGGACAGAAGAAATCAAGTGGAAGGGAGCAGATAAATTGACATCTAAAATATCCTGCCATTTTTCAGACGGAAATTCATCGACAGGGGCAACATGCTGGATGCCTGCATTATTAATAAGCACATCTACATGGCCCATGACATCAGTTGCTTTATCCACTATGCCGCGGGCTGCCGCTGCATCCCGCAAATCAGCATCATCAAAATGGCAAGAGGCTGCCCCTTTCTCTTTTAACTGGGCAAGAATATCTGCTGCCTTCTTATCTGACATCTGGCCGCCAACATAAAGATGCGCCCCTGTTGCAGCAAAGGCTGATGACATTGCCAACCCCAACCCCGATACACCACCGGTGATCATCACCGTCCGGACAGATAAACGCGCCATATCCGCTTCCTCACGAGCCAAATAGATATATCCACTTCAAATACAAATTCGTCAGGATTTAAATAGGGCTTCTGCTTGTGCGCTGACATCCTGTTTTGTTGCCAGAATTTCGTCAATTCTGACAATTTCTGCTTTCAGCTGTTCTTGATAGTCTTTCAAATCCTCAACATTCCAGCTGTAAAACGACTTTGGTGCGTAAGTAGGCTTAAATGCATCAAATTCATCTTCCATCCGTTTTCCCCCTTCACAATCCGCACACAGGTATTCTCTAACATACTGGTGACATTATTGCTGTTCTGCAATTTTAGGAGACAAAAGGCCTGTTTGCAAATTTCTGTCAAAGGGCTATATATAGGTCAGGTTCCACCAAAACACTAAAATGCTCCGATTTGGGGCGTGTTTGGAATCGGCTGGCCCTCTGGGCTGCCAGCCGCCCGAGAAGTGCTGAGAAAATGATAAAGGGTTCGTGCGATGACACAGCTTCTTATGCCAAAAGCGACAGCCGTGTGGCTGATTGATAATACAGGACTCACCTTTGAGCAGATCGGGGCTTTTTGCGATTTGCATCCTCTTGAAGTACAGGCCATTGCTGATGGTGAAATTAGCGCCGGCATGCAAGGATACGATCCGATTACAAACAACCAACTGTCAAAAGAAGAAGTCGCGCGTTGTGAAGCTGACCCTGAAGCTAGGCTTGAGCTATCAAAGTCAAATCTACCTCAACCTACAGCCCGCACCAAAGGTCCGCGCTATGTACCGGTTGCCCGGCGTGGTGACAAGCCTGATGCAATCGCTTGGTTGGTCAAACATCACCCTGAATTATCTGATACCCAAATCAGCCGCCTGATTGGCACCACCAAAGATACTATTACCAAAATCCGTGAGCGCACCCACTGGAATATTTCCAATATTCAGGCTAAACACCCGGCTATGCTGGGCTTATGCAAACAGCAGGACCTCAACGCCGCAATCAAAAAGGCCGGGGGGCAGCCAAAACAGGATGCTGAACAGGTTAATGATTTAACTGAACTGCCATAAAGCAGAAAGACAAACAGACAAACGGGGAAGGCAATCCTATCCTGTTTTATTGCCGTTAAACCTGCTTCAGGCCTGCCTGTTGAACAGCATCATCAATTTCTTTCAGAATAACTGGGTCATCAATTGTGGCGGGCAAAAGAACGTCTTCATTCTGAACAATTTTCTGCATTGTGGCGCGCAGTATTTTTCCGGACCGTGTTTTGGGCAAACGGCCCACAATCACGGCTTTTTTAAACGCAGCAATAGGGCCGATTTCTGAGCGCACACGCTGAACAATCTCAGCCAGAATGTCTGTTCCGGCGCGGGTTGTCCCTGTTTTCAACACCACAAAACCAAGCGGTACCTGACCTTTCAGCGCGTCGCGCACTCCAATAACCGCACATTCAGCAACATCTGGATGTCCGGCCAGAACCTCCTCCATTCCACCTGTCGACAGCCTATGCCCAGCCACATTTATAATGTCATCTGTTCTAGACATAACAAAAATATAACCATCTTCATCAATATATCCGGCATCCCCTGTGGCATAATAACCCTCAAAGCTCGATAGATAGCTTTTCAAAAAACGCTCATCATTCTGCCATAATGTAGGAAGCGTTCCCGGCGGCATAGGCAGCTTAATCACAAGGGAACCAATCTCACCAGCTGCGACCTGGTAGCCTTCATCAGAGACCACCCGAACATCCCAGCTTGGCACTGCAGGGCCGGAAGAGCCTGCTTTTACCGGCAGCAATTCAATGCCTGTACAGTTCGCGGCAATTGGCCAACCTGTCTCTGTCTGCCACCAATGATCAATTGTGGGCACACCTAAAATATCCTCACACCAACGCAGCGTGTCTGGATCACATCGCTCGCCAGCAAGAAACTGCAGCTTGAAATGGCTCATATCAAACTGTTTGACCAGCTCACCGCTTGGGTCTTCCTTTTTTATTGCCCGCATCGCTGTTGGCGCGGTGAACATGGTCTTCACCTTATGCTCGGCAATCACCCGCCAGAAAGTAGACGCATCTGGTGTGCCAACCGGTTTGCCTTCAAATAAAACCGTCGTGCAGCCCGCAAATAGAGGTGCATAGACAATGTAAGAATGACCGACCACCCAACCCACATCAGATGCCGCCCAATAGACATCGCCTGCCCCGCAACTGAAAATATTCAGCATTGACCATTTCAAGGCGACAATATGCCCAGCCGTTGGCCGCACCACGCCCTTCGGCGTTCCGGTAGTCCCGGATGTATATAATATATAGGCAGGGTCTTCAGATTTCACCGGCACACAGGCCGCATGGCCCGCGGCGGCCAGCGCCTCATCCCAATCCAAATCCCGGCTATCGAGCATAGCGGCTTCACACATCTCACGCTGATAGAGCAACACATTGTCAATTTTATGGGCAGACAACTCAATCGCGTCATCAATAAGAGGCTTATACTCGACCAACCGACCTGGCTCCAGACCACAAGATGCTGTAATAATCATCTTCGGGGTGGCGTCATCAATCCGTTTCGCTAGCTCAGCAGCGGCAAACCCACCAAACACAACCGAATGAACTGCACCGATACGTGCACAGGCCAGCATCGCCACAAGGGCCTGTGGGATCATCGGCATATAAATAATGACGCGGTCACCATAGGTAATTCCGTTCTGCAGGAGCACATCTGCACATCTGGCTACCCAGTCCTGAAGCTCAGCATAGCTGATATATTCTTTTACTCCGATGGTCGCACTGTCATAAATGATCGCTGTCCGGTCGCCATGACCAGCCTCCACATGGCAATCAATGGCATTGTAACAACCATTTATTTCACCGCCGACAAACCAGCGGTAAAAAGGCGGATTCGCATCATCAAGAATGGTTGTAGCCGGCTTTATCCAGCTGACATCTTCTGCAGCAGCAGCCCAGAACTCGGCAGGGTCAGTGTCAGCATGTTTTTTTACCTCATTAAATAACCCTGTCATGACTGCTTTTCCCCCATTTTTCGACACAGGCTGGTTCGTGCCTCATGTCGCAAAAGTTTAAGCCAGACCTGATAAATGTCCAGATTCTTTATTAAGTCACTATTAATAATAAATAGACATCATCCGTTGCTATAAGAATGGTTCTAGCCAGACATGTGGGACATCTGTTATACTCTCATCTTGTTCATATGTTGTGATAAAGGATAATGACAGTATATGTCTGACATCCAAGATCTTCATCCACAAAAACCAAATGCACAGGAAAAGTCCCCTTCAAAAAAGGGGGGCGCAGCTAATGAAGGCGATAGAACAGATATCTTGAAAGCCAAACTTCAGGCGCTTTTATCTGAACATCGCGACCTAGATGATGTCATTGCCCAGCTTACAGGTGCCAGTGCTTCTGACCAGCTTCGGATGCAACGCCTTAAAAAGCGTAAACTAGCGCTTAAAGATGAAATCGCCCGCCTGCATGCCCTTGTTCTGCCAGATATCATTGCTTAAACCCATCTTTTGCTGAATCATACATTATCAATGGCGAGCTGCACTGTTACAGACGCAAATATAGACAGAGAAGTGAATGACAGATAAGCCCCAAACCCCGACACCTATTGTGATATGTATGGGAAGCCAGTCAGACTGGCCAACCATGAAGGCAGCAAAGACCATGCTTGATGCGCTTGATGTAAGCTGTGAAGTCCAAATTATCTCTGCGCACCGCACACCAGACAGGCTGGCGGCTTTTGCCAAATCAGCAGTGACAAACGGCATTCAGGTGATTATCGCTGGGGCAGGTGGGGCTGCGCATTTACCTGGAATGATCGCTGCCCACACAACTGTTCCGGTCTTGGGCGTGCCTGTTGAAACAAAAACTCTTAAAGGAATCGACTCACTACTCTCGATTGTGCAGATGCCAGGCGGCGTTCCTGTTGGCACTTTGGCCATTGGCACTGCAGGGGCAAAGAATTCTGGGATGCTTGCAGCTCAAATTCTTGCCTTATCAGATGCGGCTCTGCGGGATAGGTTGAACAAATGGCGCGCAGCACAAACAGACGCTGTTGCTGAACGACCTGACATGTCAGGCAATTAGGACAGGCCGCATCTTCCATGACAGCAATAAAAACTATTGGCATTTTAGGAGCAGGGCAGTTGGGCCGGATGATAGCAGTCGCTGCTGCACAGATGGGTATACGCGCTCATATTTTTGCCCCGGACGCAAAAGACAGCCCTGCCGCAGAAGTTGTACATTCCTTCACACAGGCGACTTATGATGATGCAGATGCACTTGTTGCCTTTGGCAAGTCAATAGATGCTGTCACCTCAGAATTTGAGAATGTGCCCGCCACAACTCTGGATATATTGTCTGCCTTTTGCCCTGTCTCGCCAGGGCATGACGCTCTTCACCTAGCCCAAAACCGCTTGCGTGAAAAAACACTTGCTGCCCGCCTAGGTATACAGACACCTTCATTCTGGGCTGTGCGATCAGCAGATGAATTAGCCTCTGCTTTATCTGAATTGGATGGTAAGGGCTTGCTGAAAACTACTGAGCAGGGTTATGACGGTAAAGGCCAGATACATGTGAAAACAGGTGATGATGCAGACTCCTTCTGGAGAGACATAAACACAGATGAAGCAATTTTGGAATCCTTTATCGATTTTAAAGCCGAAGTTAGTTTTCTGGTCTGGCGCGATACAAAAGGGCAGACAGGGGTGTTTCCGGCTACCATTAATACACATAAAAACGGTATACTTGCAACCAGCATCGGTCCTGCTGACAGCCTTAATCCATCTACTCTGAAAGACGGCGTAGAAGCTGCCATAGCTCTTGCTGAGGCGGTGAATCTGCACGGTGTTCTGGCGATGGAAGCATTTGTTGGACATGCAGGTCAGATTATCTTTAATGAACTTGCCCCTCGGCCGCATAATTCATTTCACTGGACCATTGAAGGCTGCGTCACCAGCCAGTTTACTCAGCTTGTGCGTATCATTGTTGGGCTTGGGCCAGGCGATACCTCGGCACGCGGTAGCTGGCAGATGGATAATCTTCTGGGTGAGGATTTGCACCGTCTGCCTGCTCTTTATGCCGATGGTGGAAAGGCCGTCCACCTCTATGGCAAGACAGAAGCAAGGAATGGACGCAAAATGGGCCATGTCACTTGGGAGTTGGGGTAAGGTAATCCTTCGTCCCTTCTTACCCCTGCAAACTCTCCAGCGAATAGGGAGTATCGCGATACAGTTCATTCAGCCAGTTTGCCATTAGCAGATAGGCAAAAGGGCGCCATCTGTTTACAGGAGCACAGGTGAGATCGTCACCAGGAAAATAATTCACCGGCAAAGCCGTATTCAACCCCGCATCAGCATCACGGAAATATTCTGATGCCAGTGTATCTGCATCATATTCCAGGTGGTTCAGCACATACAGATCCCCTGAAGACGGGCAGCGCGCCATACCGACACCTGCTTTATCTGATTGGGCAAGAACAGAAAGACCAGCTTTGATGATCTCATCTGCTTTATTATAGGTATAGCGCGAAATCGGCATTGGAAAACTGTCTGTGAAGCCTTGCATCAAGCGGCTGTTCTCAAGCGGCAGAACATGATCATATACCCCAAACAGCTTGTCAGCCATCTGGTATTTCTCAAGGCTATAAAAATGTTTCATCAGCACCTGCGCACCCCAGCAAATTCCCAGCCGCCTGAAACAGTGGTTTCGTGACCAGTCCATAATCTGCTCCAGTTCTGTCCAGTATTGCACCTCCTCAAAGGGCAGAGTCTCAACAGGCGCACCTGTAATTATCAAGGCATCGAAAAACTGTTCCCGTACATCATCCAGCTGGCGGTAAAACCTTCGCAAATAACCTGGCTCTGTGTTACGCGGCGTATAACTGGCGGTTGTCATCAGCATCATATCCACCTGCAAAGGGCTGCTTCCAAACAAACGTGCAAACTGGACCTCGGTATCTTTTTTCTTTGGCATCAAATTCAAAAGCAGCAAGCGCAAAGGACGGATATCCTGACGGGCGGCGGTCTGTTCCGTGATCAGATCTACACCTTCGGAAGTTAGCGTTTCCAACGCTGGCAGATTGTCAGGCACCTTTATGGGCATATTTTGGTTCTTTTATTAAATTTGAGGAAAAGGATTTCAAACATAAAAACATCGCAATACACCTTCCTGAAAAACGTAAATTACAGAAAAGGGGCAAATAGCGTCATATAAATAAATCTTTCCGTTAGCCTATAAAATTAACTTAGGCAACCATGACCTCGATTTAATCGGCTGAATTATAAATTTTCAAGCTTTGGGTAAATTTTTCCGTTGTAATAAGGGTGGCCAGAACAAAGAATTTTGAATAACGAACCTATATCATTGAAATTTGCGTATGCAAATGTGGACTCGAAATCAGCAGTTGATCTCCGTTCATGCTCTATAATGTTTTTATTTTGATGTAAATCAGTTTCTACTCCTATTACCCTAATTTCTTTAACCTTATTAAAGAATTTTGAGAAGATTTTTTCTGCTCTTTTCACATGATAATCTGAGGTAACAACTACTAAGCTATCCAAATTAAATGACTGGAGAAAACGTAGACTAAACAATGCGTCTCCAACTGTGTCACGAGAGAAGGGTAGAGAAACTATGGATTCTGATTGAATGTTTGTTTTAGAAGCTATGTAAGACTTGAAAACATCGGATATTGGAATATCACAATCTGAGCGATATGCCCAACCACTTGTGATTAGATATTTAAACTCCATTTCGTCAAATACAGAAATAGCTAAGTTAGCACGATCAATTGACTCACCAACTAATTCACATTTTTCAGACATCAAATGTGAGAGGACAATCAGGCTTTTCATTTCAATGATTTTTCAACTCAACATGTTTCCACGTCAGCCTTTCACCCCGTTTTGCGGCTTTACAACACTTAGTGCCAATTAGCGTCTCATAATGCTTTGCCTCTAAACCAAATCCTGGCCTAATGCGCCTAATATTGTTTTCCGTTAAAATTTCACCTTGTTTCACATCTTTGACAAAGTAAAGAGAGCGTCTAAAAACCTTATTTGATTTTTCTGCACTTGGCCTCTCAAAAACCCCAGCTCCTAAGGTGGTGTGTACTTCTTTGGTGTCTTCGACAAGAGACCGCATCTCATCTGGCTCGAGTGAAAAACTGCTGTCTACACCACCATCACTTCGGTTAAGCGTGAAATGCTTTTCAATTATTGATGCGCCAAGAGATGTTGCCACCACACTGGCTAAGTTGCCGATCGTATGATCCGAAAGGCCAATTTGGACATTGAATTCTTTTCTTAAAGCCGCAATATATTTCAAACTAGCGTCGGCTAGAGGTGTAGGATAGCTACTTATACAATGGAATAACGCAACGTCATAATTCCCCATGGATCGAGCGCTTTCAAGCGCGTCGCCAATTTCTTCGTAAGATGCCATTCCTGTGGAAATCAAAATTGGTTTATTTTTTTTTGCTACATACTTTATAAGAGGCAAATCCACTATTTCGAAAGATGCAATCTTATACGCAGCGACATTAAATTTTTCCAACAAGTCAACTGCGCTTTCGTCAAAAGGTGATGAGAATAAAGTGACACCAATTTCTTCTGCGTAAGAAAATAATTCTCCATGCCATTCGAAAGGAGTGAATGCTTCTCCATATAACTCATAGAGGGTTTTTCCTTTCCAAAGCCCTTCAGAAATGAAAAAATCTGGATGTTCTACATCTATGGTCATTGTGTCAGGAGTGTAAGTCTGGATTTTTACGGCATCAACGCCAGCAGTTTTTGCTGCTAATATAGTCTGCTTGGCCCTTGCTATTGAACCGTTATGATTTGCAGACACTTCTGCAATCACATAGGGAGGAAGATTGCTAGATATTTCCCGACCCTTGATGAAAAATTGTCTTTCAATCATATCGCAATCCTTCCCGCTTCAATTTTTCAATTTCATATTTTATATTTGAGGTCCATCCAGAAAAATTAGTTGGAAGATCTTTCTTATAGTGGTGTGTTCCTTCACTCCTCTGCGGTTTTGCAACCCAGTTTCCAGACAGCAAAGACTCCAAATGCTCTAGGAATAATTCTTCACACTCTAATAAAAGGGAATTGTATGTACTTTGGAAAGTATTTACTTCGATTTTAAAGTTTACATACTTTTGAGCGATTATCGGGCCGGTATCCACCCCTTCATCAATCATATGAAGGGTAACGCCAGAGGGGGTGTTTTCATAGAAAGACCAAAAATTAGGGTGGGCTCCTCGATTAAATGGAAGATAAGAAATGTGCAGGTTAAAAATTGGGCACCCAAATTCTTTTATAACGTCGCTATCAATTATGTGCCTGTAGCCAAAACAAACCACGAAATCGAATTTAGACGACCCCCGAACTCTGTGACTTGAATGATCAACTGTGCAATTTTTATTAATTAAAGCATTTATTATCTGGGTCTGATCTGGCCCATATCCCAGAACCAATACTTTGCTCCTTGGTTTATTGGCCGTATTTAAACGAATCATTTGAGCACCTCGAGCGAGTCTAAACAATATTTCCAATTATTTCAGAATGCCCGCCGCTCTAGAACTTTGCTGACGCAAGTATGGCAGCTTTGGCGATAAGAATTGGGATTCCATCGAGTACTGGAAATAGTAATCCCGTGTTACTAGACTCCATAAATGTTTCGCCCATAGTCAATTCTAAATCAGCCCCAGGAACGCACAATACAGTTTTATGACTAATCGGTTCTTGCTTTGTCTCTGGGGGCTCTATAATGTAACACGCCGTTGGATTGAGTGAGTTTTCTATTTTTACTATCGGAATGACCTCCACTACTTTACCGCCTAATATATCAACTTCCCTCTCGATATTTTTTATATAGCCAAGCCTATCCATTCGTCTTTTGCCTTCATTGGAGTTCAATTCATAAGAGGGTTCGAATAAGACTAATTTTCGTTTGGTGATTCTCATTAATTCTCGAAGGAGAATTGGAAGGCTGTTTCCATTTGGTTCGAGCGCATGACTAGACATAACAACATCGACGCTTTTGCTATGTAATGGAATCTGTTTTATATCTGCAACAAACACCCTTGGTCGCTTATAATCACTGGTGTTATTGTTCTCAAAAAACACTATTCCTTTTTTAAGTCTCGACCAGCTAATATCACACGCTAAAATTTCTGATAACCCTGTGGAGAGCTTGTTCAATACAAGGCTGAGATTGGTTAACTCTCCAGTGCCAATGTCAAGTAATGTGTCGCCTGGTTTTATGTGCTGATTCAATATATTAGCCAATTCGGTCGCATATTCCTCATATTTAGGCCGATTTTCAAGTACATTTTTGATATAACTTCCAGCTTGAAGGTCATAGGCTATTTGAATTATTTCTGAGGTATTTTCTAACTTGCCAAATTTTTTTTGCAGATATTGGGTCACATTTTCGCCATTTTTATAAACCTCTTTGGCTTCAATGATATCAACAAAATCCATTTTTATTCCTAACTGCAGTTTTCCAATATCAAGAATCAGAATAATACAATTCACTCATCCCGCAAAGACCACGAAGGACCCAAAAAATCACTTATGAGAAAGTTTTTCGAATAGATGAGCCAATCATGCGAAGAAATCACGCGAGAAGTTAGCCAAAGTGCCTAAAGTTCAGTATGAGAAATGAGATGTAAGATTTAGGAAATTCATCTAAACTCTTTAGCAGTAATTTTTTGGTCAACTTTGGTTAAACTCCTTTTCCTAAAATATTTTAACCTCGTTGGAGGTTGAGAATTGTTCTCTTTGCCATTTTTTCACCTTGGGATTCCTTTAACATGTCACCAGCATGTCATTTCATAAACTGGGTTTAAAAAATGAGCTAACTGTTTCAAACATTTTTTTTGCAGGCCCACTTATTTTGGCCACCCTTGCCACATCCGCCAGCCGCCTGTCCAGAAAGGCCTCTGTTTTTGCCATATCAGCAGAATTATCTGATAAAAAAGCTAGCAGCGTGGCGCTGTAAACAGCTGATAAGGTCGCCCGTTTGGTATAAAAATTATAATCTGTTGATGTGTCCCCTGCCGCACGCCACATCTCATCAACTGTGGTGTATAAAAGGTGGGCTGCCAGCTTTGTGTACTGCGGTTGGGCAAGGACAGCCAATGTCCGGCGCACAACCTCTTTATATGGAGAGGCCTGTTCAAGCCGGACCAATATAAGAGAGCGGATCTTGATATGAACAGGCATGGTAGCGAGAGCTGTTGGATCCTGGCTGTGGAAGGCTGTTATCATATTCTTGTCAGCATAGGCGCCATATGCAGCTATCGCATCAGCAATACCTTTCGGAAATAGGCTGTGAACTTCAGCTTTACTTAACCCACAATCAGAAGCCGCTAGTTCGAGGCTGACTGTGCTCCAGCCATCAAAGGGAATATGGTTTAAAATTGCTTCTATAACATTATCAGGGATTTGATCAGGGTTTCTCTGGTCCGCGTTCATTGTTGTTATCCTGCGCTTTAAAGAGGTTAATCTCTCATTAAAATATAAGTCTTGGCAGCAAAATGGCAAAGGGCAAACAATGCTTTGCTTTTTTGTTTGGTTTATGCTACATTTCGCTTCTCTCAAAAGAGATGGTCAAGTAAGACGTAAGATAAGAATAAACAAAAAGAGAGACAGAAATTGTTTGTAGCTGTTCGTGATAACAATGTTGATCAGGCGCTGCGCGTGTTAAAAAAGAAAATGCAGCGCGAAGGCTTGTTCCGGGAAATGAAAAATCGTCGTGCGTTTGAAAAGCCATCTGAGCGCCGCGCCCGTGAGACTGCTGAATCGACCCGCCGTGTCCGCAAGTTGATGCGAAAACGCATGGAGCGTGAGGGTTATTAGACGAGAGTTTGCTGTCTTTGAAGGTCCCTTTTTTAAAACCACCATCTTTTAAGCTGGTGGTTTTTTATATTTGAGAAGACAACGTGTGTTATTTATTTTTTATAACCCTCAAAGTAGACTTGCATGAACTTAATTGAATTGCTCCACCATGATGATTTCACCGTAATGGACAACAACGCAAACGATATTTCTAATGACAGACTGAAAGAAGGAAGGGTAACGTCATTGAAAAAGGTTTATTGTATCAGCGAAATCTTTTCGATGGACCTTTGTGAAGGAGAGACTAGTGAAAATTGGTAGCCCAGCAGAACGTGCATCAGCAGAAGCCCGCGTGGCCCTGACCCCTGAGAGTGCGAAGCAGCTTCAAAAGCTTGGCCATGAATGCTTGATTCAGAAGGGAGCTGGCATGAAGGCCGGTTTTTCTGATGAGGATTACGCCCAAGCCGGAGTGAAGATAGTCAGTAGTGCAAAGGCACTGTGGAACGCTTCTGATTTAATAATAAAGGTTCTAAGCCCCGATAAAACAGAGATTAAATATCTGGATAAAACAAAAACCCTAGTCAGTTTTTTCTGGCCTGCCCAGAATGAGGCCCTGCTAACAGACGTTAACAAAACTGGCGCAACAGTGCTGGCGATGGATATGGTGCCACGCATTTCGCGTGCACAGAAGATGGATGCATTATCTTCTATGGCCAATATAGCCGGCTATCGCGCGGTAATTGAAGCAGGTAACAATTTTGGCCGTTTTTTCACTGGACAGATAACAGCGGCTGGTAAGGTGCCACCCGCTAAAGTTCTTGTGATTGGCGCGGGTGTGGCGGGGCTGGCAGCGATTGGCACTGCCCAGTCACTGGGCGCGATTGTAAGGGCTTTTGATGTACGCCCTGAGGTCGCGGAGCAGATTGAGTCAATGGGAGCTGATTTCTTGATGCTTGATTTTGAGGAGGATGGGTCAGGCGAAGGCGGTTATGCCAAACCAGCCTCACCAGAATTCATCGAAAAAGAAATGCAGCTATTCCGAGAACAGGCTCCTGAGATTGATATCGTCATCACAACCGCGCTTATTCCTGGTCGCCCTGCTCCCAAATTATGGCCAGCAGAGATGGTAAAGCTCATGAAACAAGGGTCTGTTGTCGTTGATCTAGCTGCGGAACAGGGCGGCAATTGCGACCTTACCAAAAAAGATAAAATTGTTGAGAGTGAAAATGGCGTAAAGATTGTCGGCTACACTGACTTTCCTAGTCGGATGGCCGCCCAATCATCAACCCTTTATTCAACAAATATCCGCCATATGCTGGATGACTTAACACCAGAAAAAGATGGTGTGCTGAATGTCAACCTAGAAGACGACGTTATTCGTGGAGCCACTGTCTGTCATCAGGGCAAGGTGACCTTCCCGCCGCCACCACCTAAGATTCAAGCGATTGGCAAACAGGATGCTGCCCCAAAGCCAGTTGAGCTAACCGTTGAAGAAAGGGCAGCTCTTGAGCTGGAAAAAGAACGCGGCATTGGGCGGCGTCAAGCCGGGCTTCTGGCTGTTGGCAGCCTATTCATGTTGTTGATTGGTGCTTATGCACCGGCCAGCTTCATGCAACACTTTATTGTTTTTGCGCTGTCCTGCTTCGTTGGCTTCCAAGTAATCTGGAATGTCAGCCATGCGCTGCACACACCGCTGATGGCAGTCACGAATGCTATTTCCGGCATCATCATCATCGGGGCGCTGCTGCAGCTTGGATCGCCAAATAATCTGGTAGGTATCCTAGCTGCGATATCTGTATTGATTGCGACGATAAATATTGTTGGCGGGTTCATGGTAACCCGCCGCATGCTTGCAATGTTCCAGAAAAGCTAATGAGGATAAAAGATCATGGTTTTGAGTGAAAATATTGTTACAGCTCTTTATATCGCTGCTAGTGTCCTTTTCATTTTGTCGCTTGGCGGCCTATCTGGCCAAGAAAGCGCAAAGCGTGCTGTTTGGTATGGAATCTTTGGGATGGCGATCGCGGTTATCGGGACAATTTTCAGCCCGGCCGTGATTATTACATCCGGCTTATTGCCTTTGCTAGTCGTTGGTTCAATTATTGGCTGCTTTGTCGCTATGCGTGTTGAGATGACAGGTATGCCACAGCTTGTTGCGGCCTTGCATTCCTTTGTCGGTCTGGCGGCTGTTTTTATTGGAATTAATTCAGATATCATGCCACCTGAAGGGCTTGCAGGCTCGGAGAAAATAATTCATGAGGTTGAGATCTTTATTGGCGTATTTATTGGCGCAATCACATTCACAGGATCTGTTGTAGCCTACGGGAAACTGTCCGGCGTTCTGGATGGTAGGCCCCTAACTCTGCCCGGCCGTAATCTGCTGAATGTGGGTATGGTTTTAGTCAGCATTTATCTAGGTTATCTGTATATGAGCCATGCGGGATCATGGACCTTATGGGTAATGACAGCGGTCGCCCTTGTTTTTGGCCTGCATATGGTTCTAGCTATTGGTGGCGCAGATATGCCTGTAGTGGTATCTATGCTGAACAGTTATTCAGGCTGGGCAGCAGCGGCAACAGGCTTTTTGCTCGGAAATGACCTGCTCATTGTTACCGGCGCACTTGTCGGGGCCTCAGGAGCAATCCTGTCTTATATTATGTGTAAGGCGATGAACCGAAATTTCATCTCAGTTATATTTGGCGGCTGGGGGACAAAAACCGGACCGCAGATGGAAGTTGAAGGCGAGATGATCGCTATAGATGTCGCCGCAGTTTCAGCTGATTTGAAAGAAGCGAATAACATCATTATTGTTCCGGGCTATGGGATGGCCGTAGCGCAAGCCCAGTCTGCTGTGTCTGAGCTGACCCGTCGCCTACGCAGTGCTGGTAAACAGGTGCGTTTTGCGATTCACCCTGTAGCCGGTCGCTTGCCGGGCCATATGAACGTGCTGCTAGCTGAAGCCAAAGTGCCTTATGACATTGTACTGGAAATGGACGAGATTAATGACGACTTTCCAGATGCGGATATGGTCATCATTTTAGGCGCCAATGATATTGTAAACCCGGCCGCCCAAGAAGATCCAAACAGCCCGATCGCCGGCATGCCGGTTCTTGAAGTGTGGAAAGCTAGACAAGTAATTATCTCAAAACGAGGTCAGGGTCGTGGTTATTCAGGCATTGAAAACCCACTTTTTTTCAAGGATAATTCAAGGATGCTTTACGGAGATGCGAAAGCAAGCTTGGATCAGATTTTAGGACAAATATAACTTTTTTCTATTGGCCAAGTATAAGTAGCTTTGCTGAATGAACTGACACGAGTCGCATTTGCTGAAATTTTGAGCCGATATTTAACGATTTAGATAAACCCAGTCTACAATTTTCTTTTCGGGCACATACTCTAGAACAAGTTTCATTATTAGCTTGTGAACTTCGTCCAAATCGTTGTTATTTAACCTGACAACCAATTTATCTAAATCTACTTTAAGTTCTTTCCATTTGATGAAATGCTCGTGTGCCCTCATTATTCGACTATGGGAAGTATCCTGAGGATTGTCACCAATCAACAGTTCTTCAAAAAGCTTCTCACCAGGACGCAAACCAATAACTTTGATTTCAATATCCCCATCAGGATTAGTGTTGTCTTTGATTGTCAGACCAGATAGTTTTATCATATGATGAGCGAGTTCAATAATCTTTACTGGCTCACCCATATCCAAAACAAATACATCGCCCCCGTTTGACATTGCCCCAGCCTGAATTACCAATTGAGCAGCCTCAGGGATAGTCATAAAAAACCTGTTAATGTCCGGATGGGTAATTGTAACTGGGCCTCCATTTTTATCTGCTGCCTAAATTTTGGAACAACAGAACCGGAAGAGCCCAAAACATTTCCAAAACGAACAATAGAAAAGTTTACTGATGAGTCATTTGCCGCTAGTGCCTGCAATATCATTTCAGCCAATCTCTTGCTTGCTCCCATGATATTTGTCGGCCTGACAGCTTTGTCTGTGCTCACTAAAACAAAATTATGGGTTGAATGTAATAATGCGGCGCGGGCTAAGAATAAGGTACCCAAAACATTGTTCTTTACGCCTTCAGACATATTATGTTCAACGAGTGGCACATGTTTATATGCGGCAGCATGATAGACGGTCTGAGGCTTCCAAGTTGACATAATTTCTGTTAAACGAGCCTCATCTTGCACAGAAGCTAGGAGAGGAATTAATTCAGCAGGATGTTCCTTACTATCAAGTTCTTGATGGATTTCATAAAGAGCAAATTCATTATGCTCTAGTAAAAGAAGCTTTTTAGGATTCAATAAAATAATTTGTCTGCAAAGTTCACCGCCAATTGATCCACCTGCACCTGTCACTAATACCGTTTTGTTGGTTATCAATTTTGCAAGAAGAAATTCCTCCGGCTTAACTGAATCCCTTCCCAAAAGTTCATTTATGTCTAGCTCACGGATGTCAGAAAAAGTAACTTTTCCTTTTGCCAAATCGGCGAGACTCGGCAGAGTTTGAACAAAAACTCTAGCCTCTTTCATGCTCTCTAGAATCTCATTTCTCCGTTTGCGAGTGATTTGCGGCATCGCCAAGTAAACCGCATCAATTTGATACGAACTTACCAAATTAATTAAATCAGATGGATCAAGTATTGGGATGCCATTAATCAACCGCCCTTGAAGCCTGCGATCATCATCTAAATAGCCTATAACTTTATTTTCAGTGCTGTTCTCCATTGCATTTCTAAGTTGTTGCCCAGCAGCCCCAGCACCATAAATAAACGAACGCTTCTGCTCCTTATTTTTCAAGCCATTTCTGTAGGTTAGCAATTGCCTCATAAGTAATCTTGAAAAATTAATCAAAATTAAAAATAACAACGGTTGAAGCAATCCGATCGTTCGGGGGACCCCATCAAATCCAACGAATATCACCGGCACCGCGAATAGAAATCCATATATTAACACTGAACTGCTGACGTGAACCAGCGCTTTCATTCCGCTAAATCTGAAGATTTCCTGATATAATCCAGAGGTTATAAACACGAGTGAGGCAGTAAAAGTTGAAAACATGATTAACGAAAAAGATATTTCTGATAAATTAACGACTTGACCTAATCGCAAATAAAAAGCTAGCCAAATTGCTAAGAGGCACAAGCTCATATCAATCGAAAGAGCGATGAGCTTCTTAAATAGAAGAGGAAAATTCAAAATATGTTTTATAAAATTTAAATGTGAAATAGCCATACAAAATTACAATCCAGGTAGTAAAAACCCAATCACCAAATTAAGTTGTGACACCACTCAAATTAGTATATCACAATTCATTCAAGCCAAAATCCAATTATGCTCTTCGAAGAGATACAGCATGAAAAGGTAAGGCAAAAATAATTCCCGTGAATTTATAGCACAATTTTTAGACAGAGATGATATGAAAGTGATTGAAAAAACAGTAATAAATTGGGTTTAAGTTATATGAGAACTATCGTTACAGGTGCTGCAGGTTTTATAGGTTCACAACTTTCATTAGAACTACTCAATCAAGGTCATGAGGTGCTCGGCATAGATAATCATAATGACTATTATGACAAAAAGCTTAAAGAAGATCGTATTGCTCGGCATACGTATCATGAAAATTATAATCATCTTCGATTTGATATCTCTGATCGAACAAAAATTGAGAGTGCTTTCAAAGAATTTTCTCCGACCCAAGTTATACATTTGGCTGCACAAGCAGGAGTTCGTTACTCTTTAGAGAATCCTCACCTTTATATTGAAAGCAACGTTTTAGGGTTTATGAATGTTTTAGAAGCCTCACGCCAAAATGAAGTAAAGCATTTGATCTACGCAAGTTCGTCAAGTGTTTATGGAGCGAATTGTAACATGCCTTTTAGTGTGCATGAGGGTGCAGACCACCCCCTGTCAATATATGCAGCTAGCAAGAGATCAAATGAATTAATGGCTCACACGTACAGTCACCTTTATGGATTGCCAAGTACCGGATTAAGATTTTTTACAGTTTATGGCCCCTGGGGAAGACCTGATATGGCACTTTTCAAATTTACAAAGGCTATTTTAGAAGGCAAAAAAATTCAGGTTTTTAACCATGGCGATCATCAACGTGATTTTACTTTTATCGATGATATAATTGACGGAATTATTCGTGTTATGCAACATCCTGCAGAAAAGAACGAGAATTGGAATAGCTTATTTCCAGATCCAGGAAGTAGTTCAGCTCCTTGGTGCTTGTACAACATTGGCAACAATAGGCCTGTGGAATTGACTTGTTTCATTCACGCACTTGAAAAAGCACTCAATAAAAAAGCTGTGGTCGAATTTTTACCGGCTCAAGCAGGAGATATACAAAATACATTTGCTGACATTGTAGATCTGTCTTCAAAATTCAATTATAAACCATCAACAACCGTTGGCGAGGGTATCGATATTTTTGTAGACTGGTACCGCGATTACTTCCAAATTAACTAACTTTATTAATTCTGGACGATATTCAATGTGGAATCTACATTATATTAACGTCTTCCTAATTGTCTTAATTCTTTGCAATTAAAATAGAAAATTTACCTGATGTCTAAACATGATGCCAACCTGTTCGAGCTCATGAGAATATTATGGAGTGGAAAATGGGTAATTTTCATTTGTGTCACAGTGATGATGAGTGCTGGCTTTATTTATTCAAAATTTGCAAAACCAGAATATAAAGTGTCAGTTGAGTTAACTTTTGACATTGTTCCAGCAACATTAAAAACACCCTGTCTTAGAAACTTAAACTGCGTCAGGAATTTTCAAAAAAAGAAGTTATTCGAAGCATTAGATGATGGCTGGTTGCTAAATCGGAATAACACGCTCACACGGTTAACAACAGATGCAAAGAAAGCTATAGACTACAAGGTTGAGCTTGAAAAGCTAAACCATGCACTGACTATCTCACTCTTAGATGAAGCAAAAAAGGAGCTTCTATGGGTAGAAGCTTCCTTTCCTGGAGCCGTTTTGAGCACGACTTACGCCCGGATCAAAATGTTTGCAATAAAAGAGGCAATAAGAGACATTGATAATGGTCAAACTTTTCTTAAATTTGAGCGATTTTCTGTCTTGGAAATTTCTCCTGCAACACCCATGATATTAGTTCTATGCTTCATATTAGGTAATCTATCTGGTGTGTTAGTTATCCTAATTCAGCGAGCACTTCAGAGGTAGTTTTCTAATATAATAATTTTGTTATGAAAGGATGCTATTCAGGATCGTGTGAAATTTAAAGCAAAGTCTAACCTACCAAAAAGGCTTCTCATTGAGTTCAAGCGGCGTTTTTGATGATTGCTATGCTAATCCTCTTTTTTGATTGCATCGCCATGTCCCCTGCCAAGGAAAGTAAGAAAAATGTATTTGAAGTAATTTTTAACAGACATAGTTTCAATCATTTCTTTATCCAACTTAGCCAACAAATCAGGCGTCGACATATCAATACACTTAATCTGAGCAAGTCCAGTTATCCCAGGTTTAACTGAATATACTCCAAATAAAGAACGTTTTTTTATGAGCTCACTTTGAACAGGCAGGCCAGGCCTAGGGCCAACGACACTCATTTCCCCCTTGAGGACATTCCACAACTGTGGAAGCTCATCAAGCTTCATTTTTCTCAAAAATCTGCCAAATTTTGTAATGTCGGAACTATCAGACAAATGACTCACAACTGACGCTGCTTGTGGTCTCATTGTCCTAAACTTAATCAGAGTAAATGGAGTTTTATTGATGCCCACCCTTGTTTGTGTGAACAAAGGTGGCCCTGTGAAAATATATGTAAAAGCAAAAATAATTACCATTATTGGCAATAATACAATCAGACCAAGTAAGGAAATAAATAGATCTAAAGATCGAATCATTATCTATCCGAATTTTCTGAAAATTGTGCCATCTTATTCAATTGTTCTTCGATACTTACAATGGGTTGCCAGCCTGTCAATTTTCTCACTTTAGATGTATCGACTTGAAGGTTCCCAACTAACCTTTCAATCATTTCAGCCTTCCCAAATATAATCGCAACCCATTTTAATAGATAAAGAGGCACAGGAAAAAGGCGCAACTTAAACTGGTACGCCTTAGCTATCAATCTCATCAGCTCGGGAATTGATAAATCCCTATCATCAGATATTAAAAAAACTTGGTTTGCCGCATTAGGAGACTGTTTCTTGTTTGCACACAAAATGATAAAATCGACGAGATTATCAAGCGCAACAAAAGACCTCTTGTTTTCGACGGAACCAAATGGCATTGGAACCTCCCGTCTAAGCCAAAATAACATGGATGCAAAATTTCCTTTTACCTTTGGGCCATATACAAGTGGCGGTCGAATAATAACATATTCCATTCCTGTTTGTGTTCCAATGTTCTTGACACCAAGCTCAGCTTCATATTTTGACAAACCGTAAGGATCTCTGGGATAAAGGCGGCTGTCTGGAAGAAAAAAACCGTCTTTTGGCGTTTTTTCACCATTAACTTTTATAGAGCTCAAAAAAACAAATCTCTTTACACCATGTTTCGAGGCTAATTCTGCTAACTTCAGCGTGGCATCTCTGTTTGTCTTCATATAATCGGTTAATGCGTTTTTTGAGTTATTCTGAACTATGTGAGCTCTTGCCGCCGCATGCACTACGCATTCAACACCTTCAAACAGGCTTGAAGCTATATTTTCTATGTCATTAAGGTCTCCTACAATAGGTTTTAATCCATCCAATGAGATAACGGAAAAGTCACGAACCAACGCAGTTACTAATATTCCATTTTTTAAAAGTTCTTCCACAAGAGCAGAACCAACAAAGCCAGTGGCCCCAGTTACCAAAACTCGCATAACGCGTTAAACCTCAACTCAAAACAAAAAATCCGTGGCTTTTCTGACCCATAAATTAATTTGTTTCTATATGCATAACCAAAGAAAAAAAACTAATTTCGTACCAAAAGCAAAATTTATAAAATGATTTACTGAATAAAGTGATTATTATATTTTTATTAGTCTATTTCACCTTCAACTTACCCTTTACTTTTAAAATTTTGGCAGTGAGGAAAGCGCTTTTTTTATTTTTATCCCTTTCAAGAAAAATATTTGGGTCATCTTTTTACGCCGAGGTTGCTGTTATGAAAAAACGCTTCTTCCAACTCCTAATAATTAAATGATGTGAATATTCACAAGTGGGTATTTTTCATATCCTAATTATCTGATTTTGATGAACAGTTAATCAAATGTTTATTCATAGACAAGAATATGGACTAAAAGTCATATAACCGATAAGTTGTCTTCGGCTCATTATTAATTGAATGTTGACCTAAATGATTTTCGATAATTTCAACCTATTTGGCGAAGCGCTAAGTCCCTTCCGAACTATTGTATTTATTTTTTCTTCATTCAGCATTTTTTACTTAGTGAGACGTCGCCTAAATAAAGAAATACAATTCGGTGATTTTGTTTTTTGGGCAACGCTAACATGTGTTTTCATTACTTTAAGTATATACCCGGCGCTATTAGGCGATATCAGCTATTATGCTGGATTAAGCGGGAAGGGTAGGTACGATCGCTTAATTTTACTATCGTTTATAGCAATAATTCTTCTTTTTATTCAGATTTATAGACTACAAACCTCCATTAGATTAATAAAGTTGCAAACTGCAGACAGCTTGCAAGCACTATATGCCAAAGAGTTTCTGACGCGCTCAGAAATGGTTCCAGGTTCGGAAGATTTGCTACTCTTGATACCTGCATATAATGAAGAGAAAAGTATAAAGCATGTTATAGAGAGGGTCCCAAAAGCTATAAGCGATATCAGAGTCAACACAATAGTAATATCTGATGGAAGCACGGATAAAACAGTACAAGAGGCTCTAGATTGTGGCGCGCACGTAGTAGAATTGCCTTTCAATAGTGGACAAGCATTTGCCTATCGAACTGGCTACAAAATAGCTATCTTAGGAGAATTTAAATATGTTCTTCACTTGGATGCTGATGGTCAGTACAAACCTGAAGAATTGCACTTATTACTTGCTCCCTTGGTAAATGATGAAAGTGACTTGGTGAGTGGATCACGGTTACTTGGCGAATACGAAGAAAAATTTCAACCAAATAATATCATAAGAAGCTTAGGTGTTTATTGTTTTAACTTTATTTTATCCATAATAACAGGCTGCCGGGTCACTGATTCAGCTAGTGGTTTTCGTGGGGTAACTGTTTCAATTCTGTCTAAGCTTAATCTTGAACAAACACAGTTTCATTCCTCCGAACTTTTAATTGAAGCTGTTAAAAAAGGAGCTAGATTTACCGAGGTCGGAGTATCATTCAAGCGTCGTATGGCTGGAACCTCTAAAAAACCTGCAGAGTTATTTTTTGCAATCGGTTTTATAAAAGCAATAATAAAAAGTTGGTTCAAAAATTGAAGTGGAATCAGAAATCGAATAACAAAAAGATTGTCATAAAGCTTCAACATAAATGTCTACTTACGCAAAGATTGTAAAATTTTTTTCCCTTAATGGAAAAGAACTGTTTAAATTCCTTAGCTTCGCAGGCTCCGGCGCCGCCTTTATTGGAATAGTATTTGTATTCAAACAGACCGATCACGCCCTTGGCGAAATAAAGTTTTGGCCAAGTGGGTTTGAATTTACGTGGTTGTTAAGCTTAGCTCTACTCTCTCTACTTTCACATAGTGAGGCTTGGTTGTGGCTCCTACGTCACCATAGTGTGCATGTTAGAAGAACCAAAAATTTACAAATCATATCAAGATTCCACATTTTGAAATATTTACCAGGTAGCTTTTGGCAATACCTCGTAAGGCATATCCAACTGAGTGTTGAAAAGGTTAAGCATGGAACTTTGGTCAAAATTGCACTTTATGAGATTCTGATTTTGTGTGTTGCATCCTTATCAATTGCCATTGTTCTATTGTTTTTCATTGTCGGTTGGGGCATCTTTATTACGATAGGCGCTTTTTTAGCCTCTGGAATGCTTATTTATTTTTATCGAAAAACTAAGGGTCCTTTGCTAACCTCAATTACACTTTATATAGTGTATACCTTAATTCACTGCTCTGGTTTCGCAATTGCATTAGCTATCGCAACGGAAGGTAAAGTGGCGTTTGATGCAAGTTTGATAGCTATTTTTATATATTTGATCTCTTGGGTGGTGGGAATGCTTGTGCCTGGTGCACCTGGTGGGATAGGAGTGCGGGAAGCTACGGCTTTAATGTTAATGCAACAAAGCCCGATAAGTATAATAGAATTTTCTGCTGCTATGATTATAGTGCGAATTTCATATGTTTTTGCAGAAGTGTTGTATTTCGGATTGAACAATATAATTTCAAGAAATTTTAAATCTTGAAATTATTATTCTTGAAATGGCTAGTTTAATGAAAATAGATTTTTGGCAATCAAATCCGATATCCTATTTCGCTATATTTTCTTTGTTTTTCCTCATGTGTTTGGGTCTTGGGTATCCAACCTTAAATAGATTTTATCCTCCAGACTTAAACCAACTCAGTGATACAGTTCTTTATTTTAACATTGTTGAAAATGGCTTTAGTAACATTACTGCAGATGAATACGGAAGATCGACGCGATTTTTCACGACTGGCTTGGCTCGGTTAGTTTACCTAGTAGCTCCCACTATCGGGACATGGGATAAAACGTCGTTTTCAATGCTTGTCGCTAACTCCTGCTTTGTATCAGCAATTGCTTGTCTCACATATTTTATGGCCATTAAATTTTCTTTAAATGCTCAAACAGGCCTAATTGCCTGCTTTCTTCTATTATTAAACTTTCAAACCACAAACATTTTTTTGGCTGGGTTAGTTGAGGCCGGCTTCTGCCTTATGATTCTTCTTTTTAGTATTTTGAGTTATTACGGAAGATATTTTTTATTGCCCATGATTGCTTTTTTGGGAGTTTTAAGCAAAGAAGTCTTTTTGCCATTTTTGATCACTTATTCCTTTTGCTTCATTCTTTTTGTTTGCTACGAGGAAAAAAAGTTAGTCTGGCCCGCGATCATCTCATTTGTTAGTTCCTGCGTGATTGGCATAGCTTGTTTTTTATATTTAAAATTCCTAGCGTTTGGGTCTGTCATTAACCCTATGGAACATGCTGAAAACCTGCGTAAAGGAATCCCGCCTGTTTTTTCTGATCCTTTCGGCACACTTTTTCGGTTCAGCTATGTTTTTATTTGGCTTTTTCCTCTTGCCTTACCTGGTTTGAAAAATATTCCTAGAAAATTTATTTTTCCAATAATTGGCAGTCTTGTACCCCTAATAATTTTAGGGACAATTGCATCAATCTCTGGCAATGGTTACGCCCGTGTCACATTTACCGTAATCGGACCTATACTTTGCATTGCAGCAGCCGCAAATATTCAACAGCTAATTTCAAAGAGGTTTACCAATTAGGTAGGGTTTAATTTATGTTACATTCAGAAGAGAAAATCTCCGAAACAAAATATGCAGCCGGTACTGAAATTTTCAGAAGCAGCAAAAAGTTTTTGTTGGATATGGCAAAGGATTGCAAAAAAGGAAAAGTTTTAGATATTGGATGTGGAACCGGAGTTAATGCTGTCCATTTAGACTCCATGGGATTTGAAGTAACTGGAATAGATTTATCTAAAACTGCGATTGAAAAATTCACAGAACGGGGTTTCAGCGGTTTAGTTCATGATATAACTTCGAACATTCCATTCGAAGACAACTCTTTTGAAATGGTTTTTGCTTCTGAGGTAATTGAGCACCTAGATGATGTAAACGCTTTTTTATCGGAAATTCAGAGAGTTTTAAAGCCAGAGGGCTGTTTAATTTTATCTACCCCTAATTCAGTTTTCTGGGCTTACAGGCTTCTGACTATGCTTGGAAAAAGTCCCAGTGAATTTCAACATCCAGGTCATTTGCGCTTTTTCTCTCCAAGGCTTTTAAACAGATCTCTGCAAGGAACAGGGTTCTTTAGAATACAAATGTCTGGAAGGAATATGTATTTCATTATTGGGGAAGTATTTGCGAGCTTCTTGTCACCTATCCTCGAATTTTTACCCATTTTCCAGAAAGAAACAAGGTTTCTCACTCAAAAGTCATTTTTTCACATTTCTAGAAAGTCAAAAATTGTGAGCCCTTTCTGGTCTGATACAATCTTAGTGAAAGCCTTTAAAATGTAAATTCCGTTGGGCCCTTTTGTATCAAGAGATTGATTTTAACAGCGACCAGATACCATATTCCTCACAAAAGCGCCCTCAAACATTTTTTAATGACTGTTCATTAGTTTCTTAGCTATCTCTAAATCCGAATAGCTGTCGATATCAATTGCTTTTTCCCAAGACATCGGAAAATAAACATGTCCTGGTCCATAAAAAGTATTTTCACGCAACAGATTTTCAATGTCTGCTATCCAAATAGCACCGGTAGGGCAATAAAGCTTTTCAAGATCTTGAGAACGTTTAGACAATGCTTCAGGAAAAAGTGGTTCAGGCTTTCCTGATGAAGTTAGCGTTGCAGCCCACCAAGGATTATTAAACCCAAATTCCAAGGCACTTATTTGAAAATTATGCTCGTGACCCTTAAAGTGTTTAACTGCGGCTATGATCTCTTCTTTTCCTCTGAGTGGACAGTTTGGCATCAACTGAACAACATTAACGAATTGACTATCGTAGAAATCTATGGCTTGACGAAGAGAGGAAATCGTTGCTGCACTCACTTCGCTAAAATCATCATAATTCTCAGTGCGTAAAAATGGCACCTCAGCTCCATATCTACGAGCCACAGATGCAATACGATTATCTTCTGTTGAAACTAGTACTTGTTCGAAAATTTGACTGCTTAATGCTGCACGTATTGTCCACGCAATCATAGGCAAACCGTGAATTTCTAATAAATTCTTTTGCGGTATTCTTTTGGAAGCTCCTCTTGCTGGGATCACGGCAATATCTTTTGTCATTTCACTTTTAAACTTTTACCTTGAATTTTCATTTAATTCCGCAGCCAGCTCATCCATTGCATGAAATGCATTTTCCCTACCTTGAATAAAGCTAATGATTGAACTCACTGAAGGCAACATTCTCATAGCTGCGTAAACAAAAATTGACACAAACGTACCTAATTCTGCTGGAGAAGTGACTATTATATAAAGGCTAGCTAAACCAAACCCAATTAAAGCACAAAACTCCACTATGTATTTTGCTCCTTGTGACAAAGAACAAAGAATGAATGCGGCAGTCATTTTTGAGTCTAAAATTGAAATTAATTTAGATGAGGGCTTGAGAGAACGACTTTTATTTGTCCGCAATAATGGTTTATCAGCAAACCCGCTCTTTGCAAGATTAATAATTTTTTCAATAGAAAAAATCATTATTTTACCTTGCTGACGAATTGTCTGCCTACTCACGATATAAAACAGAAAAAGCAAGATGAACATGGAAATGAAGAATATTAAAGTTGGAAATGGAAACACAACTAATAACCCAGCCCCAACAAAAATTAGAGACCCAATCTCCGTAATAGCTCTAGCTAGTGGTATCAAAAAATTATCGGTAAAATATCTTGCATTTGTTATAATTAGATTTGCTGCTTTTTCTGATGTCTGATTTTTAGGGTCATTTTGAAAGGTTACTACTAACTTTTTAGCAAGATCGTCTTCTATTTGTCTCTGTATTTTTTGAGTGAAATATGCCTGAAAAGAAATTATTAAAAATCCAATTAATGGGCGAAAAACAATAAGCAGACAAATTACCAAGAAATCAGTTCTGAGATCCTTTATTGAGCCTGTTACAACCACCTGAAATTGTTCGAACACAAAAGGGATGCTGGTTGTTAGCAGAAAATCTAAACTTAAAACTACACAAGAAAACAAAATGACAATGATATAACGATACCAATGCCCCCTCATAATGACAAAAAGAGGCCCATTAAAATTGAAGAAAGAAAAAATGTTCATTTTTTAAACTTATTGATACTTTTTGTTCACAACTGCCAGCGCTAGACTGCACTCCATCCGCCATCCGCCACCAACACATGACCTGTAATTGAGGAACTTTTTTGATTGTCTAATAGGAAATCAATGGGTGGGCCAGCTTCATCTAATGTGAGCATTCGACCTAATGGCAAAAATTCAGAGTATCGTTTTTCAAAATCGGGTGTGGACCGCCCAACGAATCCACCAAACGCTATTGCATTTACCCTAATTTTCCTCTCGGCCAGTCTTACTGCTAATTCCTTTGTCATATGGTTAAGTGCCGCTTTTACAACGCCATAATTAATTGGCAACTCTTCGGCGAGGTTTTCATAAAGTTTTTTGTTAGCAGCAACAATTCCATATTGAGAACTGACATTCACAATGGATGTCAGTCCATGGTAGTTCGAATCTACCAGTTTAATAATTAAGTTGTAGGGTGAAGATACCCCAATATCAAACTCTTGAATGAAGTTCTCTACGCTTGTCTGACCATTATCATTAACTTCTAAATTAGAGAGGTCTCTAGCATTATTAATTAGATGACTAATTTTAATTCCGTCTTGTTGAAGATTGCTTAGCGCAGTAGAAATGGAACCCTCACTTCTAATATCCATCTCTACTGCATGACATTTTGCACTTGCTTCCAAACGGTTTAATGATGCTTTCGCCTTTCTGAGTTCACGTGACGCCAAAACAACACACCATCCTTTTCCCAACAAATACCTACAAATTGCAGTTCCTATAAGCCCAGTCGCGCCAGTAATAAGCACTGTATCTTCTTCTTTCATTAAAGCCCCATTTCGATTATTGAAACTACTTTGTCATGATGATCAAATTGATGTGCGAAAGTTTTTTCCTTAACACTTATATGATGGATAAACGACTTTAAAGATTTCCGAAAAGCTACAAATGTGTTTATATATGATTTTTCAATAGAAACTTCTGGTCCATGATATTTGATTGCAAACTTCTCATTTTTTCTTGCTCCGAACGTCTCAATCGAAATTTCAGGACCAACTGAGTATTCTAGAGACAGTTTAGTGTAACCATCGTTTTCTTTGACCTTTCTGACATGTCTTATTTCAGATTGATGCCCAAAATATTGAATTAGCGGCTCGATTAGATGGACTGAATATTTTTCCCACGAATTAGGTATACACGCTTCAATAGCTGAAACAGCGCCTATCTTACGCAAATCTTTAATCGTTAAATGCAATTCACTCGCGAACGACATCGAGGAGCAGCTAAATATCTGCCCGCTAAATGACTGAAGACCCCATAAATTCAGCAAAGATTTCCTAGATAGAGATATAGGTTTATCAATGTAGATTGGTAATCCCTTTTCCAGAAACGGCTGGGCATTCATTAAATGATTTTCCGCATCATCTCTAGCTAGCAAAACTGCATCTATTTTATCCAACATGTCTTCTGGTTTTGAAACAACGTTACTTATCAAAGAAGCTTTAGCAATCCGCTCAGAAAGTTGGTTATTCGGCGTCCACACATAGTCAACCTTGACGCCTGGAATTTTGGCAGAGGGCCACTCTTGCTGCTTTAAATATTTTGGTATAACTGGAAACCCACATTTTTCCATTTCATTTGGTTCATACCCATTGCAAATAGCTGACCAAGAAAACGGATGACCATTTCCCGGAGAAAACCCAATGATCCCGAGAGACAAATCCTTTTTATTTGGCATATTTCCTCTTTTAGATATCAGCATTACTAAAAGTTAAGGCATACATTTTTCTTTAGATTTTCATGTTGATGACTTTTTTTATTTCAGCCAAAAATGTATACAAAATTCAAATAGTCTTTGAACATTGTGAGTGTGAGCTCAAACTATCAAACATCAAACCCAACTTAATAATGATTTCTCAATAAAAAGTTTTGGATCAAATTAATTTAGTAAACGCGATAAAGCTGAATGAGGCTCTCTCATCGTATTGTGAAAACAATTTTGGGTTTGGTTGCCATTCACTCCAATATAAAAACAAATCATATCCCTTTTAGTTTCATTGGGAATAGACGCTCGGTGAAGGCATTTGTTCGTGTCGACGATTAGACCTAAGCCCTTTTTTCCTGAATAAGCACCATCGTATTGGTCAAAGATTTCCAAATCAGGTTTCCCATGTTTAGTATGAATGAAAGGAAGGTGCTTCCCACTTATAATTTTGCTATTACTTTTGTTCATGAATAGCATCGGCCCTCCTTCATCGGTTACATCATTTAATAAGTAAAATACTTTTATAGTATCAGTTGTAGAACCATCAGTATGCCAACACATTGTCGACCCAAAAGCTCCACCGTCTAGTAATACCGATTCTTTTTTGGGCATAACAGTTCGATAAATATGAACGTTTAGTACTTCAAAATTCGAACCATAATATGCCTTCAAGATTCTTGACACTTCACCTTTAAGAAGAGCCTTTATTTCCGGAAAGTTTTTGTAAAAATCAAAATCTTTATCCAAAGAGCTAAGCTGCAGTCTGCATTGACTCATTTTGTTGGCATTTTCAATGCACCAACTATCAAACTTTTTTTTAATAGAATTCAGTGATTTTAAATCTTGTTTTTCGTCGAAAAATACAAAACCATTATTTAACAATCCATTAACTTTTTGTTTACAATCTAAAAATTTTTTTCCCTGAGGAACTTTTTTTCTTGCATTCGAAAGGAGTCTATTTCCGACATAGTTTTGTGCCAATCCAGAAGCGTTTCCATAAAATAATTGGCCGAGCATTACATTGATAGGCCAAATAACTATTCTGCTAAACTTATTTATCAATTGAGGAAAAATTCGCAAATCCTATAACCTTCCTTAATTAAGAATGATAATTTTCTGAGTCATCTTTCCAATTCTCAACATTAATTTTATTACTTATATTGACGACGGCGTCACCTTTTTCCAAACGTTAAGATTAATATACTCAACATAAGAGAGAATGGACTTTAACACTGTAAGACTCGGTTTTTCAGCTTGATAATCAGCTACCTTTGGTCTGAAATTTGAGGAGTCATATATTTCAATTTGCATTTTTATAGCTTCGACAGTCAATGCAGGGTCCAATCCAGTCATAATTACCACACCAGAATCAAAACCTTCAGGACGTTCATGAGATAACCTGGGCGTTATAGCCGGAACCCCAAGTATATCAGCCTCCTCTGTTATAGTTCCACTATCTGAAACAACACAACTAGCATTCTTTTGCAATTGCATATAATCAACCAATGAAAACGGTTTTTCAACAGCCACCTGTTCAGGAAGAAAAATGTTGAACTCAGTCAATCTACTCAAGGTCCTTGGATGGCATGAAAAGATAATCTTTTGATTAAATTCATCAACTATCATTTCAAAGCATTTTGCGATATTTTTTAGTTTCCGTTCGTCGTCCACATTTTCTTCCCTATGCACGCTTGCTACGAAATATTTTTTTTTCTTTAAATTTAAACGCTTCAGAACCAAAGAATTGTCAATTTCATGCTGATTAGCTTGAATTATCTCCTTCATAAACCCGCCTGTCTTGATAATTCGGTCTCCTCTTATTCCCTCTTTTAGCAGATAAGACCTTGCCCTTTCAGTAAGCGGAAAATTTATGTCACTGATGTGGTCCACTATTCTTCTGTTAATTTCTTCTGGCACATTCTCATCAAAACTTCTATTCCCTGCCTCCAAGTGGAATACTGGAATTTTCAGTCGCTTCGCAGAGATAGCAGCGAGGCAAGAGTTCGTATCGCCATACAATAAAACAGCATCAGGCTTTAGTTCTGCAAGTAGCTCATACGATCTTGAGATTATGTTACCAATGGACTCTCCTAAATTTTCACCAGCCACTTCAAGATAAAAGTCGGGATCCCTAATCGATAACCCTTCAAAAAATATTTTGGATAATTCAAAATCGTAATTTTGGCCTGTGTGTATAATTTTATGTTCAGTATACTTATCCAAGAGTTTAATAATCTCACTTAGTTTTATTATCTCCGGCCTTGTTCCAATAATTGTCGCAACTTTCATTCTTCAAAATCCATTTTTTTTAAGTAACGAGGATAGAAACTATATCAAATTATGTTCGCTCAATAACTGTCTAATTTGAGTAACTGATATCGTTGAATCTTCAGAAGAGAGTTCATTATCCAATAATTTTTTCCCATTGCGATTCAGAAGCTGTGGAAGCTGTGAGCAAATTATAAAAAATTCCTGCTCAAAACCAAATTTCCTGTCAATTCGTCTTAAATTTACCGCCTCTTCTATACTAATCATTATTTCATGTAACTTTTCACCTGGTCTTATGCCGGTGACGATAGTTGGATAGTTCGTATCTTCAGTTACTGCCTCAATAACATCTGTAATTTTTGCTGAACGTGCGTTAGGTACGACAATATCACCAGGGCCAGCGCAAGCTATCGATGCCATTATTGTTTCGACTGCTTCTTCTAAAGATAACAGAAACCTAGACATTCTTATGTCAGTTACTGTGATTGGCATTTTATTTTTAAGTTGGTCGATAAAAACCGGTATCACAGAACCTCTGCTGGCAATAACATTACCATATCTCACCCCTGCGAAAACAGTCTCTGATTGAGATTGGTTTGCTGCAATAAATATTTTTTCCTGTAACGCTTTAGAAATGCCCATAGCGTTTGTAGGCTTTGCAGCCTTATCTGTGCTTATAAAGATGCATTTTTCCACTCTGCCATCTTCGTTAATAGCTCGAACTAGGTTTTCTGCTCCAATGCAATTAGTTTTCATTGCTTCAACTGGAAAATGTTCGCAACTCGGCACTTGTTTCAAAGCGGCCGCATGCACAATCAAGTCATGTCCGGGAAGAGACTGCTTTATAGATGCCAGTTCCCTAATGTCTCCAATAAAAAACCGGACCTTTTCTCTCCAATTCTCATAAATTATACTTTCGTTTGCTGCGACATTGTTTTCTAACTCCGCTTGCAAATAAAATTGTTTCGCCTCATCTCTCGAGAAGACTGTTATAAAATCTGGGTAACCAAATTTACCAGCCAATACTTCATTTAAAAAGGCTCTGCCAAGTGAGCCGGTGCCTCCAGTTAGAAAAACTTTTTTCTGATCGAGTAATTTTTTCATTTCAAATGCCATAGCGATGCACCTCTTCAATAATATCAAAGGTCATATCAGCCCAACTTCGCCTCGGCAATCCCGACAACACACGAAATTTTTCATCATTTAAAGATCTATCTATCTTTAGTGAATTTAATGGGATAACCCTTGGTCCAAGGCCATGTATATAAAACAAAGACAACAAATCGGATTTTGTAATTGGTTCACTGGCCACATTAAAAAGCCCTTCCTTAACATTGAGTTCCAAAAGCCGAACTATTGACTTCGATAACTCAAACATAGAAACGCCTGTATATACCGAACCACAAAAACCTCGAACTGGTTCTTTTGAGTGAATGTACCAATTTAACAAACCATGACTGTGACTGTTTTCAACAGCCAGTGTAGAAGTACGTATAACTAAATTTGTCTTATGAATAACTTCAGAAGTTGATTTTGACATCCCATATGGATCAAGGGAATTGGGTATAGACTTCTCAGAATAATTACCTTCATGGCCATCAAAAACACAATCTGTGCTGATATTTATGAATTTTTTTCCAAGCTCTAAACAAATTTCATTTATCTGAATTGGAAAAGTGCTGTTGAAATAAAAGAAATGGTCTTTTTCAAAGGTTCCATCCAACTGTTTTACTAAACCTATGCAGTTGATAACGACTTCCGCCTCATTAAATGCATTTAATTTATCTAGTCTGTCCCAAATGCTATTTTTTTGTTCCCAAAAAGGAATATTAAATTGTTCTCGGGTCAACCCTTTAACTGATAAATCACTTTTAGGTAAGTAACGGAGTAAACCACTACCAATCATCCCAGATGCGCCAAGTACAAGTACTCTCATTTTCGTGACAACGCTTTTGAGTGACACAAAGTAACAACAATTAAAAAAAACCCAATTTTGTTCGCTGTCAATAGTGGCCCCGCAATTGAACCCATAATTACTAAGACTATGAAGTTAAGTACAAATAAATAGCTCACCTTACATTCCATGAGCATTGCCAATAAATTTAAGAAATAAACAATGTATAAAAAAATGCCCAAGGCTCCGGATATCGCAAATACCTCATATAACGAAAAGTCACTATCTCGAATATACCCAAACCCTAAACCTGAAAACCAATTTAGCTTATTAACTTCGGCAAAACCGTTCAAAATGGAGGAATTTTCAGAAAAACGGCCAGAAGTGAATACATCAATCGCCTTGGAGAAATCAAAATCAACTAAAAGTCTTCGATACTGCCACGGTAGTTCAAAATTATTAATGTAAACAAAAATAGTAAAAGCGCACAGCAACCAAAAAACTGCCGTTGATGGCAACGGATGTCTTATATAATAGCAGATCAATAGAAGAGAGGATCCAAAAACAAATACCTTGGAACCTGTCATTAGCCCTCCTAAAATCAACACAACCGCAACTGCTAATTGCCGCATTGGATATTGGTCGCGTAGTCTGTCAAAAAAAAATAAAAGCGCTAGAACGTAAGCTGTACCTGCCTCAAAAACCTGCGTGAATACACCAGTATGCCGGCCCGCAGAGAATGACAAAGCTTGCAAGGAAATCCCTCTAATTTCATACCTATCAGCAGAGATAATTGAGTTGTAGAAAGGTTCTAATATCCAAATGCCAAAATAAAGCGAAAGGAATATCAATGCAGTATTTGTGCACATGCAAAAAATAAACAAATCGACAAATTTTTTTAGTACAAGGGCGTCTAAGTTATTTAATAAAAATGTCCAAATGATTAATATAAAAATTAAACTTAAATAGTTTTCTAACTGAGACAAAACCAACAAATATTGTTGACTGAACACCTCATTGTTTAAAAAAAAAGCTGACGTTAATCCAACAGCAATAAAAGTTAAAATTGAACCAACACCAATTAAAAAATTACGGTTTAAGGGTAAATTTAGGTTGGATGTAAAAACAATTATTGACAAAAAAATCAACCATATTTGGTCTGTTCTAATTGACCCAATGTAAAATCCAAAAAAAATTATTGGGACAGTCAAAACAGCGAGTGTTTTTTTGATATTTTGGTTCATGAATTGAGTAACTTACCAAATTCATGGGTGTTTATTTGGCCTTCAAAGTAATTTGGAAAGTTTTCAATGAAAATCTTTTCTCGCCTATAAATACTCCACCAGAGAAACTTTTTACATTTTGTACCTATATGAATTGGTGAAAAAAATCTCCGGTTGAATCTTGCTATATGGATAATTTTTTGCGCAAGCACAGCATCACTTAGAATTTTTTGCTGGCCTAGTTTTTTGGCTTTCAGTATCTTCTCAAATTCTTTTTCGCTGGTTATGTTTTTCGTTAGTCCAAACTTTGAATAATAACCTTCTGCTACGCAAGCAACCTTTCTTCCAGCAGCCAACATTTCTAAGCCAAATGTAGAATTCCAAACAATAATTTCATCGGAAAAAGCAGCGATTGCATAACTACTCAACTTACTTTCCGCTTCAATATATTTTAGGTTGGGCAAAGCCTCCAAATGGCGCACTGCTAGGTCTTCAAAGATTGAACCAGTTACTCTAAACTGTTGAGGTACATTTACCTCGCCAGGATGAGCCCGAACGACAAAAAGTAAATCCTTGTATTTCAGAGCATACTTATGGATAGTTTTGATAAAAGTGGAAGGAGAATAGTTGAAAAATCCTAGGCCCATATAAACGCTATCCCAAACTACGTTTGGGAAATATGAAATTATTTTTTTATAACCATATGCATCAAGATCTTTTTTTACTTTTTCAACATTATCCTCACGTCCTAGTTTCCAAAGATTAAACCCCTCTTGCTCATATTCACCTTTAAGATTCAGAAATTCACTAACAAGGTCTTTATCAAGATGGGTCTGTCGCAAATCATCAACACTCATTTCTAAATCTTGGTTCAGAGCAAAGGTGTTGTTGCCAAGTATTATTGTAGTGTCCAACCCAAAAGCTTCGGTTGATATAAAGCCCTCTGACGGAGCTAGAAGTTCTATAGGCAGGCCAGTCTGAAAAAACCTTCCATTCGCGGTAATTACTCTCTTTAGATTCTCTCTATTGAAATCAAGATTCAAAATGTAACTGGCAAACTCTGAAATTGAATTTTCTATTTTTTTCCAGATAACAGGGTCATAGCTCGAATAACTTTTGAAATAATGAATATAGTTTCTGTGAATATATTCGACCTTGGAAGTTCTTGGAAACTTCGAATATTCCTTGTATTCATAATTTTTTGTATTCTCAGACGGATGGGGCTCTAGTATTCTTATCCCGTATGCTTTGCAATATCTCTTAGATTCTGCCCTACAAGTATCGCATTTTGGGCGGTCGGTTTGATAATCCATTCTTTCGCAGTAATCTAAGCCAGGACATATTACCGCTTTGACATCATAGCCTTTTTTTATCAGTCCCATTCCCATCAAAAGTTCAACTTCGGAAAATGCATTAATGTATTGCAAGTTTAGAATAACGAGTGATTTTCCTCTATTTAATTTAGGCCTAGGCCAATCAAACAACAATCTGTTTGCGTAGATAAGACATAGCCTGGACTCATTGAAAATGGTTCTTAGCGTATTTTTTATGATTGTTTTAGTCGAATAACGCATAGTACTCACCAACACGAGCCTTCATGGACATATTTTTCATGATGAAATTCCGGGCTTTTAGTGTTTTTGCTATTGCAGTTTCATAGTTACCCAAGATTTGCTCAAACGTATTGGCCAATTCAGCGATGTTGTCAATCTCCACTAGATATCCAGCGTCCAATCTTTTTACGTCTTCACCAGTACCAGTATGCTCAGTTACAACAATTGGTGTTCCACACAAAACTCCTTCAATAGGCGCCCACGCACCTTGCTCAAATCGAGATAACTGAACAACTATGCTCGAGGCCGCTAAAGCTTCATTTTTTTCAGCCCCCCCCATGAAACCCGTAAAAGTGACCTTTCCATCAATACCTAAAGACGCGATTAGTTTTTTCAATTCCTCTTCATGGCCATCGTCAGGTCCAATTAAAACCAAGTGACAATCTTGGCGCCTTCTTAACAACTCTGAAAAACCTCTAATTAGAAAATCATTTCCCTTTATGGGATGAAGTCGGCCTAAAAATGAAATCAGTTTCTTTTCTTTTGGAAGTTTGAATTTTTTGCGAAAGGTTTTCTCTTCAGGCAATTTCTCATAAGGATCTGTTTCAAATGGAGGAGACAGAATAGCAATTTTGTCTTGCGGCAGTGATTGATCAATTTCTAAATATTCAGTTTTACCGACCTCAGTTTCAGCTATCAATAAATGAGCGTCTCTCAACATGCGTTTGCCGACGAGAATATCAAAAAGCTTTTTTAAAAAGATCTTTTTCTTATGATAAGGAACCGCACCATGAGCATCGATAACAAACTTTTTATTGTAGATTTTACAGAAGAAATAAAGAATTGCTGATTGAAATGTTCTGTATATATGCATGTGAACAAAATCAAAATCATTCCGATGCTTAATCAATGCAAAGAATAGGAGCGGCATAATTGAAAAGCCCTGTTTGTCAAAATAGGATTTTACCTTTATGCATTTAACGCCATCTAACGAGCGGAATAGATTTTCATCAAATTTGTAATCACCAGACAGCAAAACGGGGTTGGCACCAGATGCAGCCTGAGCCCTGAGAATTTTACACATAAGATCTGAGGTGCCACCGGCGTATTTTATGGAAAAAAACAAATATGAGTGCAAAATTTTCATGACATGTTTTGTTTCAATTTCTCAAATATTGTGGTTGCATCAATTCCACAATGTTTTCGCAAATACTTTTGGTCACCAACAATAGAAGTAAAGTACCCCTCAAGACCAAAAGCTCTAAGTTTAACCCCTAGCCCGTATGCACATATTATTTCAGACAACCACGAACCTAGCCCACCACTGAGAATGTTCTCTTCAATTGATATTACCGTATCTACTTTTGATAAAACTTTCAGCATGTCTGAATGATTAACATCTTCAAATGATTGAATGGCAAAAACAGAAGCCACTTCGCCAGTTTTAGAAAGCAGCTCTCTCAACTTGATAGCCTCTTCTGTTATCCCGCCACACGAAATTATGACTGTATTTCCAACTCGTTCAGTCATTAGTTTTGGGTTTTCAAATTGCGTCTCTTCTTCTGTTTTTCCTATTTTTTTTGAACTTATCCGTTCTAGTCGCAAATAGGATGGTCCTTTTGATGAGAGGATTTTTTCAGTGATCACTGAGGCATTTTGATCATCATATGGGATATAACAGCTCATGTTTGGCATGCATCGCATTATGCTGAGATCTTCTGTTGCATGATGACTCATTCCCAATTGCCCATAGCCAAAACCTGCACCCACAGTTACAATACAGACATCTAGTTGGTGGTAACAGACATCGTTTCGTATCTGTTCTAAACATCGCAAAGTTGGAAAATTTCCAATGGAATAGCAAAATACCTTTTTACCGCGAAGAGCCATACCCGCGGCAAGCCCAATCATATTTTGCTCTGAAACGCCACAATTTATAAAATTTTTTGGAAACTTTTTTTCAAAGTCTTCGAATACCCCAAAGCCTAAATCTGCACTTATAATTAAAATTTCGTTTTTCCCAGATTCAATGCAATTTTCTACTTTTCTTAGCCAATTATTTCTCATAATTCTAATCCAAGGAACTTAGTTTTTTTCAACATCGGTAATTTTTTTCCCAAGTTCTTGAAGGGCTTGATTCAATTCTTTTTCATTTGGTGGCTTATAATGCCACTCAACAGAGTTTTCCATGTAAGACACACCCTTACCCTTAATTGTTTCACAAATAATCATTTTAGGTTTGCTCGATAAATCGTTCAATGCATCTAAAATCTGCTTGTGATTGTGTCCATCTACAGAAACAGTATCCCACCCAAAAGACTTACACTTTACCTCTAAAGGCTCCAATGCTAAAGTTTTTTCGGTATCTCCTATACTTTGTAGATGATTTCGATCAATCAGCGCGACTAAGTTATCCAACTTGTGATGAGCAGCAAAAAGCATTGCCTCCCAATTTGAACCTTCACCCATTTCTCCATCGCTAAGTACGCAGAAGACTCGGTTTTTCAAACCATCAACTTTTAGTGCTTTTGCGATACCGCAGCTTACTGATAATCCGTGCCCCAGTGAACCAGTTGAAAACTCTACACCTGGATTCGACACATGTGAGACGTGTCCACTCATAGTTGAACCATTTCTATAATGATCTTTTAATTTTTCTTCTGAAAAAAAATTAAGTTCGGCAAGAACAGCATAGACTACAGCGCCTGCATGGCCTTTGGACAAAATGAAATAATCTCTTCCAACCCAAGTTGGCTGCTCACTTCTGATGTTCATAATGCTATAGATTGAAGCAATAATGTCAGCAACCGACAAACCAGAACCGACATGTGACGACTGTCCATTGTGACACATCTGGACGATATGCCGTCTAATGTTATCACTCAATATACGCGCTGTGTTCTCAATTTTTTGCATAAAACTCGCAAACCAGACGGGAAATCATGGTCACTTGGTCCTTTGTAATGGCGTGATTGAGCGGAAGCATGATGTAACGTTTAAAGTATTCCTCAGTTTTTACAAGGGAAGTATTTGAGCTGAATATCTCTAATTGATGTATTGGCTTCCCACTCCATTGTCTCAGCGTAGAGACACCATTTGTACGGAGAAAAACCTCTAGTTCGTCTCTATTTTCCGCTAAAATCTCATAATTCTGGAAAACGGAATTATGACCTTCTCTGAAATTATATTTGGGAACAGAGACCTCTTCAATTTTGGCAAATTCGGTATCATAAAAAACTGTAAGGTTTTTTCTATGCTCAATCCAATTGTCAAAATGATTGTTTAGAAAGTAATTCAAATATGCTGCCTGAAGATTATCTAACCTAGAGTTTCGACCATCAACCGACACATCACCGTTGACAGTGCGACCGTGGTCTCGCATAGAACGAAGTTTTCTAAACTTTTCTTCGTCGTTTATGACAATCATCCCGCCGTCGCCCAAACAACCAAGTATTTTTGCTGGATAAAAACTGAACACTCCTCCACATCCAAAGTTGCCGGCAAATTCACCATTCAAACTTGCTCCAAATGCTTGAGCAGAATCTTCAAAAACCAAAAGATTATGTTGCTCCGCAAAGTTTTTAAGTTCAGAAATTTGGCAGATAGCGCCATTTAACTGAGTTGGCATTATAGCCCAAGTTCTAGGTGTCAAATGTTTATGAAGATCTGATGGGTCCATCATGCCTAATTCATCGATATCCACTGGGATAGGCCGGCCGCCAGACGACACAACAGCGGAGGCAGTTGCAGTCATCGTATGACTTGAAACCAATACTTCGGCTCCCTCCGGCATATCATGCGCGGCTAGCAACATCTCCAAGCCATCGGTGGCGTTTCCAACGCCAACGGCGTACCTTGCTCCAATTTTTTTGGCAAAATTTTTTTCAAAGTCCTGTAAATCAGGCCCCATTATGAAAAATCCACCCTTTATAATATTTTGGGTTATATTTAAGAGGTCCTCCACATAGGGAGAAAATAATTTGTTGTATTCACAAAATGGTATTGAAATCATCTGTTTTTTCTCAGCTCAAAGTAAAGAATTCGCGAATTTATCTCCTCGAATATATTCAGAACCTTCGGTTTCTCAAAAATTGATACATCCTCTATCATATCTGGAATTCGCACCACACCGCCCCGTATGCTCTGTCTCAAAAATTTGTAAGTTTGTGGAAAAAATGCGTCCAGAAGTGGTGATAATAGCCTAATGGATTTCCCAAAAAATTTGATGATATTAGCCCCAAAGTTACTTTTTTGTTTTTTGAAATCATATGCTCCATAAACTTTACATTCGAAGCCCGCTTGTTCGCTCTTTTTGAAAATTTCTTCTGCACGATAATATTCTGTTGAACCAGGAGCCGCGCGAAAAAAGGGCTGGTCTTTATTTGGGCAACAAAACACAAAACATCCACCTGAGCGCAAAATTCTGTGGGCTTCCCTCAATAGACTATCCATATCAACGTAATAAACCATTGCGAGAGCTATAACTACATCACAGCTATTAGTTGTCAAACTAGTCGCACAACAATCTTCCTGGATTACTCTACCTCGCCCATTAAGAAATGTCTCAAGCTCGTAGACGTTTTCGGGAACGACTTCCACACAACAGAATGATTTGGCTCGCTGGAGCACGTTATTTTTTCCAAGAATTGACCCAGCTCCGAACTCAACCAAATCTGCATCGTGTATGAATTGCTCTGCAAACCAAAATCTTGTTCTTATAATCTGTAAATCCAACTTATTTACCAAAGATCCCGGCTTCTCAACCGATTCTGAGAGTGTTCTAAAATGATGTTTCATGATAAGCGCGTTAAGTTTTTTCTGAGTTACATGCCCATTCTGGTAACACCTGATTTTGTATTTTACAAACCCAAATATTTTACGATTGTTAGTGCTGCATTCTTAGAGCTGAAATCTTCCTTTAGACAGGTTGTAATATTGTCCTGATTATTTTTTATATGTATTGACAGTAGTTGGCATATTGATTGTTTATCCTTTGTGCGCAAAAAGGCACCTGTATCCATAAACAAACCGATTTTTTTGGATGTAATTAATTTTTTTAGCTCAGACCTGTCGTCAGCAAATCCTAATATTCGTAAGCCTCCGGCTAAATACAAAATTATCTTGCTAGGTATATTTCCTGTTTGCAATTCTGAGTTTAACGCAACTAATCCAAAATCATAATATCTACTATATTCAATGAGCAATTTTTCATTAGTTGGTTCGTGAAAGGATATCTGATCAGAGTATTTGTGACACTGCATACTATGGATTACAGAGTCTAGCTCCCACCCAAACCCATATACGTCAATTTTGACGGTGATTATATCATTTAAATTGAGTAGTTTATTGAAAATAACGTCAATTTTCTGAGCTAATCCAACATTTCCTGCATATAAAATTCTGATTTCTGAGGAGTCACTTTTGAAATTGCCGCCGCTGCTTTTAGCCCAAAGGTTATCCAAAGCACGCCAATTGCGCAGCAGGTGAATCTTGCTACCTTCATTGTTTTTTTTAATATTTCGTAAAAAATCAAGGTCCGTATTAGACTGTACTCCTATAAAGTCTGCGACGCGGTAATTCATATAGCTTACAAAAAGAAGAAGAAAATATACCAATCCTTTATTGAGGTTGCCGCTCTGGTTAAGCCATTGGGGAACAATGTCTCTTAAAATGAGGTAATATGGAATTCTCCATTTGAATTTTGCAATTGCGGCTGGGAAAACTAAAAATATTGATGGTGAATATGATATCACAGCATTGTATTCTATCCCATTTGTTGCGAGAACACGCCAACTCAATTTGAGCGCTAACGATATTTCGGATAAACCTCGCATTATCATGCTTTGCTTTTCTCTGAAAATTAGTTCTGAATTTTCATTATTTTCAGTTTCCTCCACCAAGTTGAAATGACATTTTATGTCCATTAACAATAATTCTTGTCTCAAATCTTCTAGAAGCCGAGCACATGAATTCGAGAGTCCAACGCTGTCAGAAAGAATAATTATATTCTTTCGCTCCCCAGACATCATAGCTTCCAATTCATCGGCATAAGCAACTCCTCATCACTTATGTGGAATTTTGGCCAATCAATTTTTCGCTGGTCAAATATCACTTCACTTACATCCTGGAGCTGGTTACAAGTTTCAACTCCAATAACAAATTTATCGATGAAGTCAGATTCATACGCAAATTTCGCTAAATATTGAGCTGGAGTCATTCCCAATTCATACGCATTTGAGCGAATGAGAGATACAGGCTCAATAAACTGGCTCAATTCTTTTGGGATTTGGTTGGGTTCCATTAAAAGTAAGCCTTGAAGAAAGATCGACCTGCCATGAATTTCGATCTTGGCTTGCTTTAATTCTCTCGCCAAACCAGAGCTTTCAAAGCGCCTATCTACTAGGCTAAACGGTATTTGTATCAAATCAAAATGTTGTTTTTCCAAACAACGTTGAGCTTGTTCGAGAGTATAGACTGAAGCGCCAATTTTTTGCACTAATTTTTCAGCTTTTAAATCCAACATTTGGGAATAGAAAGCTGCACCACCATCATCAAAAAGCAAATCTGGTTGGTGCAAAAGCAAACCATAAATACTTTTTTTCTTTAAGGAAGTTTTCGACTTTACAAAAGATTTTATTAGGGTGTCTGGACTGTAGGTGCCGGTTTCTGAGACCGGTACCTTCGTTACAATTTCAAAATTTCCAGTGCCTGCCTTCCCAAGTATCACTTCACAATCACCGTAGACAGGCGCTGTATCAACCATACCAATGCCTAGCTTCTCAGCAAATGAGAGGATTTTTTTAACTTCATTAAAGTTAGTTTTTCCTTTCTTGTTCGAGACACCATAAAATAGGCCCCACTGAGCAGAGCCCAAAACAATCTTTTTGTATCTCGGGTCCATCTATTACTCAACCAAGGTTCTGGTTGTCCCAATAACGCGCTCAATATCATCCTGAGTTAGGCCCGGGTGTACTGGTATTGATAGGGCGTCAAGAAAGTATCTCTCGGCTTCTAAACAGTGATTTTTTTTGAATCCCAATTTTTCGTAGAAAGGGTGCCTGTAAACAGGAATGTAATGGAAATTGACGTTTATGTTATTCTCTAAATATTCAAAATATATTTGTTTCTTCGTCTTTTTAATTTGGTCCAGTTTAAGCCTAATTATAAAGAGATGATAAGAAGATTTAGCATTTTCCGGAAACTTCTGGAACTCGAGTGGGAGCGTCCTTAACTCCCATTTGTATTGCTCAGAAATTTCATTGCGCCGTGAAACAAACCTGTCAATTTTGGAGACCTGTGTTAGACCAAGGGCAGCACTTAATTCGGTCATTCTATAGTTGTAACCAAGATCCTCTTGAAAATAGTTCCACAACTCTTCACGTCCATCATTAAAACTATCGTTCCGACTGATTCCATGTGTCCTTAATCGACGAATTTTCTCATTTAGAGAATGGTCATTGGTAGTTATAATTCCACCTTCCGCAGTAGTAATTATTTTTACAGGGTGAAAGCTAAAAATAGATAACAGCGAGTATTCACAACTGCCAATCATTTTTGAGTTAAAACTACTTCCAACTGCGTGCGAAGCATCTTCAACAACCTTAAAGTTATAGCGCTCACTCAACTTGCTTATGCTCAACATGTCAGCAGGAGCTCCCGCTAAATGGACTACAATTAACACTGTCGGCAAATTGGAATTAGCTTCTGCTTGCTGCAGTTTTTTCTCCAACAATGAAACATCTAAATTCAATGTTTGTTTGTCAATATCAATAAAATCCACCGTTGCCCCACAATACAAAGCTGCATTGCTAGTGGCGACAAATGTTATAGCACTAGTCCAAATCAAGTCATTTCGATTAATTTCAAGAGCCATCATGGCTAAATGAAGAGAGCTTGTTGCGCTATTTGCTGCTATCGCATGTTTTGCACCACAATATTCGGCTACAGCATTTTCAAATTTTTCTATTACTGGACCTTGCGTCAAAAAATCTGATTGCAAAACGGAGACAACACTCTCTATGTCTTCTTGCTCGATCAGTTGTCTACCATACTGAATCATTTTTCCACCTTTTGTCATTTGGGCTTCCCTGCAAAACTATTTGTGGAGTGATTTTTGGGAATGATTTTACTTTGTCGCGTTCATAAGGGCATAATGGAACAGTAAAGCCCGACACTACTTTATTTTGGACTATTACGGAATAGTTATTTTTGAATTTTCGGGTTAACGCAGCTGCCCACTGGGTGCCCCGAGAGCACATTCGACACCATTAAACCACTTAAAGACGTTATGATTATGAGAATTCAACAGATTAGTCCTTCCTGTGGGGCATATGTGTCCGGTTTGGACGTTAGCACGCGATTATCTGTAGAAAAGGTGAGGCAGCTCCGTGAAATCTGGCTTAAGCATAAAGTGATAATTATCAGAGACCAATCTCTTTCGTCCACTCAATATCTTGCCTTTGCGAAGCAGCTTGGCACGCCTGATATTTATCCCTTTCTCACAGGCCTTGAGGACTTTCCGGAGATTACACCTGTTCTGAAACAAGAAACAGAAAAGGTGAATTTTGGCGGTGTCTGGCATTCTGATACCACGTACCAGCCCTGCCCTCCCATGGCAACCATGCTTTATGCTCTGGAACTACCCCCTCTTGGCGGCGACACCCTTTTTGCCAATCAGGTACAGGCTTATGAGAGCCTTTCTGATGGTCTGAAAGACACGCTGGCCACGCTTAAAATTATCTGTCGGCCAGATAAAGCCGTGGCAATGGCCACACGGGCGGACAGAATTGCTGAAAACGGACGCGACACAAGCGAAGATAGTCTGATCGGCATCCATCCTGTCATCCGCACCCACCCGGAAACTCAAAAAAAAGCATTATATGTGAATCAGGCCCACAGTGTTCATTTTCAAGGCTGGTCAACAGCAGAAAGTGATGGGCTGTTGAATTATTTATATGCCCATCAAATCAGAGAAGAATTTCAGTGTCGTCATGCTTGGCAAAAAGGTGATTTGGCCATTTGGGATAACCGTTGCACACTACATTATCCTATCAATGACTATGATGGACACAGACGTCTGTTACATCGCATCACACTGAAAGGTGACAAACCAGTCTGATAAGATCTGGCTGTCAGTTGCCCAAAATGGAACTCTGGATCATTATCACTGTAATTGCAGCCACGACCCAGACCCTCCGGTCTGCGGGGCAGAAAAAAATGAAATCAGTGATGGGGGATTTTGGGGCGAGTTATATCCGATTTTCTTATGCACTGCCTTTTGCTGCACTGTGGCTCTGGTTGTGGATGCAGTCAACCGATCAAAACATGCCCCAAACCACACAAATGTTTTGGGTTTGGGTCAGTATTGGCGGATTGATGCAGGTGATCTTCACGGTCCTTCTGATCACTCTTTTCAACCACAGAAATTTTGCAGCAGGAACCGCCTTTTCGAAAACTGAAGTTCTTCAGGCCGCTATTTTTGAAGCACTTATAATTGGCGAAATTGTAGATGTTCAGGTTGGATTAGCTATTGCAATTGGCGTGTTGGCGATCCTGATGTTGTCCTTCCACAAATCTAATGCAGGCCTTTCTGGCCTATTTTCATCCCTGCGGTCAAAACAGTCTTTTCTGGGCTTAGCCGCAGGCGCGTTTCTAGGGCTATCCACAGTCAGCTTTCGGGCGGCAACTGATTCGCTTGCCACGGGCGATATTGTGCTCAGAGCCTCTATGTCGGCCGCAACATCGACCTTGTTGCAAACATTTTTCATGGGTGGGATTATGTTTCTAGTGGCGAGGCGCGAGCTCGTTATGTCTTTTGCATGCTGGCGCTCTGCCTGGCCAGTTGGCCTGTTTGGCGCCATAACAACAGCCTGTTGGTTTACAGCCTTCTCACTTGAAAATGTTGCTTCAGTTCGGGCTGTCGGGCAGGTTGAGTTGGTGATTACACTCGGTTTTTCGATCCTCTTCTTCAAAGAAAAAACATCCCGCATAGAATTGTTGGCCATCGCGCTACTGGCTTTGTCCATCATTCTCGTTTTGATAAATTAATGTGAGAAAAACTAAATGAGACAAGAAAACTATTCCAAAGAGAGAAATAAATAAT
>CABYZM010000010.1 GCA_902523435.1 uncultured SAR116 cluster alpha proteobacterium
TTATCAAGAAGCCAGGTGTGGTCGTTGTTCATTTTTTACCCGCTATAGGCCAGGGCTTGCCTCGGGATAGATTCATGACCAAGTTAGAATTTGAAATAGAAAAAGCAATGCCGAGCCTTGATGGTTGAGAAAAGTATAAAATCAGACGTTTTTCTGAGATAGGTTGCGGAAAGACTCGGTGTAACCATTTCGGACAGACAAATCAGAGGTAAAATATATGGATGGTGAAAATTTTGGCGGTGGACGCCAGAAAAATGTACTTGGCGGCGCGCTTATACCCTGCTCTGTTGCACCAATGACAGGCTTTTTCCGCGATGGCTGCTGCCATACCAGTCCAGAAGATATCGGCAGCCATACCGTGTGTGCCGTAATGACAAATGATTTTCTTAGTTTTAGCAAGGCAGCTGGAAATGATTTAACGACCCCTCGGGCCAAATATGGTTTTCCTGGCCTGAAACCGGGCGACAGCTGGTGTCTGTGTGCAGCAAGGTGGGAGCAGGCCCGCCAGGCAGGGGCCGCACCAAATGTTATTCTTTCAGCTACAAATGCAGCCTGTTTATCTGTTGTGGCGCTAGAAGATCTTAGGGCGCATGCTGTAAGTTCTGAATCGTAACAATAAAAAATGTCTACTTTGTATAGGGTTAGAAATATCGAACGTTCCTGACTGGTAGTTGTGGAAGTTGTGTGCAGGCGCAGTGCTAGTCATTTTTATTCTTCTGCCCGTTCTGACCAGACAAGAGGAGATTATCGTCCAGGATGTCTATCTTTGTTTAACAATTTTAAGCCGTTCTTGAACACGTCATTGACCAAATTTCCACTCGTCAGCAACAATCTTAGCATTATTGGCGCTATTTCGTTGAACTCAAGATAAGAAGCAGGCCTCGAAGGGTAGGGGTGTCCCCCGATGAGTTGGGACCGGCTAGGATTACTCAAACAAGGGACACAACTTCTATACGTAGATGCAGTAGTGCTGGACTTGTTAGGGCCTAGTTTCTTATGACTTTCCCAATTTTTTTGCATTCTTTCCACATTTTGAGTGGCTCTTCCAGCTTTGTTAAGCCTCATTTTTTAATTGAAAATTAGTATGTTAGCCTTACAAGCTAAGCAAGTCATCCTGTATACTGAGAAAACCTGAAGCTGAATCGGGAAGGCTGTTTTTCCAGTCTTGCTGTGCACTGTCATCCGCGCTATCTGAGATAAACTTGTAGGATTTAAGAGGAATCTGCTCACGTTTAGCAATTTTAGCAAGCGCATATAATTCCATATCAACCAAATCACAAGCCAGCTCAGGTGCAGATGTCACAAAACGATCTGCTGTTCCGCATATTAAAGGGCTGTCCGACAGAGTGAAACGTTCAGTTCCGGTTTCAAAGGGTGTGGCGCCAAGCGCAAGGCCCAGTGGCCTCGCATCCATGTCACACTGAACTGATTTTCCGACTTCAACAATATCCGCTAGGCCAGTTTTGATTGCTCCCGCCGTGCCGTAATTGATCAGCAGGTCTGGTTTTTTTCTGTAAGTGCAGCCATTAGATTGATAGCAGCATTGACCTTTCCCACACCAGTATACAAAATTGCCCAGTCAGCAAGACCAGTTGTTGGCAGTTCCTGTTCAAGAGCAACAATAAGCAGAGCACGTGATTTCATGGGTTATTGTGCCTTTTAGCAGTAGTTTAAAAAAGTGAGATGCTTAAAAATGGTAGAAGATAACTTCCAGGATAACATTTTTGCTGGTCTGTAGAATTTGAATTTAAAAAAGGGTGAATTTTATGAACAATCAGATACGGCATATTGGCCAGGATGAAACAAGATTAGCATCTGTTGGGATTGGGGCCATGTCTTTTTCTAATTTTTATGGGCCGTGCAATGATGAGCAGGCGGACTCTATTCTTACCGCGGCAATTGATCTGGGTCTCAATCACATTGATACATCAAATGTGTATGGGATGGGGGTTTCAGAGCAGCGCATTGGCAGTTTTCTGGCTAAGCAGGGTCGCTTAGCAACTGACTTCTTTCATATTGCGACCAAGGCGGGTATTTGTCGTGACTCGGATACAGGGGTTCGGTCCTTCAATAACGAGGCCTCACATCTGGAATCAGAGCTGGATAAAAGCTTAGTCAGGATGGGTATTGAACATGTTGATTTGTTCTATGTACATCGCCGCCAGTCAGATATTCCTATTGAAGAGGTTGCTGGCAGCTTGGGCCGACTTGTCCAAAAAGGTAAAATCAAGCAAATTGGGTTTTCTGAAATTGCGCCATCATCTCTGCGCCGGGCACATGAGGTGTTTCCTGTTGGGGCGGTTCAGTCAGAATATTCATTATCAACGCGAGCTCCAGAAATGGGTCTGGTGCAGACCTGTGCTGAATTAGGAACAACACTGGTTGCTTTCTCACCTGTCGGACGAACCTTGCTTACAGACAGGCCATTGACCTTTGAAGCTGCACAGGGGCTTGACTTTCTGAGAGGCAACCCGCGATTTTTATCCCCAAATTATGAAGCGAATATTGCCATTTCCGAAGGTTTCAGGGCCTATGCAGCTGATAATAATGTCGCTTCGGCCAGCCTAGCTGTTGCCTGGCTTTTGGCACAGGGAGATCATGTCCTTCCGATTCCTGGCACGCGGTCTGTTGCACATTTGAACGAGCTGGCAGCTGCCCGTAACATTGTGGTTACAGAGCAGATGAAGGCAGAGATTGAAGCTATCCTGCCTGTTGGCTGGGCTCATGGTGACCGTTACTCACAAGCCCAATGGATTGGCCCAGAACGTTATTGTTAAGTTCAAGTAGACGCCCAGACAGCTGCATTTCAGGTGTTCTGGCCGATATCCTGTGCTAGACAGGCTCTATGAGCCCGCGTGATTATCTTCTATATGCATTAGTGATTTTTGGCTGGTCAACAAGCTGGTTGCCTTTGAAGGCACAGATAGGGTTTGTTGCACCTGAAATCTCTATATTATGGCGTTTTATGATTGCTGCGGCTTTGTGTTTTCTTATTGCGCGATTTAAAGGGCTTACGCTTAGATTTCCGTTTCATCTTCATCTGCAATTCGCTGCTTTAGGCCTGTTCATTTTTAGCGCGAATTTTACTCTATTTTATTATGCAAGCCCTCATTTGGCCTCAGGGCTTATGGCGGTTGTGTTCTCAACAGCTTCGATGATGAATATATTGATCGTAGCAGGTCTCACTCGCACAGCGCCTCACCCACGTGAGCTTTTTGCCTCAGCCATTGGGCTTGGCGGAATTATCCTGGTCTTTTTGCCTGAATTTCATTTGTCATTAGCCGCTTTGCCTGCATTGGCACTTTGTATGGCAGGCACATTATGCTTTTGTGCTGGCAATCAGGTTTCAGCTGCGCTGCAGAGACAGAATGTGGCAGTGATAAGCGCGAACAGTTGGGGTATGGTCTATGGGTGTCTTGTGCTAGCTCTCTTTGCCTTGGTCTTAGGCAATCCCTTTGTTATAGATTATCGTTTACCTTATCTGTCCGGACTAATCTGGCTGGCGGTGTTTTCATCAGTACTGACCTTTACCTGTTATCTGACACTTGTTGGACGGATTGGCGCAGGAAAAGCTGGATATGCAACTGTCATTTTTCCAGTATTTGCCTTGCTTATTTCAACGGTGTTTGAAAAGTACCAGTGGGGAGTGCTTCCATTTGCTGGCATTTGTCTTGTAGTCGCAGGAAATATACTGATGCTGCGCAACCGCTAGGATGCAGGTTGGTCCTGAGCCTATGAAGCGGGCTCAAAAACTGGTTTTAATATCAGTTCACCGCGCCGATTTCGGGCGCGGGCAAATTCTGATATACCGCTGTAGGCCAGACGTTCCTTGCCGTAAGATATGGTCTTAAGCCTGTCCTTTGGGAAACCAGATGTTCTCAAGTGTTGTGAGATGACTGCTGCGCGGCGCTCACCTAGGGCAAAATTATACTCTCGAGTGCCTCTGTCATCACAATGTCCCTCAATGCGCAGGTTAAGTCGTTCATTTTCTGGAGCTAGCAGAAAACTAGCCAGCTTTTTCAGCTGCTCTTTTTGCTGATCAGACAGGCTGGCATCATCAAGTGCAAAATAGATGGGCCGCGTTAACTTTTCAATTAATTCTTCTCGTGTAAGCGGTTTAGCTTCAGCTGTGGTCTCAAGGTTGACCATTTCGTCTTCTGAGGTATCCGTATTTTTCTGTTCCCGTTCAGCTGGCGCAGCAGGCGCTTCAGGCTTCGGCACGGCTGGCAGGTCTAAATCCTCAGAAACCAGAACTTCACTCTCAAAGATAAGTTGCTCAGGTTCGCGTGGATCAAGTCTGACCGATCCTTTTACAGCACAGCCAGCCAGGAGTAGCAGATTGAGTATACTAAGCAGGAAAAGCTGGGGAAATGAGCGTGCAGACATTCTGAACTTTCAGCCCTTCTGGTTATCACTTTAAGAGGCAAATAGTAGATGATGCGATTTGAGCCAAACCATTGTTGTCACGCCGTGCGTCAGAAAAATACGGCAATCTGGATCGGGGCCTAGAAGACCGAAATCTGTTCCTTCTTCTGCAACCTCACGGTCAGTATCCTCAGTGGGTTGTAAAAAAACACCCCCCTGACCAGAAGACCCTCCAAGTGTAGCCTGAATTTTAAACAGATCTTGTAGCATAACAAAAAGTATAACGACAGAAATGTAGAGTGTGTTAAGCCTACAGTTGAGTACTATAAATGTCGTAGGGACTGTCGTATAACACACAAGTGGGTTGCTGATTATTGATAGGGGATAAAGAATGTTGAAAGCGGGCATCAACTGGTTTTTATCTACAGGAGTATTTGTGTTTGTGCTTGTAGGTCAGGCACTTGCGCAAACCGCAAGTAATTGCAAGGAAACAGACCCGAATCAGTTTTTCGCGCTGATCAATGCTCCGGTTCAATCTTACATCGCTCCACTTGATAGAAATGGGAGCAACCTACTCTCTGAAAACGAGATTTTTATCCAGAAATCACGGCATTATTTTTCAGAATTTAAAGACTTTCCTCCAGTTACAATATCTATGGAAAGATTTGCCTCGGTAACTGAAAACAACCCAACTGCTCTGGAAAACTTTGAGAGCAAAATTACAGTCCTTGGCCCAAATTGTAACAGATTGAATATGTACAGAAGCAGGTTGGTCGGCTCTTTCTCAGCACCTTTTGAAGAAATTATGGAATTGGTGGAGCTCGGCTTAAGGACAGAAAATGAAGCAATCATTCAGTTTTCAACTACACAGTTGACACCACAGGAAATTGAGTTTGAAAAGCTAATTGCGATATTGTCAAATGATCTTGCATTAGATGAAAATGTAGTAAATGCAATGATTTCTGAATCCCTTCGCGGTCAGTTTCTCCCCCAAGGAGGCAAGATTAATTTGAACTCTATGTCTGAGATGGCTCTTTTGGGGTTTTCTTCTATGGGAGGGCTAGTTGATAGTAAGGTGGGTCAGATATACGTATTCATCCCTAAATCCGTTAATGGCATTAATAACATGCAAGAAACTGCTGTGTTAACATCAGATGCAAGGCTTTATAACATAGCTGGCTTTGATCATGGGATTGCCAGCAAAGTGCTTAGCAGACTAGGTGTTCGAACTACGGTGGTTCAGATATCAGAAATTGCCACAGAAAAATTTGGTAATTGCAAAATCGATTTAGCTGGAAAGTGGATGCAAGTTGTCAGAGGAAAGAAAGTCAGAAGTTGCCCGTTTATGGAATTGGTCCAAGTGATGCTGAACGAAAAATCATATATTGGGACTTATGATTACAAATTTCAGGCGGTCGTTTTTGATGAGATCACGAAAATTTTGGAATCAAAAAATATGTGACAAAACATATCATGTTGATTTTTCGAATATAATTTATTTGAGCCTAAATTAAATTCAAATTTTTAAAGAAAAATTGAATCTTTACTCAGATTGGTATGTTTTTTGTAAGTTACCATATTGTCCCAATTTACAAACTCTCTATCAAAAAGGAAACATGAACATGACACATCAGGTCCTGGATATGAACGAAGCGCTGGTTGCTAAAATCCTATATGATTTTGATGGTCAGCTGCAGGCTCGTTTCTCATCCAGTCTGTTTCAGTTCATCCTTGCAACTGATGAAATATCAGAGGGTATGTTTCATGAGACCGTGCGCCAAGTTTGGCATGACGCCGGCCCACTTGGCCTGCGTTCATATTTGAAACGCGAGTTGGTCTTGCTGGAAGATTCCCAGTCACGCACCCATAAAAAACTCAGCTCATGAGCTGGGCTGACGGCCAGGCTTGAAGGTTCCTGTCGCACTGGCAAGAATGCGTCCATCAGGCGTAAATACTTCTCCTGAAGCAAAAAAAACAGACCGGCCACCGCCGGTCTTTCTAGCTGTTGCATAAACTTTGATATCGTCATTTGTCGCCGCGCCGATGAACTGGGTGTTCAAATTCAGGGTTAGACCTGGCATCAGATAAAGCGGTGGTTGACTATAGCTACCTGACATTGCCAAGGATACATCCAGCATTGTTGAAAAGACACCTCCATGGACTAATCCGGCGGGGTTTAGATGTGAGGGGCTGATGTCAAGGCTGGTCAGACAATCTTGTTCGGTCCATCTGAGCAAACTTAATCCAATTAGATGATTAAAGCCGATTTCATTTAGTTCAGCCAGTCTTGAATCTGTGCTTGGCGTAAGGTCCGGTAAAGCAAAAATGTGCCTGCCATTTGTCATTTGGCGTCCCCAAAGCTTCGGCCCATTGTGAAAAACTCATCATTAGGTCGCATTGATATCAGGCTGGCCATGCGGTTTGATAAGGCAAACAGAGCAGTGATAGCTCCAATATCCCAGATATCCTCATCTGAAAAACCATGCTCATACAGGATATGGAAGTCAGCTTCGTCAATTTTTGCTGACTGCAGGGCAACCTTTTCAGCAAAAACTAGCATGGCTTTTTGCCGGTCAGTAATATCTGCTTTTCTAAAATTAGTGGCAATCTGTTCAGATATTTGCGCTGATTTTTCATATATCCGCAAGATGGCGCCGTGTGCCACCACACAATATAAACAGTTATTTGCAGCGGATGTTGCGACCACAATCATCTCACATTCCGCTTTGCTTAGACCCGAATTGCGTCGCATTAGAGCTTCATGATAGGCCCAGAAGGCCCGCAGTTCATCTGGACGATGAGCAAGCGTGAGAAACACATTTGGAATAAAACCTGCTTTATCTTGCACATCTGAGATAATCTGTTTCAAATCATCCGGAAGGCTGGACAGCTCAGGAACAGGAAATCGGCTTATAGCTGTGCTGGTCATGACAAAGGCTCTTCTTTATGTTTCTATTTGTGGAACCCTAACTATAGACAGTTTGTGATTGCAGATACATCCCCAAAAAAAAGACTAAACGTCTTGCCTGGAATTTAGCTATGTTTGAACCCAGAGACCCCAATTTTGAAGCCCGTGTCAGAGCCAGTTTTGCAGCGCAGTCAGCAATGAAATCTCTGCAGATACAGCTCCTATCTTTGCAGCCAGGGGGAATAACAATGCAGATAGAAAAGTCAGGTCATTTGCTGCAACAGCAGGGCTTCATGCATGGTGGGGTGCTGACCGCTGGTCTTGACAGTGCTTGCGGGTTTGCAGCCCTGACTTTATCCGCACCATCTGTTGAGGTGCTGTCCATTGAATTTAAAACATCTTTTTTCCGACCTGTGACAACAGACAAGGTTCAGGTGTTCGGACGGGTTATCAAAGCGGGTAAAAGAGTCAGCTTTTGCGAGGCTGAGGCCTTCAGCCTGGAAGATGACGATCAAATTTTGCTGGCAAAAATGTCATCATCTGTTGCGATGGTAGATGTGCCAGAAGGCTGGGTGCCGGAAAACCGAAGCTGAAGGAATGTCAACGCGGCGGCATCCGGATCGCTCCGTCGAGCCGGATTGTATCGCCATTCAGCATTTCATTTTCAGCTATATGGCCCACAAGTCTGGCGAACTCTTCTGGTTGTCCCAGCCGAGTGGGGAACGGGATTTGTGCCGCTAGCGCGTTCTGAACCTCTTGCGGAAAGGTTGTCATCATCGGGGTACCAAAAATACCAGGTGCGATTGACATGACCCTGATCCCCTTATCTGCCAAGTCACGCGCCATCGGTAAGGTCATGCCAGTAATGGCAGCTTTCGAAGCAGCATAGGCGATCTGACCAATCTGGCCATCATAAGCTGCGACAGAGGCGGTATTGATGATCACACCGCGTTCACCATCTTTTGTCAGCGCTGGAGCATTTATCATTCCTTCAGCAGATATACTGGCAAGATGAAAACTGCCGACCAGATTAACTGCGACAACTTGTGAAAACACTTCCGGGTCATGCGCAGTTCCTCTGGAAACAGTTTTCATCGCAGGGGCGATGCCAGCACAATTAACCACAAGTTGTTCCTGGCCATTTTTGTTTCTGGCTGCTGACAAGGCTGTTCTCACTGACTGGCTATCACTAACATCAACCTTAAAGAATGTGCTGCCGGATTCAGAGGCGATTTGGCGGCCTGCATCTTCATCCTTGTCAAACAAGGCCGTCTTTACCTCTCTGTCCCGCAGATACCTGACAACAGCCGCGCCAAGGCCGGATGCCCCGCCGCTGACAATCGCGGCTATATTTTCATCAAGTTTCATGCTGCCTCCACAGCAACGGCTATACCTTCACCACCACCAAGGCAAATTGCGGCCAGACCTTTACTACCCCCTGATTGTTTTAGTGCGTTTAACAGGCTGACCAAAATCCGTGCTCCTGACGCCCCAATGGGATGACCAAGCGCACAAGCCCCGCCGTGAATATTGACGTATTTAGGGTCAATCTCCAGTTCGCGGATAAATGCCATAGCGACCACCGCAAAGGCCTCATTCACTTCCCAGACATCAACATCTGATGCCTGCCAGCCTAGTTTTTTCAGCAATTTTCGAGCAGCAAAGATAGGTGCGGTGGTGAACCAGCCCGGGGTATGCGCAAAACCGGCATGACCACAAATCTGGGCCTGAACATCAAGATCATGAGCGGTTACGGCGGCTCCGCTGGCAAGGCTGAGAGCAGCTGCCCCATCTGAGATGGATGATGAATTGGCTGCTGTGACTGTGCCGCCCTCCCTGAAGGCTGGCTTCAGATGAGGTATCTTTTCAGGTTTTGCCAGAAGGGGCTGTTCATCTTTATCCACCTGCTGGCTTCCTTTGCGGGTAGTCACGGTAACCGGGCAAATTTCAGCAACCAATTTTCCCGATGCTTGTGCATCTTGCGCGCGATGCAAAGATTGTAACGCATATCTGTCCTGTGCATCCCTCGAAAACTGATAATATTCAGCACAATCCTCTGCAAAGCTGCCCATAAGCTTGCCTTTGTCATAGGCATCTTCAAGACCATCTAAAAACATGTGATCAACTAGATTTTGATGCCCGATACGTGCGCCGTCGCGCGCCTTTGAAGACAGATAGGGGGCGTTTGACATACTCTCCATGCCCCCAGCTATAATAATATCTGCCCCACCTGCTTTGATCTGATCATAGCCTAGCATTACAGCCTTCATACCAGAACCACACATTTTGTTGACTGTGGTGCAGGGAACAGATTCTGGGATTCCTCCCGCAAAGTTGGCCTGACGGGCGGGGGCTTGACCCAGCCCTGCTGGCAGAACACATCCCATTATGACCTCATCAATCAGGGTTTTATCCAAACTTTGTTGATCCACCACTGCTGCGATGGCTGTTCCACCTATTTCAGGGGCGGTTAGGTCACTCAGAGCGCCTTGAAAGCTACCCATTGGTGTGCGTGCTGCTGCAGTAATAAAAATATCTTCAGCCATTATCTCACCTGCTCCTTGTAGCGCTATTCACCTGTAAAGCTTGCGCTACGTTTTTCGGTGAAGGCAGCCATGCCTTCTTTCTGGTCTTTTGTGGAAAACAGAGAATGAAAGACCCGCCGTTCAAATAACAGGCCCTCTGTTAGGCTAATTTCATCAGCACGTGCTACTGACTCACGTGCCAGCATTGCGCTGGCAGGCCCAAATTCAGCAATTGTCTCGGCAACGGCCATGGTTTCTGTCATCAGCGCTTCATCAGGGAAAATGCGGGAAACAAGGCCGGATCGTTCTGCTTCTTCTGCATCCATCATACGGCCAGTTAAAATCATATCCATGGCTTTAGCCTTGCCGACTGCACGGGTCAGGCGTTGTGATCCTCCCATTCCGGGTATCACACCCAGCTTAATCTCAGGTTGCCCAAATTTGGCGGATTCGCTGGCAAATAGAATGTCGCACATCATTGCCAGCTCACACCCGCCACCAAGTGCAAAGCCGTTTACTGCGGCAATTTTTGGCGTGCGCAGTTGGGCAACGGTTTCCCATTTGGCAAACATATTTTCATAGAATGTATCCATATAGGATTTTACGGCCATTTCTTTGATGTCTGCACCTGCAGCAAAGGCCTTACCTGTTCCTGTTAGCACAAAGCAGCCCGTATCCTTATCTTCATCCAGACTGGCCAGATAACTGGTCACTTCCTCAGTCATTTTGCTGTTCAGTGCGTTTAAAGCGTCTGGTCGATTAAGTTCAACCGTAATCACACTGCCTGTGCGATTAACTTTTATGGTATCGAATGTCTGTTCTGTCATGGCCTGTCGCCTTTAGCGGTTAAATGGGTTTTGATTTGGGATTAAGTAGAACGTGTTCTGGCCGAAAATCGAGGCAGCATAGCGGAGAAATCGCGCCCCTCTCCATCTTCTGTACCAACAAATTGTTGGTAAAGGGCCAGAGCATGTGCGCCCATTGGAGTATCAGCATTCACAGCTTCTGCAGCCTGTTGTGAAAGCCCTAAATCCTTAACCATCAACTCGGCTGCAAAGCCAGGTTTGTAATCATTATCTGCCGGGCTTGCCGGGCCAACACCAGGAGCAGGAAAATAGCTGTTCACCGTCCAGCTTGCCCCTGATGAGGTGGACAGCACGTCAAACAGTTTCTGTCTGTCCAACCCCAGCTTGTCACCTAGCGCAATTGACTCACAAGTGGCGATCATAGTGACGCCTAGAATCATATTATTACAGATCTTTATCGCTTGCCCGGCACCAGCTGCACCAACATGGACCGCTTTATTGCCCATCACGTTAAACAGTGGTTCTGCGATTGCGAAGGCTTTGCTCGCGCCGCCGACCATGAAGGTCAAGGTGCCTGCAGCCGCGCCTGAAATGCCCCCGGATACCGGTGCATCCAGCATATCAATATCTGTAGCTGCCATCTGTGCAGCAACTAATTTTGCTGTATCCACATCAACTGTAGAGCAATCCAAAAATACCGCACCCTTCTTCAGGCTTTGCTGAATTTCATCTGCAACCTTCTGTAAAATAGTTCCGTTTGGCAGCATGGTGATGACAAGATCACAGCCCAATACACAAGAGGGTGCATCCGAGCAGCTTGTGACACCTTCTACAGTCACATCTGTCACATCAAATCCCACCACTTCATATCCAGCATTTGCCAGATTTGCCGCCATAGGGGCGCCCATATTGCCCAGCCCAATAAACCCAATTTTCATAGTCCATCTCCTGCTGCTAAAAAGGCCTGTGTAAAGGCGGTAGGTGATAGCATCTCGTCAATCAGCCCTTTGGGCACTTCACTGGCCGTTTTATATTGCCAGTCAGGTTTCTTGTCTTTGTCGATCAGCATCGCGCGCGTGCCTTCCAGAAATTCACCCTGTTGCATAGCCCGGCTGGTAAAGCGATATTCCATTTCCAGAGCCTGTTGAAAAGTACAGTCAGGCCCTAACCTGTCCAGCATGGCGTCAACAGCCATCATAGATAGAGGAGCATTTTTAGCCAACGCGCTAGTGATCATCTGAGCCAGTTCACCTCTGCCTTTAGCCTGTTCGGTTGCCATCAGGTCAGGATTAAAATGCGTGAATATCTGGTCAATTTCAATTTGCATTGTGGCAAGTTGGCTGTGGCCTGCATTATCTATAAAGCTAGATAAAGGAGCTGGTGTCCCCGCGCTCACCAGTTCTTCTATCACTTTACTCCACCTGTCTTCGGCAATGAAGCTGTCAGCAAAACCTGCATGCAGCGCATCAGCCGCGTTCATTCGGTAGCCTGTGATCCCCAAAAACCGGCCAGTAAGGCCAGGAGCACGGGCCAGAAGATAGCTGCCGCCAACATCAGGCACCAGACCTATAGCGCATTCTGGCATTGCCATCTTCGTTGTGTTGCCCACAATACGGTGGCTGCCATGACAAGAAATGCCAACACCCCCGCCCATGACATAGCCTTGCAGAAAGCCAATATAGGGTTTGGGATAATGATGAATAAGGCTGTTCAGCCTGTATTCTTCACGCCAGAAGGCATGAACATTTGTAAAGTCACCAGCTCGCCCTTTGTGGTAAAGTTTTGCAATATCACCACCCGCACAAAAGGCTTTCTCGCCTTCGGCATCAATGATGACCTGGCTGACTTTTTCGTCATTCTTCCAGGCCATTAAAGCCGCTTCCAATCTCTCACACATCTCATGGGTGAGGGCGTTCAAGGTTTCAGGCCGGCGCAAGGTTATGCGGCCGGTAGATCGTTCAATGCGGCAGTCAATCTGGCTCATCTATCGCGCTCCGCCAGCAACGATCGGCTGATAATAACGCGCATAATTTCGTTTGTGCCTTCCAGTATCTGATGCACCCGCAGATCACGCACAATTTTTTCAAGCCCATAATCTGCAAGATAGCCATATCCGCCATGGATCTGTAGCGCCTGGTTGGCCACATCAAAACAGGTATCAGTGACAAATTGTTTGGCCATAGCACAGGACCGTGTGGCATCTGCAGACCCGTTATCCACTTTCCACGCAGCTTGACGAAGAAATGTGCGGGCAGCTTCCAGTTGTGTGAACATATCCGCCAGTTTAAATTGCAAAGACTGGAATTGGTCAATGGATTTGCCAAATGCCTGTCTGTCCTTTGCATATATCAGGGCCTTGTCGTAGGCCATCTGTGCCCCGCCAAGGGCAGCGGCTGCGATATTCAGGCGTCCACCATCCAGTCCCTTCATTGCATAGGAAAAGCCTTTTCCTTCCTCGCCAAGAAGATTTTGAGAAGGGACGGCACAATTATCCATAATAACCTGAGCTGTCGGCTGACCGCGCCAGCCCATTTTTTGTTCTGCCGCGCCAAAGGACAAGCCATCAGCATCACTGTCAACAAGCAGTGCAGATATGCCTTTTGGGCTGTCATCGCCTGTCCGGCACATTACAATATACAGGTCAGAATAATTGCCGCCTGAAATAAAGGATTTGGTGCCAGTCACCTGATAGCCTTCATTGGTTCTCACGGCTTTTGTTTTTAGCGCAGCAGCATCAGATCCAGACCCGGGCTCAGTCAGACAGTATGAGCCAATTTTTTTCATCGAACATAAATCGGCAAGATAGGTTTCACGTAACTCATCACTGCCAAAAGAGGAAACCATCCACGCAACCATATTGTGGATGGACAAAAAGCTAGATACGCTTGGGCATCCCATCGCCAGCGCCTCAAAGACTAATGTGGCATCCAGTCGGCTGAGGCCGGAACCGCCATGTGCCTCAGGCACATAAATTGACGCTAGACCCAGTTCGGCAGACTGGCGCAGCACGTCCTTCGGCATTTGCTCTGTTTGGTCCCAGTTCACCGCATGCGGTGCGATCATCTGCTCTGCAAAATCATGGGCCATATCAAAGATAGATTGTTGTTCTTCAGACAGAACGAAGTCCATTGAGATCATGCTCCTCTGCGTCTGTTGTCTTTATGATGACAGTGTATCACTTGAATTCCCCAAGACCAAAGGGTGTTCTGTTTAGACTGCCGTGTCTGTTATCCGGGGGTGCGTTGGTCATCAATGACCATGCCGTCATTTGGTAGGCTGTCTTTTGCCACAATCTCAATCTGTCCCCGCAATTTTAGGATGTCACGGACAGAAGCTGCATAAATCTGTTCAGAATCAGCCGCTCCTTCAATTTGGACAGTCATTTGATCTTGCGAACCGTCATGCGTAATTGTCAGACGAATGCGATTAATCTCTTTATGGCGGTTCGCCAGTTGAGCGACTTGTTCAGGGCGCACAAACATGCCCTTTACCTTTGCAGCCTGGTCAGCCCGACCGCGCCAGCCCACAATCCGCCGGTTTGTGCGTCCGCAACTGCTCATCCCGGGTAGAATTGCCGATAAATCACCTGTAGCAAAACGGATCATTGGGAAGTCAGGGTTAAAAGCGGTGACTACCACTTCTCCGATTTCCCCATCAGGTACGGGCTCACCTGTGCCGGGGCGCACAATTTCAACAACCACTTTTTCGTCTATAATTAGCCCATCTGTTGCAACAGATTCGTAAGCGATAAGACCTACATCGGCAGTGCCATAACATTGTCTACAAAAGATGCCACGGCTGTCGTATTCCTCTCTCAGAGCTGGGAATAAAGGTCCACCGCTGACAACTGCTTTTGTGACAGAGGACATGTCAAGGCCAAGTTCCTCACCTTTTTCTAAAATTGCTTTCAAGTAATCGGGTGTGCCTGCATAGGCTGTGACCTTCAGCGATGCGACGGCTTGGGCCTGAAGTTCAGTTTGTCCAATGCCAGCCGGTACAACAGTCGCGCCAACAGCTGCTGCGGCTGTTTCGAACATCATACCTGCAGGAGTAAAGTGATATGAAAAACAATTTTGAATGATATCACCATTTCCTATGCCTACAGGTACCAGAGCGCGCCCAAACCTCCACCAATCTTTTTTTCGCATGCCAACCTCAAATATAGGGCCAGGAGATTGGAAAATGTGATGTATCTCAGACAGGTCATTCGGTAAAACTGTTTCGACAGCCAGTGGCTGGTCTGGGTTCTGGATGAGGCTGGACTTTCGAAGAACTGGGAGGCTAGCTAGTTTTTCTGGACTAGAAATTGCAGATGGGTCGAAACCAGCAAGGGTTTCGCGATAATGAGTAGTTTTTGTTTTCGCTAATTCAATAAGTTTGGGCAGCTCTACAGAGAGCTCAGCTAGTCGTTCATCTGCAGAACGTTTTTCCAGAGCATCATAGAAACTTGGCATCAGCTAAGCCATCTTTTCCGGCGGCGGTAAGACCTCACATCGCGGAATGATTTCCGGCCTTCATCAGACATGCCGAGATAAAATTCCTTCACATCAGGATTTTCACGCAGCTCAGCTGCAGGACCGTCCATAACAACACGGCCAGATTCAAGTATATAGCCATAATGAGCAAAGCGAAGGGCAACATTGGTGTTTTGTTCAGCTAGCAGGAAAGAGACGCCTTCTTTTTCGTTAAGGGCTTTGACAATGCCGAAGATTTCCTCAACCAGTTGTGGGGCCAGCCCCATTGACGGCTCATCCAACAAAACAGTTTCAGGTCGTGACATCAACGCCCGGCCGATGGCGCACATTTGCTGCTCACCGCCTGAGGTGTAGCCAGCCTGTGACTTGCGTCGTTCTTTCAGCCGTGGAAAATAGGTATATACCAAATCCAAGTCACGAGCGATATCACCGCGACTGACGGAACGTGTATAGCTGCCAGTCAATAAATTTTCTTCAACGGTTAAATGCTCAAAACAATGCCGGCCTTCCATCACCTGAATGACACCTGACTTCACCAATGCAGCCGGATTGAGATCAGCAACTGGATTGCCCCTATATAAAATTGTGCCCTTTGTAACTTCACCGCGTTCAGAGTGCAGCAGATTTGAAATTGCTTTCAAAGTTGTGGTTTTGCCTGCTCCATTTCCCCCTAACAGGGCTGTGATGCCTCCTTTTGGCACAGATAACGACACACCTTTGAGAACTAGGATTACGTGGTTGTAAATGACCTCAATATTATTTACATCCAGCAGCTTTTCATCTGTTTGCGGGCTGTCAAGCATAACGTTCATCCATGTTTCTGCTTAAAATATTTTAAATAAAAAGGTCAGCCCCTGCATTTGACACAGGGGCTGAGTTTTGTTGGATATCAACCGCAACGTTCCTTGATTTTGTTTTCAGCAGCGTAAGCAGCTGAATCTTCAGCAATCAGGGCGTTGATCACTTCTGCGTCCGTTTTAATGAAGTCGGAGATCATTGTCCATTTCTTGGCTTTGGCGTCCCACTGCTGAATAGCTGCCAGACCTGGTCCCCCATGATTTTCACAAGATACGCTGAAGCTTGGTGCGAAGTTTGGCAGGCCAAGGGAAGCCATTTGGGCTTCATTGATAGAAAAGGCTTCCATCGCATCACGCATATCTGCGGGTGAGATGTTGGCCTTGCCTGACATTTTCTGAGCCAGACGCGCAGCTTCTGTTGCTAGCATGGCGGCATACAGACCGCGGTTATACAGCACTTGACCTGAAGATGTGCCGTCACCAGCTGCTAACCCCTTATCATACACATGCTTTTTCAGGTCTGCATAAATGGGGAAGTCAGACCCTGTATTATGCATTGCTAATGACTTATAGCCATTTGCGCCATTACCGGCAGGTAGGACATCGCCTTCAGAGCCAGACCACCACACACCAATAAAGTTTTCCATTGGAAAACGGATATTGGCAGCTTCTTGGATGGCAGTTGGGTTCATCACACCCCAGCCCCACATCGTAACATAGTCAGGCTTTTCACGCCGGATTTGCAGCCACTGTGATTTCTGTTCTTGACCTGGATGGTCGACAGGTAGGAGAGAAAGCTTAAACCCATGCTTCTTCTCAAGTTCCTGCAATGTGCGGATTGGCTCTTTGCCATAGGCAGAGTTGTGGTAAACAAGAGCAATTTTTTTGCCTTTAATGTTTCCATTATTCAGTGACAGAATATGGTTAATAACAGCCGATGCGCCAACCCAATAATTGGCTGGATAGTTGAATATGTGGCTAAACACTTTTCCGTTTGCGGCGGATGTCCGACCATAGCCCATGGTTAGAAGTGGAATGCCATCTGCTGTAGCTTTCGGAATAAGCTGATATGTGATACCGGTGGACATTGGCTGATAAACAAGTGAGCCTTCGCCCTTTGTATTTTCGTAACACTCAACACCTTTTTCTGTGTTGTATTGTGTTTCGCACTCGATGTAGTTAATTTTTTCACCGCCAATGCCGCCATCACGCGAATTTAGCAAAGCCATATAATCCGCGTAGCCGTCAGCATATGGAATGCCGTTTACAGCATAAGGACCTGTGCGATAGGTCAAGTTTGGGAAGGTCAGATCAGCTATAGCTGGGCTGACCATTGTTAGAGCAGTTGCAGCTCCAACAATAAGCGATTTTAATTTCATGATTTCCTCCGTTTAAAATCAATTTTCTTTAATTCGAATATATAGCTGACTTGCCGTCAAGTCTGAACGGCTGACAGCCCCCGGCCATCAGTGTGGAAAAGGCCAGAGTCTCAATTTTTCCTTGATAATCCGCCATAACATCGCAAATCCATGGGGTTCCACAATAAGGAAAAATACAATTAGCGACCCGACAATGAGGAATTCAAAATGAGCCGCAATATCAACTGGCCAGCCCATTGAGCCAACCATAACGTTTTTAAGCACCACAGGCATCAGCACGAGAAAAGCTGCACCGGCAAGAGATCCAAAAATTGAGCCGAGTCCGCCAATGATGATCATAAACAGAACCAGAAAAGACTTTTGAATGCCGAAGACTTCGCCGACTTCAACGGCACCCAAAAACACGGAAAACAATAGTGCCCCTGAAATGCCAACATAGAAAGAAGAGACGCCAAAAGCGGTTAGCTTTGCCATTAGTGGGTTCACCCCGATGATTTCTGCGGCGATATCCATATCCCTAATCGCCATCCATTTGCGCCCAAATGAGCCGCGTGTCAGATTGCGAGCAATCAAGGCTAGAACTGTCAAGAAGGAAAGGCAGACCAAATACACAGCCTCTGGTGAGGAATTGGGTCCAGAAATGATGATACCTAGAAATTCCCTTTCTGGCGCATTGATTTGGCCTGTGGCAGTGTAGTTGTAAAACCACCCAACTTTGTTAAATAGCCAGACCAGAAAGAATTGCGCTGCTAATGTTGCGACAGCCAGATAAAAACCTTTAATCCGAAGACTTGGGAGGCCAAATAATATGCCCACCATAGCCGTAACACCGCCAGACAGAACAATGCAAATTATTAAGTTTAAATCTGGGAAAGCTGTCATAAATTTATAACAGGCGTAGGCCCCCACAGCCATGAAACCGCCCGACCCTAATGACACCTGACCGCAATAGCCAGTCAAGATATTAAGCCCAATTGCGGCAATGCCAAAAATAAGAAAGGGAAGCAAAATCGCTTTCGCCCAGTAATCATTAATGATAAGTGGTACAACAAAAAACGCAATTGCCAATGCTATAAAGTAGGCAATTTTGTCAAAGCTTATAGGGAATGTCTGCTGGTCAGCAGTATAGGATGTTTTAAATTCACCAACTTCACGATAAAGCATCTTCGCTATACCCTCTCAATAATCTTTTCGCCAAAAAGGCCTTGGGGTCTGAACACCAGGAACATCAGAGCCAGCATATAAGCAAACCAATTTTCTGTCGCACCACCGAGCAACGGCGCCCCAATTAAGAATTCAAACATTTTCTCACCAACGCCAATTATGAGTCCACCAACAATTGCTCCTGGAATAGAGGTAAAACCACCCAACATGAGCACAGGAAGGGCTTTTAAGGCAATTAGAGACAGCGAGAATTGTACCCCCGACTTTGCCCCCCACATAATGCCAGCCACAAGGGCAACAAAGCCGGCGATTGCCCAAACAATTACCCATATGCCCCGAAGAGAAATACCAACTGACAAGGCCGCCTGATGGTCATCGGCAACTGCCCGCAAAGCCCGGCCTGTTTTGGTGTATTGTGAAAACAAAACCAGTGAGATAACTAACACAACAGCTATAACTGTTGCGTAGATATCCAGCGTATCTAGATAGAAGCCGTAGAACTCTTCACCGCCTAGAAACGCGGTGTTTTCCTCAATCCAGAAATTACCCCCTTGAGGGATACCAACATCTAGTCTCTTAACGTTCGAACCCCACATCAGATCGCCAAAGCCTTCCATGAAATAGGCAAGTCCAATGGTTGCCATGAACAGGATAATTGGTTCCTGATTTACGAGATGTTTCAGAATTAGCCTTTCCACCAGAAAGGCGAATAACAGCATCATGCCAAGAGCGAAAAGAATTGCTAAAAAGGTAGGCATGGTCCAGCCGAAATGATGCACTTCTGTTCCAAATACGGCGTTGATCAAATGTGCAAAGGGAATTTGACCTTCCTGAAAACCAACTAATGTCATGGCTGCAAACAGAGCCATAATTCCCTGAGCATAATTAAAAATTCCCGAAGCTTTGAAAATCAGAACAAAACCCAGTGCGACCAGAGAATACATCACCCCAGCCATCAACCCGTTCAAAAAAACCTCAACGCCATAATAAAATTCTGCTGGCATATCCTATCCCTCAGCTGAAAATCGTCTAAATTGCACATTATGTGGAATGGACTTTGTGCTAGTCATGTGACACTCCCAGATAAGCATCAATCACCGCCTGATTGCTCCGCACTTCATCAGGTGTGCCGTCACCGATTTTCCTGCCATAATCCATAACCACAACTCGGTCAGCCAAATCCATTACCACACTCATATCATGTTCAATCAGCGCGATGGTCGTGCCAAACTCTTCATTCACATCCAGAATAAAGCGTGACATATCTTCTTTTTCTTCAACATTCATCCCGGCCATTGGCTCATCCAACAACAGCAATGACGGCTGCGCGGCAAGAGCACGACCCAATTCAACACGTTTTTGCAACCCATAAGGCAAACGGCCGACAGGTACTTTACGAATGCTTTGTATTTCAAGAAAATCAACAATCTGTTCAACAAAAGCGCGGTTTTCAACTTCTTCTTTTTGCGCCTTCCCCCACCATAAAGCCTGTGCGAGCATGCCTGTCTTCATATGAGTCAGGCGGCCCGTCATGATGTTGTCTAGAGTTGACATACCTTTAAATAGGGCAATGTTTTGAAATGTGCGGGCGATGCCTTGATGCGCAATCTCATAGGGTTTGAGAGGTTTGCGCACCTCACCTTTATAAATTACGTGACCTTCCTGTGGGTGATAAAATCCGTTTATCACGTTCAGCATTGAGGATTTGCCAGCACCATTCGGTCCGATAATCGCTCTGATTTCGCCCTCACGGATATCAAAGGAAATGTCCTGAATGGCGACAACGCCGCCAAAGCGCAGGGTAATATTTTGCATTTCCATCACGGCAGGGCCAATAGTACGGCCATCTGCGGTAACATAGCTATCTCGGCTGTCTAATGAAGCTGTTTTTCGGCTCATGCGGCAGTCTCCTGTGCAGAGGAGATGACAGCATCTTCGATTCTCAACGTGGCAGAGATTGACCCTGACGTACCATCTTCATATGTAACTTGCGTTTTTGTAAAGATTTCTGATTTGCCGCCATACAGCGCATCAATCAGCTCTTTGAACTTATCCTGAATCACGCGGCGGCGGACTTTTCGTGTCCGTGTCAGCTCACCATCATCGGCGTCCAACTCTTTATGCAGGATCAGAAATCTGTGAATCTGGCAACCAGACAGCATTTCATCCGCGGCTACATCCCTGTTTATCTCGTTGATATGGTTCTGTACCATTTTGTACACGTCTGGGTTGCCAGCCAGTTCTTGATAAGATGAATAGGCTATATTATTTCGCTCTGCCCAGTTGCCAACAGCTTGAAGGTCAATATTGATGAAGGCTGTGCACATATCTCTGTCCGCTCCAAACACAACAGCTTCTAAGATAGTGGGATAGAACTTTAGCTTGTTTTCAACATATTTAGGGGCAAATAAGCGGCCATCTTTCATTTTGCCAACATCTTTCGCTCTGTCAATAATCCGCAGGTGGCCTGTATCTTTTTCCATAAAGCCTGCATCGCCTGTAGCTACCCATCCCTGCTTGTCTTTTGTTTCTTTAGTGCTTTTGGGATTCTTGTAATATTCAACAAATGTTCCAGGTGACCGGTAGAACACTTCTCCATTATCAGAAATTTTGATTTCAACCCCAGGCGAGGGTACGCCAACAGTATCTGAGCGGACCTGCCCATCGGGTTGCTGAGTGATGAATACGCTGGCTTCTGTCTGGCCATAAAGCTGCTTTAGATTAATGCCTAGTGACCGGTAGAAGCTAAAAATCTCAGGGCCAATTGCTTCCCCTGCGGTATATCCAACCCGCACTTTACTGAGTCCAAGGGTGTTCAGTAATGGGCCATAAATAAGCAATCGGCCAAGCCAGTATTTCAGCTTGTCTGACGTGCTGACAGCACGCCCGTCCAGAATATTTCCACCCACCTTTTGGGCATGGTCCATAAAATAGTGAAACAAGGACTGTTTGAATTTCCCGGCATCTTCCATTCTGATCATCACATTGGTCAGAACGCCTTCAAAATATCGGGGTGGTGCAAAAAAGTAGCTCGGCCCAATTTCACGTAGGTCATGCTGCATGGTTTCGTTGCTTTCAGGGCAGCAAACACAGAACCCTGTCCACATAGCTTGACCCATCGAAAAGATGAAGTCGCCAACCCAGGCCATCGGCAGATATGCCAAAACAGAGTCATTTACATTCAATTTGTCAAAGTCAGAAGAAGCTTCAGCTGTTTTAATAATGTTGTCATTTGATAGCACCACGCCCTTTGGTTGACCGGTCGTACCGGATGTGTAGAGCATTGCACAAGTGTCCGCGCCTGTCTGCGCTGCCTCACGCTTAGCTAAATCAGCCTTCTGTTTTTGTGATGCATTTTCACCAGCAGCTTGAATATCCCTGTAATTATGCAGTTGGCTGCGATCATATTTGCGCATACCACCTTCATCCAGATAAATGACGGCTTTCAATTCTGGCAGCTTGTCTTGAATTTCAAGAATTTTATCTACCTGTTCTTGATCCTCTGCAAATATGTAGCGGGCAGAACAATGCGCCAGCACGTAGGCAATCTCATCAGCAACGGAATCTTGATAAACAGGCACAGGAACAGCCCCGTTAGTTTGCGCTGCTATCATCGCCCAGTAAAAATAAGGCCTGTTCCGTCCCAGCAACGCGACATGGTCACCAGGTTTAAGGCCGATTGTAAGAAGCCCCGTTGCGAGTTTGTTGATCTCGCTTTTGGCTTCCGCCCAACTCCAGCTTTGCCAAATGCCAAACTCTTTTTCCCGGTAGGCTGGTTTGTCAGCATAATGTTCTGCATTAAAAGCCAGGAGACGTGGTACAGTATCACGTCTGGCTGCGCTGGTTTCAGCTGCTGCCACGGCATCCTCCCTAAATCTTTGCCTTATAGCTGGATTGACCCAACTCTATTTGAAAAACACGAGTGTACAAAACCTCTTCGCGCTTGCAAGCCGTCTTCCTATTTTTTTTCATTTTTTTTCTCATGACTGCCTGGCCGCCAAAAGCCATTTTTTGTTGAGTTGTTCCAACTCTGATTTATTGAACTGGTCAGCTGCCAGCCAGTACCGGCCATCTGCAACAAAATAGCCCAGCCGGTGTTCTGTCTGCAAACAGTCTTCGACCATTTTTGTATCAATAACAGGGAGGGGAGTTGACGAGTGAGATTTATGCGGACTTTTGCGCGGAAAGATAAGGCGTGAAGGGCTATTTGATAAATTGAAGACAACACAATTCTGGCGTGCAGCAAGGCACATGAATCGTGCGGAGCTGCCTTCAAGAGATGTTAATGAAATATCTTCACGTAAAGGGTCAGGGGTGCCGGTGCCATAAAAATGCGTGGGTCCCGTTTCTGGATAATGCATATCACAGCCGATGAAACACATCTCATCTGGTGCATATTCTCTCAAGGCCCAATAGGCAGCTGTATAGGCCATTGTGCCGCCTGCATATACAAAACCGCCATAGTGATTCTGCGCTGGCACGAAATGAGTCTCATCAATCAGCCGCTGGCCTGTCGCCAATTTTTCTGGTAGCCGGTATGATGGAAAATCATAAGGGTACACCATATCAGTCCAGTGTTCTGTGACGCGCCAGGCATTGTTGATTACCACGATTTTGTCGAATTTAGATAGATGCCAACTCCGCACCTCAGTCGCATTGGGACCGGAGCCAATAATCAGGATACGTTGCGTTAACGAAGAGGCTGTAAGTCTTGCCATGAGGAGCTATGTTTTTACGAATTATAACAACAACAAAATAGCATCGATGTTAGGAAGATAAAACACAATTGGCAGGTCGGTGGCTGCTTTAATTCTGGTTTTGAGTATTTAGTGTATAAGCCTCATTTAATTCATGACAAAAAACCACCCTTCAATGTGAAGGGCAGATCTTTCCGACGTGTTAAACAGAGGCGTTACGATAAATTGAGCCGATTATTCGGCTTTCAAGTTGACAGCGGATGATTTTCCGTTTTTGCCCTCTTCCAGCTCATATGAAATCTGCTGGCCTTCATTCAGACCACTCATTCCTGCAGCTTGTACAGCAGAGATATGGACAAAAACATCAGAACCCTGTTCATCAGGTTCGATAAAACCATAGCCCTTTGTGGCATTAAACCACTTAACTTTTCCAGTACTCATGATTTTCCCTTTGAGACTTGTGTTAAGGATAGCGTCAAATCCAATAAAGAAAATCCGGCCGTCCAGCCTGTTACTTAACAGGTTATTTCTGGTATTAAAGATTTTTGGCTCAGTGTCTAGAAAATATTTTGATTAAGTGCTTACTAAACGATAGGTTTATCGTGTGCAAACATATTGGAAGTCATTGTTTTCAAATTGAATTTAGCAAAAAATTAAGCAGTTATTTGTCAATTACGTTCCTGAGTTGCATTCTGCGTATTTCTTTTAACTACTTCAAAGTAAGCATGCTGCTTCTTTCGCAAGTCATCTCAACAGGTCTATCAATGAGAATAACTCCTTGGGCTTTTAGGTTGTTTAAAACCAGATTTAACTGCCTAATTTGAGCGACGCAAGTGGGGCCATCTGCAAAGGATAAGCCGACGTTATAAGTATTCTTGAAACCACTAACGACCTCTACAACCGCCACAGCTTCGATAGTTGGTTCACTACTTGCAGATATTTCTGTTGTGGATGTTCCGATTAAACAACCTATACCAATCAAGAATAAGACCTTATTAAAGTGATTTGTTTTTCTTACAGTTGATGAGTTTATGTTTTGCATTTCTTTGGCCTTTTTTTTACGAGGGCTAGTGACCGACCTCGTTTTATACACGAATGTATCTAAACCTAATTGGGGCAATAGCTGACTATTAGTAAACGACAGGTTTGGATATAAGTAAATTGCGGATGAACAATATTTTTGTAAAAGCAAATAAATTAATCAATTTCATTAAAATTTTTCTTATTTTTAACAGTCAAATATGGAAATTCTGTAGATTTAATTTTCTACTTAGGTGTGTTTTGGCCTGCTTCCAGAAATCTGAAGCGAATCGTAAAAAATTATGTCAGACCCCAGGATTAATGGTTAATTTTCATTTTGTCCTTAAAGATGTGTCGTTTAGGTTTTTAGTTATTGAGTCAGAAAGTTGAATTTTTTTGAATGCTAAGTTGAATGTCGGATTGTTGCGCGCGGTCATATTTATGGTCATAGGCGGTGTATCAATTGCTTTAATGCAGGCGGCGGTAAAACTGATCAGCTTGGAATTACACCCCTTCATCATAACACTCTACAGGGCAGGACTTGTCTTTTTTGTGCTTTTGCCAATTTTATTTTGGCGGGGCAGGGCTGTATTCAATACATCCTCAATTAGGCTTCAAGTTGTACGCGGTGGTATCGGCGGTCTAGGTATGCTGTGCGTATTCACAGGCTTAAGTATGATCTCTCTGGCTGAAGTTACGGTACTTTTGTTTACTGTGCCTATCTTTGCCACATTGCTTTCTGTGGTGTTTTTGTCAGAACAAGTTGGTGTTAGGCGTTGGACAGCTATCTTCGTTGGTTTCTTAGGCATACTCATTATTGCTCGCCCGCAAGGAAGTGTGAGTACAGGTCATCTATTTATTCTATGCGCCGCTTTATCTTGGTCTACGTCTATTCTGATTGCCAAAAAATTAACTGAAAAAGATACGGTAATTTCGGTCACTTTTTGGCAAGCGATGGGCTGTGTGCCGCTAGCCTTCATAGCATCGCTTTTTGTTTGGGAGCTGCCTAGCTTTGTCCAGTTGGGAGCTCTTCTGGGCATCGCGGCCTTGGGTACAGTTGGCCATACTATGTTATACGCGGCCCTGAAAGTTGGTCAGATATCTGTGATTCTGCCTCTTGATTATATCCGGATTATTTGGTCAGCCGGACTTGGCTTTGTTTTATTTGGCCAGTTACCAACATTGCATCTTTATGCAGGTAGCTTGCTGATCATCGCTGCCACGGCCTTCCTCAGCTACAGGGAAGTGACTGCTGGTGAGGGTTGAGAAGCATCACTAAAGCCATGGTAGCCATTATTATATTCATCGCGTTTTTGTTGCTTGGGTGATGCATTTATGACAGCGCGAAGAGCAATTTTTAGCAGTGGATTTAAGCGCCGCAGCGCTTATTTATATGTTAATGTTAACAATTTAATAAGAGCAAACTGAAGCTTAATAAGAGCAAACTGAAGCAGCTGGACTAATTGCAGTTTTGTGCACGTGATGCAAATTGAAAAAAATAGTATGCCCTCTCGGCAGCACATCAATCCAAACGTGTATGCTTAGAAAATGCATAGCAAATGAAAGGTTGTCATACATGTTCGTTGCCCAAATCCTTATTTGCAGCATGCTAAGTGCGGACTGCGTAATCCTTGAAGATACCAGAGGTCTATCTTTGACAAAAGCTCAGTGCGTCATCCGCCAAAAAGAGATGCTCGTGGACATCACCGTCGAAATGCCGGAATACAGTCTTGTTGACCGGACCTGCCGTAGAGCGAAATACCAGCCAGTTTAAAAACCACTAATAAGAAAGTTCTCCCCAGTCCTTATGATGCATTGGATGACTGAGTTCAGGCTAATCATCCGCAAAATTCCGCATAAAATACCACCTACTGATAATTGATTAGCTGTTGGGAATACTTGTTGAACATTCGGAAAAAAACTGATTATATACTGTCTGGTATTAAATAGATGGAGTTTGCTAATGAGCTTTGAAAAAGGACATACAACATTTGGATTCACGATGCGTGTTCCCGATAGTGATGAAGCTGCGGTAGATGATTTATTTGCATCTCATGCCGCTTGGATGACAGATACACATTCACTCAAAGAAGAAGAGGGGAAACTTCATACACTTGAATATTTTGTTTCCAAAGCGAATGAGCTTGCAGATATGATGGATCCGTCAAAAGGGTCCACTGGACATATTATTTATTGCGTAAGCGAAGTTCATAAAGATGATGAGCACTTCGGTAAGCATGTGGAGATGGGACAGAATTGGTCACGTATTGGTGAATTTTTTGAGTTGTTTGAAAAATATGCTCCGCTTGTGACAATGGGTGGACGCGTGACGGCAAAACTCTGAACCGCATGCGGATAAAAATGGGCAGGTTCGTTGAATACAGCACTGGCCATTTTGAAATTCAGAACGCTGGCTTTTCAGCGTGAACCACACGCTTCACTGGGACCTCGTTGGGTAACACACTCCTATTTTTCGTCTGGAGCTTACGGATGGTAATTGCCCGAATGTTATAAATCGGGAACGAAAAAGCTGTATCGAATACCAACGATGTGATGGCCAGCTCAGCTGTAAATTCCACGCCTACATGCACAGCTAACCGCGCCTTTACCGCTCTTTAACTCAAAAAGACGGAAACTGCGGTTTGTTTCTATCAGTAAAAGCAGTAACAAATAAGATAACGGAACCTGATAAAAGTTTAGACTATTTGTTTTTGCTGCAGCTTGTAAGCTAATGAGCTGTGGCTGTTGAACTTGTTTGGATAATGTCCGAGACTGGTCAGCGGGTTTGTAAACGTTATAGGAATCTATGAATTATGAGAAAGATAAAACTGATTGTCATTGTTCTGTTTTTCATTTGTACAGCCTTTGTGGGGGTGGCAAAAGCTGATGCCTATTTACGGGGCTTTGAAGCTTTAGAGCAGAAAGATTACAAAACAGCACTTTATTTTCTCAGCATGTTTGCGGCGAATGGCGACGCAAGGGCGAATTATAATTTAGGCGTTATGTATCGTGAAGGCCTTGGCGTTGATCAGGATGACATAGAGGCCCTGACACATTTCATTGCTGCGGCGGAAGATGGCCATATGCTGGGAAATTATGCCGTTGGACTGGCTTTTTTGCGCGGGAGGGGAAGTGATGTAGATGCAGAGGCAGCTCTGTTTTACCTCAAAGAAGCAACATTGCTTGGACATGCTTTATCGCCAGTGGAAATTGGTCGGGTTTATTTTGAGGGCAAGCTGACAGAAAAAGATGTCGTGGCGGCTCATTTCTGGTGGTCACTGGCACGTGACCGTAACGCGCCTGGCGCCAAAGAGTCTCTAAACAGCCTTAACCAACAGATGACTGAGGCACAAAAACAACAAGCTGCGTTGCGGCAGCAAAGATGTAGAATCCAAACCTTGCGGAAATGTCTGCAGGTCTCTGATAAATGAAATGGGCTAAACCTAATACCTCAGGCCCGCCTGACACTGCAGCCAGCTATGCGACCCACTTTTCTGCTGCGATTACGCGCATGCCAGCTGACACTGCTGTTGATGGTTTGCGGGCAGTGGATACAGGTGCGGTTGATATTGAGCTTATGGCTGAACAGCACATTGAATACCAAAAAGCTTTACGACAAGCAGGTGCGATTGTAACTGAACTTCCAGCTTTGCCTGCATATCCTGATGCGCAGTTTGTCGAGGATACAGCCCTATGCCTTCCCAACTTGGTGGTGATGATGCGCCCCGGGGCAGAAACACGAAAGGGGGAAGTGGCGCCTATACGTGAAGTGCTTTCGCCATTATTTGAGAATATCGCAGACATCACGGATGGATGTATTGAAGCTGGAGACATTCTGACCACACCATTTGAGGTTTTGGTAGGTCTGTCAGCACGAACAAATCAAACAGGGGCAGATCAGTTACGGCAAATTCTCAACGGCCATGGCTACCCTATGCGGATTTTGAAAACGCCTTCTGACGTTCTGCATTTCAAAACCGATTGTAGTTTGATTGCTGACCAGTGTATTCTTAGTACACAACGTTTGGTATCAAATGGCTGTTTTGAGGGCTACCAAACTCTGCTGGTACCGACGGGTGAAGAAGCTGCGGCAAATATGATACGGTATAACGATCATATTATTATGCCTGCAGGCTTTCCTAAAACTGAAACAATGTTGAGGGCGAAAGGCTTCACAAACATCTGCGTTGGCAATAGTGAATGTGCCAAAATTGATGGTGGAATGTCCTGTTTGTCGCTGCGCCTGTGGCTGTGAGAGCTGGCTCAGTGTTTAGCTGGTCACAGCCTGTATTTTATGCAGAGCAGGGACTGTCAGATTCAAATCAGATTTTTGATGACATGCAAGCTGTTGATGGCGTTTAAATTGTGCGCAGTTGTCGCATATTCCCCGGCAAATAAATAACAGATAATCTCTTCTTTCAATGCAGCCTCCTGATTAGCCTCCGTGTCTTCTACTGCGATAGCCTGTTCAGCTGTGATGTCAAAATAGGATAGTGCATGTTTATATATATCACTGCTGGGCTTTTCATTCTGCACATCCTCTTTAGTTGTTATTAGGGAAAACTGATCAAAGTTTACCTCTGGTTCTAGTGCATCAGATAATGCAGATATGTTACTTTCAGTTGTTGTGGTAATGAGGGCAACTAGGATGTTATTAGAACGGCAATAATCAAGGCACTCAACAAGCCCTTCACGCGGGGAAAGACCGCCTTTGAGAGCGTGGCGATAAAATTCTTCCTTGCTATTATGAATGCTTTCAACCAACTGCTCAGATATATTGCTGTTAGCATAGGATATTAGGCGTTTTCTGCCGCCGGGATTTTTTAAAAGATCACAATAATTTGCGACACTCCAATACCAGTCTAAACCATGCTTATGAAAGGCTTTATTATAGGCTTGACGCTGAAGCTCAGATGTTTCAGCAAGCACTCCGATAGACCCCAGCAGCAGGACTTTCATGCTTTCACTCTCCTTTTAGTGTTTGAGCTGATATTTTTTATTCTTTGAATGAATTTCAAGTGAGGTAGGCTAAGCCTCATACGGCAGTGAGGAATGATGCAAGACTATTTTTAACTCACCAGATTGCGACTTCCTAAAACCAAAGCTCTTGTCAACTTTGACCATATCACCGTCTTTGTCAGTAAACAGAACCCAACCCATCCACATAGCCACATTGTACTCTATCATGATGGCAGATGTTTCTAATTTTACTTCACGCCAGTATTTTATTCCAAAACCTTTATCCGCTGGGTAGTGAGGGTCATGTCCTACAAAATAGGATAGCGCACCCTGTTTCGTTGTGCGGAAAGTTTGCTCGCCCCCGCTCAATGTTGGCTTGAATAAAACAGGTCCAAACTCAAAACCATAGAGCCTATCAAGCATTTCACTTGCCATAATGGTTGCCTGTTCAATTCCCTTTTCTTCATAACTTGCAGAAATTGCGATAAGCTCGTTACCCCATTGCACTATTACATCTGTCAGGTCTGTTTCTTTTATTGGCATTTGACTTCCACTTTTTGTCCCTAGTCTATCAACATGCCTATCTATTCATTAAACGTGTTTCAATCAAATACTGAATTTGTGTTTAAGATTTATCACAGAGCAGTGTAAAATTACTCAAAAACTGAGCAATGATAAAACACTAGCTTTTTGAGAGGCTTGACCTGCTGTTCTACAGATGAGATCCTGAGCATGACTTCCGATGTGGCTCTGGTGAGTCATTTTGTGTGTTTTAATTTAAATACGGATTTTTCTAATGCGGCCAATGCAGTTAAGACGTTCCTGGCTTTTTGTTGGGGCTGCGGACAAAAACGCCATTCTTACCTCCTATGACAGCGGTGCAGATGTATGCATACAGGAATTTGAAGATTTTTGCCTTCCAGAGCTCAGGCGCGAAGCTAGGCTAATGATGCCTGATGTTCTCAGCGATTGGAGAGCGAGAAAAATTGTTGCAACGGTGCGTATAAACCCGTTGGAGGACCCTGACGGCTTGAGTGATTTAGATGCCGCAATGCGTGCAGGTGCAGATGCGATCTTGCTCCCAAAAGCCAATACAAAAGAACAAATTGCGTTGTTGCAAAAGCATATTAACGAGATGGAAAAACAGTGTGGAAAGACAGTTAGCAGCACAAAGATTATTCCGAATATTGAACAGGCACGCGGTTTGATGAACGCAACGGATATTTTGTCGTCAAGTACGCAGATTGCTGGAGCTCTTGTAGCTTCTGAGGATATGGTTGTATCGCTGAATGCGCCAAGGAAGAAAAACAGTGAGATTTTAAACCATGTGCGCGGATTGTTTCACATCGCCTGTTGTTCTGTGGGAATAACTTCAATTGATATGCCTTATACTTTCACTGATGATGAAGGTGTCAGACAGCAAACAATGTTAGCAAAAGATATTGGAATGCTAGCAAAAAGCACAGTCAATGCCAGTCATTGTAAAATCATCAATGAGATATTGACGCCAAATGAACGCGATGTTGAGAATGCCTTAGGGATCGTGTCTGCATTCGAAAAAGGGCGGGATTCAGGTGAGGGACAGGTGATCCATAAAGGGACTAAGATTGAAGTCCCTATATATCTGAACGCTAAGCAAATAATTGAGCGTTTTGAAGCTCTGTCTGGTTAAGTTGCTAAAGTTCTGATGCCATTTTTTATTAGTTTAAAGGATAGATGATAAAAGCTACAATATTCTGCTTTACTAAAATCAATTTATACTAAAAAATTAAATACCGACTAGTATTAATGTTAATTAGAGTTGTAATGATGGTAAAGCTCACTAAAAAATGAAAGTAAGGATTTGGTCATTGGATAGAACTGCTGCAAGTGCAATCTAAGAAACGAAAGTGGCAACGATATTAAATTCTGAATCGTTCACAACAACATCCTAGCGCAGGGGGAACACTTAAATGACAATTTATGAAAAACTTAATTCAACAATGTTAGATAGAGACGTAAACGCATACCAAGATATTCTTCATAAGGACTTCACTGTAGTATTTCACAAGTCAGGAAATTCCTTTGCTAAAGAAGAGTGGATTGAAATGGTCAGAGGAATGATGGCCAACGAGAAATTTATTCAGGAATCATCGCGCTGTATTTATGAAAATGAGGAAATCGTCGTATCGCATAGTTTTATGTCCTATCCCGACGATACACGTGAGGCGGTTATGTTGGTCGCTATGCTAAAAGATGGCAAGATAATCAGAATGGAGACGGGTGCAACTACCCTGGATTAGCTTCTTAACTTCTCAATGATTTAAGATAAATAGGTTGCTTAAACTACTGGGCCGATATTGAAATAATATCCCCGGAAAAAGAGGATGAAAAAGCTGTCAATTATTAGGTTTAAGCCTAAGCCTGAGCATTATGGAGAGTTTGTGAAATCGCTCAAACAGTTCATTTCATTGCCAGACAAAAAAGGCATAGTTGATAGCTTTATCATGACAAAAGATGAAGAGGTGTTCAGTATTGTTGTTCGTCATGCGGATCAATTAGAAAGTGACTTAAAGCAGGGTCTAAAATATCTCAATACAGTAAGGTATATGCTCCAAGAGTATGACGAGATAGACCGCAATACCATTCCTTTAACTGGAGATTTAGTAGAATGAAAATTTTAGGGTTAGCTATTTGTTTTGCGATAATGCTTGGCGCTTTTGTCCAAATCGGACCTCACCTGTTTGTTGATTTAAATTCAGCTTTATTTGTAATTGGAGGGGCAACTGGTTTTTTAATTATGAAAAATAACCCTGATGAACACATAGCGAATTTCGGGCAGGGCGCGGTGTATTTTGGCTGGCTTGGAACTTTAATAGGATTAATAGCTATAACTGGAAACAGATTTATGGTTTGGGGTGACGTAGAAAAAATGGGGCCGGCTTTAGCTGTATCAATGTTGACGATTCTATATGGCTATTCAATAAAGCTAGTCACCACTGCACTTGCCAAAGATTGATATATCTATGCGCTATCATAAACAGCAATCATTATATTAGATGGGTAAGCTTATCTTGTCCGCTCTTTCTATCTAGCTTGTTGAAGATATATCCTGTCCCAAATGAATAAAACGTTCACCTTCAATCATTTTGATTTTGTTTGACCCTCTCATTTCTTCTAATTCCGTTTTCATAATGGACATTATCTTGGTTGCCTCGGCTTTTGAGGTGAAGCGGGAAATGACAAAGCATGAGTTGTCAGACGTTCGAAAAATTTCTCCACTTAATTGACCAGCTTTTATATTTCTGGGCAAAAATTCATTTTCTATGAACGCCATTAGCATTTTGAATTGAAGTGATGATTGAGATGTGATTTCAGCAACCCTAACGTACATAAAAATCGTCTCCTAGATGACAAGATAATAAGTGTTCTTCAAATGACGCTTTGGCATTATTTGATACTTTTGTTTAATTAATTTCCATGCAAATCTCATCATAAGAATGCCTCCGACTGATTTTGCCATCAAAAGCGAAGATGTCTAGCATAGCCTCAAACCCCTCTTCGCTGATCTGCATGTTCTCAGGCCAGCAGCCCATCTCTTGATAGGATTGGATACACTGTTTCAATACATTCTCTTCAATTTTTGGAAATAATGGATTTTGCGCTTTTGCTATTTCTGCCGCCGGTGTTGAGGATATATATTTACGGGACTTGGCATAAGCCTGGCAAAAAGCTTTGCCTTCGTCCGATTTTATCCAAGCTGGCATGGCAGCTAAGCTGGAAAAAGCACAAGCCCCAACCATGGGCCCAAGCGCTGTAAGCACATGGCCAAGACCGTCTGCTTCAAGTTGCTGTGGCCCGGGGCCTTGTTGATGTATATAGTCTGCCTGCCCTGACCGGAAAGCCAAATCCATTTCTTGTGCGTTACCTGCATTGACAATATTGATTTTTGTGATGTCTATACCTGCCCTATAACAGGCATATTTGAACATAGTCATTGGCTGACCGCCATGATGCACAATAACATCTGCTCCCTCAAGAGAAGACCACCTAAAATTGTCGTCGGCTTGTCTTCCCGACAAAAAGAATCCATCCATATTATTTATGAGCGCGAAATGCCTGGATGTGGGCTGCTCACCCGTTTCGAGAGAAGTGAAGCCTTGGCTTATAGTTGACTGGACAACATGAGCTGTTCCCTCTCGCAATGCATTCAAGGCTGATGTTCCTGGTTTTGCGATACTCCACTCATAGTCAAAGCCTTCTTCTGTAAGAAAATTCCCAGTCATAGCAGAAATTAAAGGAGAGTAAAAAGCAGAAAATAAAGTGAATTGAATATGGAGTTTTGGCATTAAAACGGGCCTTCATTAATTTTGCTGTTTGTTATTCTGACAATGTCCATAAGAATCTGTCAAAAATTAATATGCTTTAATTAGATAACAAATGAAGTTAGTCTTTAGTGATGTCCAGAAGTTGACTAAGCGAAGAAGAGCTATGAAAGTATCAGCCTGTCTCTGCAACTTTCAACCCTTAGGTCCAGATGTCTGTTTTTGACCCTAATTTAATTCACCCTAAAAGCCCACATCATTTAAGTTATGGTGGTCTCAACAGAAATGATATGGCGCGCAGAGACTCAGGGTTGATTAAACGATTAATGGCTCAGTTTGAAACACGATATATCATAGTATGGAGAGGCCTTAATTTATTTAAATCTGATATAACAGGTCTGAAATCCATGAGGTGGCTTACCATAGAGGCAGTAAGCTCGTTTCTGGATGAAGCAATTTGTATTTACCTTGGTAAAGACAGAAGCCAGGTTGAATACGTCTGTCTTGATATTTCAAAATATCCCGAGGATAAACTTGGTCCTTTGTCTGCTAATGGTCAGTTTGGTGACTTGCGGGAAGCTAATCCATCAATTTCTGGTGATGACGGGTCTATCTTAGCCTATGCAAAAGCAATGTGTCATTGGCATGCGCACTCAGAACACTGCAGTGTTTGTGGCAGTTTAGCTTTATCTAGTGAGGCAGGTCACACCCGGAAATGTTCTAATGTAGATTGTGCTGTCGTTCATTTCCCTCGCACAGATTCGGCAGTAATTGTTGCTGTAACGTTTGAAGATAAAATCCTACTTGGCCGTCAGGCAGTTTGGCCCAAAGGTATGTTGTCTGTTCTCGCTGGTTTTGTTGAGCCAGGCGAAACATTAGAGCATGCTGTTGCACGTGAGGTGTATGAAGAGGCAGGAGTAATCACCAAAAATGTTTCCTATCAGCATAGTCAACCCTGGCCGTTTCCTGCTTCACTGATGGTTGGATTTCGGGCGGAAGCGGTGTCACATAAGCTAACTATCAACACCCAAGAAATCGAGATAGCAGAGTGGTATAGCCGTGACGAGATTGCAAAGTTTGACGGCGTAACAATGTGTTTGCCACGACAATTATCTATTTCCAGACGCCTCATTGAGGAATGGCTTTATGAATTATAAAGCTTGCCAGCAAAACCATTAAGTAATGAGAGATGGATTGAACAGACTTGTTTTATTAAATGTTTTAAATTTCTTTATTTCTTTTGAAGCAGACGTAAGCGGTCGCCTAATACTGCGATAACGCCTCTTACAACAATGTCGCCCTCTGCTATCTTCTTATCAAAACTTCATTATTCATCATTTTCAAAGCTGAGTTTAGCTATGGCCAACTTCTTTGCTCATCAGTTTCATTCTGTATTTTATCAGCTTCAATATTTGATGGTTGGACCCTGGCCAGACTCGCGTTAGCGCGGCTTTGGTATTTAATGCGAATATCCATGCGATACGTGCTATGATTATAATGCAATTCTTTTGGAACACATATTAAGAGATAATAAAAGTTGCTTTTAAGATAAATGTACTGTCAAAGATGGTATTTGCTACAAACTGATTACACTTCAATTGAAAAGTTCAATATGCCTCAAATGAAGTGCTTCAAGACATGGTGCTTCGGGGGATGGGGCATTGGTGGAAATTCAGAACTATTTTTAACAATAAATCCCTAAAGGCTCATTGGAAAGATTGAGAAAATAAACCGGATAAGTGTCATTAAACACTTGTATTTTTGGTATTCAAGTAGAATTTTAATCTATGAAGAAAACAACTTGAGAGCGTCAATATTTTTTTCTTCAAAGATTAGGCCGCTTTGACTATTCAAAACATTTAAATGTTTGGCGAGTAATTGCATCACTTCGTTTTTAAATTTATTTTGTACGATTATTGTCATTATTGACGCCTCGCCAAATTGGCCAAACTGCTTTTCTTGAAATAAATCGTTTGACCTACCAGTCTCTACAAAAGCGTATTCAACCCCCTTAAACTCGGAGATTTCTTTAAATTTGCTCATGCCCAGGTTCTTTTCGATAAGAGCACCAATTGCGACAAATTTTGTCATTTTTTCAACTCATCTTTATACAATTTATTCAGGGATATATGTAGCAACGCGGTCTAGGCTACTCATGAACATAATACCTTTTCCAGGATCGTCCAATTTTCCTGCAAGGTACATCGTTTCGAAAACCAGTTCGGACTGTTCTTGGGACACCACTATTCTGATGACCTCCTTTTGTTCGTCTATGGTCACGCCTAGCAACCCCATTCTTTCACGAATTCCGGTGCCTTGCGCAAAGCTAATTGTTGCGCCTTGTGCTCCTGCATTTTTTGCAGCTTCCAATATTGGTTCAGCTAGGTCTTTTTGAACGACACAAGTAATAAGCAATGCGTCTGTTAAATAGGTAATATTTCTTTTTGCCATTAAATTTATCCCTGTGTAACACTTTGATTGGCGGAACGTTTATTTATGAATTGAATAACAAGCCCCATAGACAAAACGGCAACGATGGGGCAGATGCTGGCCAGTGAAAGAATCCCAAAACCCTCAACAGCAGAAACAGCATTGCCAAGCCCCAAGCCCATCGCTAAAACCAAAGGAACTGTGACAGGACCGGTGGTTACACCGGCACTGTCCCAAGCTACATTAACAAATTCTTCCGTTGAAAATATAGTTAGAACAACACCTAGGCCGTATAGTGGAAGTAAAACTTTCATCAAGTCAAAACCCAGAACGACTTTAGAGACACCGAGCGCTATTCCCACTGCAACACCTCCAGCAACACTGTACATCAGCATTGATTTTCTGAAGGCCCCATTCGTTAGGTTTTCAACAGTCATCCCCAGAGCATTTAATGCAGGTTCAGCTAATGTCGCCCCAAACCCAAGAATGAAAGCAAAGCCAATAACAACTATCAATCCCATAGTTAGACCAAATATTGGAGATGTCGCGCTTATTGGTAATTCCATGAATGCGGCAGGTAGTACTCCGCCAGTCTGAGATCCGATGGCTCCAAGTCCATATGTCAGGCCAATGTTGAAAACACACATACCTAGTATCGATAGACACAAACCATAAATAGTGACCATTCTGTTCGGAAGGGATGATTTCAATACAAAAAATAGAACGAACATTAAAAACAACACTAGCGGTAGAATTGCTCTTACGCCTAAAACAGTCTCAACCAGCGGTGTTTGTTCCCATATACTTGGCGCAGTTTCTGAGATGTTCCCTGCACTGCCAGCCGCAACAGCCATAATTTCCTCAGGTGTTACAGAAAATGAAACAAAAATGGCCAAAATAAGAACGGCCAAAATAGGAAACAAGGATGCCATTGTTACAACGCCAAAACCAGACAGTGAAGAGGTTCCTTTACCAGCAGCATTAGCAATTCCAATTCCTAAGGACAACACGAGTGGAACAGTCACAGGGCCGGTTGTGACCGCACCACAATCCCATGCTAGACCGAGTATGCTTCGCAAATTTGGATCAAACCATGCGTAAACTGTTAGTATAACGACGGGCAATAGAGCCAAATAAATCATTGGCTTAAGCGACCATCCACGTACGAATCTAATTGTCCCCAAAATAGCGGCTATGCCCACACCACCCCCAACCATAAGAACAAGCGGAAGAGTCCAATTATTCAAAATTTCATATAAATAAGGAGCCTTTGTGACATCTACAGAAGCGCCGAACGCTTGAAGTGCCCCAATTGCAGGTTCTGCAAACGTTACGCCAACACCGAGAATGCCAATTATCAACAAAACTAACGGCATAGAGGCTTTTTTTGGTAGATTGTCTCCAATGATATTTCCAAAAGGCATGAGCCCGGTACTGAGGCCCTCCATAAACACGGCTAGACCGATGACAACGGCTATTAGACCGAAACCTAAGCTAAATGCTGCTTCAACTGGATGCCTCAGAACGAGAAGCTGGAAAAGGGTCAAATACGCGGCAAGAGGTACTACGGCCTTTAACTGTCCAACAATTCGAGAACCACAATAGGGCGCGAGCAATTCCAAAGCTTGTGAAAAAGTAACCTTAATGCGCGGCAGACTGGCTGAACCGTGACCTTTTTGAGGTTTAGGAGTGATAGCGTTGTAGCTTACTGTTCTGTGTTTTACGGCAACAGAATTGAGGTAATCTGAATATCGCATGGTTACTTTTATTCCTTCTGAAATTTGCCCAGAAACAAATTTTCAATTTGATCTTTCTGCAATTGGGTGAACCGAAACGCAATTCTTTCGCTTGTGAAACATATGTCAGTTTCTGATATATATAAGTATTTTGATAACCTCATTTAAAGCAGACAGATAAAAAGTGTGGTTTGCGTAATAGTCTATCAAAGAAATTTAAGGATTCAAATGCATTCTTTTTAACAACTAATACCTGAGTACTTCCTATCGCTCTCATGCGTGGGTGGGGTCATTTAATTTGTAAGCTTATTTAATGCACAATAAACATATTAAAAATCATCGTGAGTTAATAAAATGTACTAGGACAAAAGAAGAGGTTCGGGTAATGGGTAGAAAGGATAAAGCAAATGAAAAAAGATAGACTTCATGGCAATTGTCATTGTGGTTCAGTGCAGTTCTCTATTCCACGCACCCTGGATATGAGTGCTGTCCGACGCTGTGATTGCAGCCTTTGTAAACGTCGTGGCGCCATTATGTTGGCATGCCCAATCAAAGATGTTGAAATTGAGAATGGTGCTGAAAATCTAGTCCATTATAAATGGAATACGAAAGTTGCCACTCACCATTTTTGCTCAAAGTGTGGAATTATGACACACCATCAAAGACGCACTACTCCAGAAATTTGTGGTATCAATGTTGGCTGTTTCGATGAGATTGATTATTGCAGTTTTCATGACGTGCCAATGAACAACGGTGTGGAACTGTCACTAGTGGAAAAGTAGCCAATTAAAGGCAAGAAATATTGTTGATTGGAAATACCTACTTACTAATGTTACCAACAAAATACCTGTACACCCCAATAATCGATGCTTGGGTTAGGCAACTTTAGATTCTAAAATGTAAACCCCGCCATCAAGAAACGAATGCATTTCTTTCCTAAGTTTAATTATTTCGAAATGAGATAAGGTATATCCGAATTCACAGCACAGCTTTTCAATATAAGGCTTAGAATGTGAATAACGCCCTGTATTTTCCAACCGATAGTCAAATGTGTCGATGTGCTCTGTTGAAAAAATAAATGTAACCCGCTTCTGCGTTTTGCTACTTATCAAATTGAATATTTCAGACAAATCTCCAACGTATTCAAAAACATCTGCAGCTACAAAATAATCATGATTTAATTCCGCTTCGGATAAAAAATCTCTTATATTTTTATGCGTAAGCTTGTCATAAATATTCTTATGTTCAGCAACTTGAAGCATTTGTTTTGAAATATCAACACCTTCGAGCGTTCGGCAGAAACTTCTTATTTCAGCCCCAAACAGACCAGTCCCACAACCCATATCCAAAACTGAGTCCACAACTTTTCCATCTACTCTATTTACAATTAGTTCTCCTAAGATCGGTGGGAGGTCGTATCTCAGCTTTTCAACGAGTTCATATTCAAATGTGGGTGCATATTGGTCAAATAATTGTTCCACAAATTGATCTGGTGGAGATTTGGTTTTCTGACCCTTTAAGGCATCTAACATGTGTTTGGCAAAAACATTATCAGGTTGAATGGAGAATGCTTTATTGAAGGCCTCCTTGGCTTCAGCCAAACGGCCCTCACATCGGTAAGCATCCGCTAAATTGCAATGCGCCTCAACAAAATCGTTTTTTAAAACTAATGCGCGATTGAAACATATAATTGCGTCCCTGTATTTGCCCTGTGATTTAAGAGCGAGACCCATATTGTAATGCGCATTTAAATTTTTCGAGTCTAGACAAATTGCTGTTTTATAGCATTCAATTGCTATGTTAAATGCTGATATATCTTGGAAAGTCGCGCCAAGGTTAGAATGACCATCAGATAAAGTAGGATTTAGCGCCAGCAACTTCCTAAAGGCATTGGATGCCTCTGCAAATTTTTGAAGTTGTCTATATGCATTACCTAAATTATTCCAAATAATGATGGAATTAGGGTATTCTTGTATGACCTGCTCACAAAATTCTGATAACTCCAAAAATTTTCCCTGAATGGTGAGTTCACCGAGGGTTGTATTTATCCAACGGGGGAGTTCCTCTTGAGCAAGATTGTAGCTTTTGCTTTCCAACTATCAGTCCTCAAGTTTTTGGTGTGCATGTTTACCAATTTTTTTTGCAACTTAGTTAGGCTTGCAAAATTTTGTGTTTAGGACTGTGTAAACGACATGATATTGATGTTTTTTATACATGAAATCAGGTTATGGGGAGACTTTAGCCCGATACATCTGTTAAGCCTGCATACACATGAAGTGGAGAAATTCAATTGGTTGTATTAATTCATACAAGGAAAATGGTGCTGGTGGAGAGGTTAAATGCTCTACCCATGCACCAAGCTGCATCTCTATGTAAGCCTTATCAATAGGTTAAGTTTCCTGCTTTCACTGTCAATAGGCACGAAATGTACATCAGTTTGTACATCACATGATGTATCTACAGAGTTCCTGCTGAGTATAGGGAAAGTGAAGCATGGTAAGTGTTTTTACACCTACCTTTATAATATCACTTAGCTACATCACTTATCTGTGCATTTAACATGATTACACATCATGTGACCCACCCATGCATGGGCCATAGGAGGGGTGTGGGTATTATGTTCTTCTAATTGGTTGATCGCTTATTCTCTTGAAAAATATAATTAGAAAAACTGCTAGCCCGCTTAAAATGCCTGCACTGATAAAGGATGGAACATAACTCAGCAATGTGTCACGAGCCCACCCCGCAGTGGTGGCTGCAATGGCAGAACCAAACTGGTGAGCGGCGAATATCCATCCGAACAGAATTGGTCCGTTTACTGTACCAAAATGCTTACTTGCAAGACGGACAGTAGGTGGCACGGTAGCGATAAAATCCAGGCCGAAGAAAATAGCCCATAGAATTAATGTATAAAATTCAAAACCGCTATACGGCAAATACAGGAGCGATAAAGCCCTAAGACCATAATACCACATCAGTAAATGATAATTATTATATCTATCAGATAGCCAGCCCGAACCGATCGTACCGATAAAGTTGAAAATGCCCATAATGGCTAGATATGAAGATGCGGCAACAATGCCGACATTATTGTCTGCGCAAAAGGGAATAAAATGTTGGCCAACAATACCCGTAGACGATAAACCACAGATCATAAATGTAGAAGCTAATATCCAGAATGCAGGCTCGTTTGCCGATTTAAACAAAACGTTAAGACTGGTTACAAATGCGTTTTTTCCATCATGCCTAGGTGGTGTAAACAGCTCTTTTTCACCCAGAGGCGCAAGCCTTAAATCATATGGCCAGTCTTTTGAAAATAGTAGAAACAACAGCGCTGAAAAAAAACCACCAATTATTGGAATGACGAGCGCGTACCTCCAATCAACTACGGTAGTCAACCACGCCAACAAAGGAACAAACAATAACTGACCTGCAGCAAAGGCAGAGGCAAGAATGCCTACGACCAATCCGCGCCTGCGCACAAACCAGCGTGTAGCGACTGTTGCAGCTAAACCGACACCTATAATGCCTGCGGCGGCCCCCATCAAAACACCAACTGAAAGTAATAAATGCCAGCTATGGTCAGCTTGGGTTATCAGAAACAAACCACAGGTATTCATTGTTGCTGCCGTTAACACAACATTCCTAACGCCAATCTTAAGCATTAACGCACTAGCAAAGGGAGCAAAACAGGCTAATACGACATACATTAGGCCAATAGCGTTTGATACATCTGAAATTTGCCAGTCAAACTCTTGCGTTATAGGCAGTATTATTATTTGAGGGACGGTGGATACAGAAGAAGAGACCATTGTAGTTATAAATACAAGAGCCGCCATAACCCAGCCATAATGGACGCCATATCGTGCAAGACACTTATTGGTAAACTCAGCTAACATTTTGTCTCCGTGTGAAGCATGAGTTCAGGCTATCAGTCTGAATGCACCGTGCAACAACAGTTTACCTAATTCCACAATCATATTTAATTTCAATATGCATTATCATGCATTTGGTAGGACTCATGATGTGTAAAAATGTTTAATGCACAGATGATAGATTCTGACGCGATAATTACAACAGGAACTGAAAAAGTAGCTTATCTAGTGTGATTTGTGTTTTTCAAGTTCTGCTGATAACTCTGGCATAGAAATTAGTTCATCCTGGTCATCTCCAGATGAATGTATTACCACCCAAATACAATCGTTTTGACTTTGGTTAAAAGGTGCATGTGGTACGTTTTCCGGAATGAAGATTTGTTCACCTTTTTTGACCAGCGTTTGTTGCTCTAAATTATCCCCATGAAACAGAGTGCACTCTCCCTCTAACAAATATGCTATAGTTTCGATTTCTTTGTGAATATGGGGAACTGAATGAACTCCTGGTGGCATAGGGAGAACATTCATACACACTTTCTGAGAGCCTGCAGTCTTTCTCGATACACCTGCATTGTAGGTAACGCCCTGAGCTCCTAGATATGTCTCTCCAGGTTTTATCAAAATAACATTTTTTTCTTTCAATTTGTTCTCCAAACAATATTTCACAAAGCACAATTCAAATATCAGTGCTTTATACTAGAACAGAAATCTCAGAACCTCCTAAGAATACTTTTCTCAACCCATGCATGGTCCACTGGGGGTGTATGGGTATTATGTATATGGGGTGTGTGTTGGATGAGGCGTTAGTCCCACTTTAGGGGGTACATTGCCTCGTTGCGTCTAAGGAAAGGTGGAGTGAATGGAGAGTTATAGGTTGCTTTCAAAGGTGGTCCTGTCACAATCAAGCCATCTCTCTCCATGGCAACCTTTAATTCTTCATGGTGTTTTATAAAGTTGCTATCAGAGGCAAAGCCGGAATATGAAATGACAGCAAAATACTCGTCTGGCAGGTCAATTATCTGAACTCGTTTATCAGTTGGCTTTGGCGCATTTTGCTTTGAATAATTACTGGGCAAAAAGAACCTCATTACCATCTGGCCATTGTTTTCTGATTGAGTGACTGGTGCAGTCATATCAATTTCTTTGGATTGAGTAACTGGAACTGTCATTTGGATTTCTTGGATGTCTTTATTCGCCCCAGATATATAATCAAACAGAACCCGGAAGCCGTTATCTTCGTCACCATAAGTCACTTCTGCTACTGTTCGTGTCTCATATCGTCTGACCTCATAGACATCAGTCTTTTTGATGATTGTGAACTTTGGCTCTTCATAAGACATGGCTGGAACGGATGCAGTTATGTAAGAAAAGAGGGCGAGAAAAATAATGCCAAGTCGGATTAGGTTATTCCGCTCAACCATATTGTCTTCCTAAATAGTTTCTCATTTTATAATATCTTAAAAACTGTCTAGCCAGTTGGAAAGCTCACACTCATGTACCGACCTTTTGAAAACCGTTTGGCTAAGATTATAACGCTCTTTTAATGCCGCTCTATTCTTATCTTCATCTAGGTGATGAAAATCATGAATGATTTCTTCCCTACTAAGCCCTGCCGGAGCATTTAACCCAATAGCGGATGGCGCTTCAAAAATATCCACAAAATCAGAACGTTCAAGACATCTAGCAATATCACTAAAATGCAATTCAGGATGATATTGCACTCCCCAAAATCGGATATCCGATGCCTTGGCCGCGACAGCCTGTATGGCACAATGCGAATTTCCAGATAAGATATCTACCGCATGCCCTGTATGTTGCACTTCATCACGGTGCATACATAAAGCGTCGAATAGGGTTGGTTTATTTTTATATAATGCATGTTTTTCACCAGCGTCATTTATCTGAATATCGCGGGCTATAGCGATTTCTGAACCTAATGGATTGGCCCGAATTCGCCCACCCAATACAGCAACCCCCAACTGCATGCCATAGCATGACCCAAAAACAGGCATGCTGCTTTTAAAAGCTGCTTCCATTATTTTTCGGGCAGGCGCTGCCTCATCTTCGTCTGCTGACCAATAGACGCCAGAACCTGTAAATACCACCCCATCTATATCTTGCCAATGAACAGGAGGGGCAGGGTCATTTGAAAAATGCGGGCGGGTAATTGTAATTTGCATATTTTTTTCTAGGCCTTGGAGAACCGCGGCATAACGCTCTGCTGCCCCGACTAGTTCGCCGTCGTTGCACTTTGTAACGAGCCCTTCATGGTTGCCCTCAACAACTAGGATATTTTTACCAGATTCATCTACTGATTTCATCGTTACTTATTTCTTCTTTTCAACGGGCCACTAGCGTGTCAATAGCCAGTTTCCTTTTCTAAGCTTAAAGATTGGCTGACTAAAACCTCCACCTAATTGAATGGAAATGAAGAGCGTGTAGCGGCAGGAACAACTAACTTGAGTTCTTTGCCTTCAGCTACAGGAACACATGTAAAATTTGGTGGGGGCATTCCTATTTCTCTCATCTCCATGCCTGTGTTTTGTGCTTCAGCATAACAACTACCAGCATCCTCATAGCGAAGACCACTATCCACAAAATTTCCTGA
>CABYZM010000011.1 GCA_902523435.1 uncultured SAR116 cluster alpha proteobacterium
TTGCATGCGGCTTTTGCGGATGATAACCGCACCAAAATTGCTGCAAAAACAGATTCTGATAAAGAGCAGGAAGCCAACCCATTTCTGGAGATCAGGCAGGCCGTCATCGCTGCTGGAAACAAAAATAATCAGAAACTTGAGCGGCCACAACCCTCGGCACAGGAAAAACTAGACCCTTATTCAGCTAGCACAAACACGCCCACTTCAGTGCCTCCAGATAAACTAGAAATTAAATCCACAGAACAAACGTTTGCTAAACATCTGGCTAATTTGATCGATGCTGAAATTGAAAGGCGCATGGCAGTTCGACTGCAAGCTTTAAAAACACCCTCAAACAAAACCACATCTGCCAAAAGAACAAGTCCAAAGCAAAAAAAAATGGCAAAAACACCGAACAAAACTAAAGAAAAAGCCTTCCGCAAATCCGCATCAAAAAAACTGTCTACTGCAAAACGGAAAAAACCAAAATGAATATTAAAGTTGCCTGTCCCCATTGTCAGGTCGTTGGTGTGGTACCTGAGTATTTAAAATATGCCAGTGACTGGCCAGTTGCCTGTCATCACTGCCATCAACATTATTATGTACCTGTTGTAGCCTCGCCAGCACCCCTATCCCGACAAATCGAGCTGCGTTGTTCAGATTGTGGGCGCGACACTTCATTCGATAAGAACATCCACAAATCAGCTGACGAGGGCAAATTTCCTCTGTTTTGCCCAGATTGCCATGCCCCACTACCTCAGTTGCAAAACGAAATTGTTGAGCTTTATCAGACAAAGGCAGGCTATATTGATGCCAGGCAGGGTATTGGGATGCGAACGGGGCTCGCTTTTGTTTTTTTAGGTTTCTTTATCGTCAGCACATCGGTGATGGCAGCACATGAGGGCTTGATCAGCCGGGAATGGCTTGATGCAATTCTTCTGCATATTCCTGACCGCGCTATTGTTTCAAGCTATTTAATGGCTATGTTGGCACCTAGTTGAGGAAACGGGCAATAGCATTGCTTGTGTAATCCACCATAGGAATGATGCGCGCATAATTCATGTGACGCGGTCCAATAACGCCAACCGCACCAATAATTTGTCTATCGGCGTTCCGATAAGGCGACAGGACAACCGAACAGCCTGTTTCAGAGAATAAATCATGTTCAGAGCCAATAAATATTTGCAGGCCATCCGCTGAAATGACAGACTGCATCAGCTGAGTCGCATGGCTTCGCATCTCCAGCTTATCAAACAACATGCGGACCCGCGCTAAATCATCTGCAACTTTGACATCCTGAAGCAAGTTGGCCTGCCCATTCAAGATCAATGAGGCCTCATCAATTGCGTCTTCGTCAGACCAACTAGCCAGACCCCGCCCGATTAAATCACTAGTTAAAAGGTCAAGTTCTGCCTTATGCTGCAACCGATCTTGATCAGCTAGTTGAACGATTGTTGAGAGAGGTTTTCCCTTGTAATGACCATTCATGTAGTTAGACGCTTCAACAAGACAATGAGGAGGAATACCAGCGGGCATTTCAATCAGCCGGTTTTCAACATGCCCATTCGAGAATACGAGAATCACCAGAATTTTCCTGTCCTGAACAGGCACAAATTCAATATGATTTACAAATAAATCGACGCTTGGAGCCATCACAAGGGCTGCACATTTAGACAAGCCGGACAAGGCAAGACTTGCTTTATCTAACGCCTGATTCACAGACAGCCCGTCACCTACAGCCAACGGTTCATATTCTGCCGCACTGTCTACCGAAAGAGTGTTTCTCAATTCCATCAACCCATCAACAAAAAGACGCAAACCAGCATGTGTAGGTAGCCTGCCTGATGATGTATGGGGTGAAAATAACAATCCCGCACCTTCAAGCTCTGCCATAATGGCCCGAACGGATGCCGATGATAAACCAATTTCTGGATGAGATGAAATCATACCTGATCCGACAGGCGTTCCTGTCTCGAGGTAGTTATTGACAATAATATTGAAAATTTCCTGACTTCGCTTGGTTATTTCCAAAACAGGAAGTGAGGTCATGGGGATACCCTATTTTCTGCAGCTATGTTATTACATTTAAAAGTTAACATAACCGTGTTTTGTTCTGCTGCAAAATTTTTCTGCAGACAGCACATAGTAAAGGCAGCAGCATAAAATGACTTCTCTCCGTCCTTCTGGCCGTACAGCAGATCAAATGCGGTCAGTCAGTATTGAGCCCCATTTTTCACCTTATGCGGAAGGATCCTGTCTGATCAGGTTTGGCCAAACACATGTGATTTGCACAGCATCTGTTGACGAACGCGTGCCCTCTTTTCTGCGGGGAACCGGACAAGGCTGGGTGACAGCTGAATATGGTATGCTTCCACGAGCAACACATTCACGCATGGAACGCGAAGCTGCGAGAGGCAAACAGTCCGGCCGAACACAGGAAATTCAGCGTCTGATCGGAAGATCTTTGCGGGCTGTCACAGATCTAAGTGCTCTTGGTGAACGCCAAATTAAAATTGACTGTGATGTTATTCAGGCTGATGGCGGAACGCGAACGGCTTCGATCACAGGTGCCTGGATAGCGTTATCACTAGCTTGTGAGCTGCTGCTCCAAAAAGGGGCGGCTTCGAGCTTTATGCTGCGCGATCAAGTTGCTGCCGTATCCTGCGGGATAACAGAAGCAGGACCTGTTCTGGATTTGGATTATGATGAAGACAGCAGCGCCCATACAGATGCGAATTTCGTTTTGACAGCAACCGGTGGAATTGTTGAAATTCAGGGCACAGCTGAACATACACCTTTCACACCAAAACAATTCAGCCAGATGCTCAGTCTTGCCCAAAACGGCTGCGCTGCGTTATTTTCGCTACAGCTGAGCTCATCACGCCAACTTAGACCAGCCTGAGCAGCTAGACTGAATATTTTAACAGCAGGACTGTATTGTAAGATGAGTCGAGTTTTAAATCATAAGGATAGACTTGTGATTGCCAGTCATAATCAGGGCAAAGTTATTGAAATCGCTGATTTGCTGCGCCCGCTGGAGATTGATATTGTTGGAGCGCGCGAGCTGGGACTAAATGAACCAGAGGAAACCGGCCAGACTTTTATCGAAAATGCTGTCTTAAAAGCAGAGCTTGCTGCAAAAGCAGCACAATTGCCTGCATTAGCAGATGATTCAGGTCTTGTCGTAAATGCACTTGGCGGTGCCCCGGGCATCTATTCTGCTCGCTGGGCAGGCCCTGAAAAAGATTTTAACCATGCTATGCGCCGTGTGAATGAAGCCTTACTTCTTGGGAGCAATCCAGATAGAAGCTGTTCATTTGTTTGCGCATTGGCGCTGGCCTGGCCTGATGGGCATACAGAAAGTTTTGAGGGAAGGGTCGATGGCAGTATCACCTGGCCAGCCAGAGGTCAAAATGGCTTTGGATATGACGCAATTTTCACTCCACTTGGCCGCCAGCAGACATTTGGCGAAATGGACCCATCGGATAAACATGCGATCAGCCATCGTGCGGATGCCTTTGCCCAACTCCTCAGCGCATGCCTACAAAGCTGAACTTGAAAAATTATCCGGTCAGTCTCTATGTGCATTGGCCATTTTGTCTGGCAAAATGCCCTTATTGTGACTTCAATTCTCATGTGGCAAAGACAATTGACACCGCCGCTTGGAAATGGGCGCTCCTAGCAGAACTAAACTTCAGAGCAAGACAAGCTGCTGAAGCTCTTTCAGTCGATCACAGAAACATCGAATTGAAAACTCTTTTTTTTGGGGGCGGGACACCCTCATTAATGCCCCCCCAGATTACGGCTGACATCATAGATTGTGCAGCAGGCCTATTCAAAATAGCAGATAATATCGAAATTACGGCAGAAATGAATCCAACTTCTGTTGAGACAGAAAAATTAAGCGCCTTTGCGCATGCTGGCATAAACCGTGTTTCTGTTGGGATACAGTCACTTGATGAAATTGGGCTAAAATTTCTGGGTAGAGAACATGATACAAAAGAGGCCCTGTCTGCTATTGCTGCTGCCAAAAAACATTTCCCTTCTGTATCCGCTGACCTGATTTATGGCTTACCAAAACAGACAGCTGCAAATTGGACAGAACAGCTTACCAGTCTTCTAAGCTTTGATGTGGGGCATATATCCTGCTATCAGCTAACCATTGAAACTGGGACTATATTTCATACCCGAGCTAGGCAAGGCGATGTTTTGACCGCAGATAATGATGCCATTGCTCATTTATATGTGGTTACAGAAGAAGTGTTGGGCAAAGCTGGCCTTCATGCTTATGAGGTTTCAAATTATGCCAAACATGGGCAGGTTTCTGCGCATAATGTGAATTATTGGAAAGCCGGAGACTGGCTGGCAATCGGACCAGGCGCGCATGGACGAATGACGACAGTTAACGGACGCTTTCATACGGCGAATAGAAAAAGTCCTGATGGCTGGCTTTCAGATGTTACCAAAAAGGGTCATGGTTGTGAGACACAAATTATAGAGACCATGCATCAGAGTTTTGAAGAATATTGGATGATGGGCCTGCGCTTATGTGAGGGGAGGCCTATGACCCCGCCACCAGAATTTGGTGGTGCAGATTTTGTCCTTCATCAGGGCTGGCTGAATATTTTTATCCAAGAAGGGTGGCTGGAATTAGAAAACGATATTGTGCGAACAACTCTGCAGGGGCGGTTACGACTAAACACTATCCTGTCCCGACTGTTGGATGTGCCAGAAAATGAGCTCAAGGCTGAAATGAGCTGATTTTATTATTGCTGATCTGAAACAGCTTATATTCACGTTGGTTACGTCCGTCAGGCAATAAATTGAATTGACCACTAAATCCCTGAAACCCTTGCTTGCGAATCAAGCTAGCACGCCAATCTATGTCCTTAGGCCGCATTTGTGTTGAGGCTGCTTTGGTTGCTTTTTGAGTCATCTCCTGTTTGGTCAAAGCGATTAATGCAAACGCATCAAAACCTAGGCGCACAAAAGTATTTGAGGGCTTATTGAACACAGACTGCCAATGTTTTTCAAACCCTCCTGACGGCGGCAGACTTGCTTGGGTGATGATGCTGCCTTGCAATGACGGTTCACTGACAAGATCCTTCCGGGCCCATAAATCCGTTCCTAGATAAGTCACTCTTTCAGGGTCAAGATCATAAAAAGCCAATACAGGAGCTGTGCGTAATATGAAATCAGGCTGCCCCGCTAAAATCAGTACATCATATGCTGGTTCAGGCAAAGGGTCCCCATCTGAGTCTGGCTTTCTGTAACGGCTAAACATTTTTATAGCTTCTTTTAAACTGTCATCATCAGCCAGAACGGTTGGAGTGAGCACCGTGGTCTGCGCAGGCCTCAAACCAAACTGGGAAAGTCGTTTAACAGCATGCCCAAGAATTTGCGTCCCAAAGGGGTCTTCTGATGCCAATATGGCAATCCTTGTCTTGTTCTCACCAATAACAAACCCCAATAAATGGTCAATCTGTTGCTCGGGCAAATAGCCTAACACCCAGTTTCCTGGTGAGGCTGACTGCACATTATTTGAAAGTGCAAGAACCGGAATAGACGAAGCAGCTAATATTGGGCGTGCTTTTTGAACAGCTGATGTGAACAAAGGACCAACAACAATATCCACATTTGAGGCAATTGCTTGACGCGCAGACTGTTCTGCCTGAAGGCCACCTTTTGTATCAAAAAAAACGATATCAATTTCGGGATCCTGTATCTGGAACAACGCCATTTCAGCACCGCCAGCTATATCTCTGCCCAGAGTTTCGAAGTTACCTGAGAAAGGCAATAAAAACCCAATTCGCAAATTTGTAACATCTTTTTGAGGCAAACTGAAAGATTGAGCTGGCAACAAATCTCTTGGCTTTTTTGTCTTTAACAGGCCAAGTGCGGCATTCAATGCCTCTTCAGCAAGGCGGCTGCGCACATTGTCAACAGGCAAAGAAACAGCAGGCCTATTCGCTACCAAAGCAACTTCCTCAAGTGGAGTAATTTGCTCTTCTTCAACTTGATCAATAAGGTCCCCAACAATGTCAGGCACATCTGCTTGCCTGAGTTGGGGGACGGACCTATCCTGCAGAGGTGCTCTCTCAGCTGTTGTCTGAACAGACGGAGTAGATGGCTGACAAGAAACCAAATATATCAAGCAAACCATACCTAACACGAAGTCGTAGATTTTCGTTTTTCTATTGCTTTTAAACATAAACGAAAAATATCCTGTTGACAGCCCAGCTTTCATGTTCGTCTATACTGCCGCTATGTGACAATTGTGGCAAAGAGAAAATAAAAACAATTAATGAAGAATTCAGACAGGGCTCAAAGACAAAGTGAAAACCAATGCTCATAATTATATCAACACCAATAGGTAATTTAGGAGATATCACACAGCGCGCCGCCCACTTACTGGCGCAGGCAGATATCATCGCTTGTGAGGATACGCGCCAAACGCGCAAGCTACTCAGTCTACTGAGCATTTCATCTTCAGCAGAATTATGGGCCTATCATGATCACAATGGGGCCAAGGTGCGACCGAAGCTGATTAATGTCATGAAAGCAGGCCAACAAGTTGCCTTAGCCAGTGATGCAGGAACTCCCTTGATTTCAGACCCAGGATACAAACTAGTCACAGCATGCCTAGAAAATGATATCCCTGTAACAGCTGCGCCAGGTCCAACAGCCCCTATTATGGCCCTTACCCTTTCTGGACTACCTAGCAATAGATTTTCATTCCAGGGTTTTGTTCCTCAAAAGAAAAAAGCAGCCAGAGATGCACTGGAAGAAAGTCGCCTTTTAACAATGACGCAGATTTGGTTCGAAACCCCAAGAAGGCTTGCCGAAACCCTTAAAATGATGGCTGGAATCTATGGCAACAGATATTGTGTTATTGCGCGTGAGCTTACGAAGCTGCACGAAACACTTTATCGGGGCATGCTAGTCGATCTAGCTAAACAGTTTGAGGGTGCCCCTATTTTAAAGGGTGAACTGGTTTTAGTGGTGGAAGGTGCAGAAAAACACTCCACTCAGGTCAGTATTGAAAAAATAAGCGAACTGCTTCGCACGCGCATGCACAAGATGAGCTTGCGCGATGCAGTGAAGGAAGTAGAAGATTTGTCCGGCCTGCCCCACAAAAAGATATATCAGCTCGCCCTATCAGTAAGTAAAAATGAGACATAAAGGCTGTGTATATCCAAAATGTAGAACGAGCACTAAAGTATAAATTGCACTATGAAACAAATTGTAATGACCACATAAGCCCAATAAATACAGACGCTGCGTAAATAGAGATTAAAGAGAGTTTGAGTGCCTCATCTTTTAGAACCCTGTTCTAAAAGGCTATCGCTAGTTGAACTAGTGTTATAAAACACCTTTCAGTTACATTGAATTCTTAATGAAGAGACACTCAGGATTGTAGTTTCATAGATCCACCTTTGCCTGCATAAAAAGCTCCCAACAGAATAACCCCCGTTTGAGAACTCCATTTTCAGTCCAGACGGGAGACCAAAAACAGCTCATATGCCAGTTTTGAACTAAAGCACCATACAAATCAAATGAGCAATCAGTCTTTGCAGAAGGTGGTTCATATTTCACCAAATATGAGATCTAACAAAAAATTCATATCCAAGATATAGTTTCAAGACAGCTTGGAGCTTGGCAACGCCACAGAGTTGCTGTAAATAATTAGGGATTATATTCTGCAACGCAAACTGGATGAGCATGGCCAGGTAACTAAGGCGAACGCTATCCTCAGAAAGACTTAACACTTATGTTTCGACAGTTTTTGATCCCCGGCTTCATGCTACTTTTGTCATCATTTGCCCTGACAAGCTGTATTGAAACTGCGGTGGGTCTCGGCACCGCCGCCGTGGCAGCCTCGACTACAGAAAAAGGATTTTCAACGTCTGTTTCAGATACGGTAATCGAAGCCAAACTGACAGACAAATTTATTCAGAACGATACTTCTCTTGTTACAGGAATTCAGAGCTCTGTGAGCAATGGTGCTGTGTTAATGACGGGGAAGCTGGACACCCAAGATCAAAAAATTCTGGCGACGCGTCTAGCATGGGAAATCAAGGGCGTAAAAGAAGTGATTAATGAGATCCAAATTGTTAGCGATAAATCTCTAAAAACCACAGCTAAAGACCTAGCTGCCAGTGCGCAATTGCGTGCTGCTCTTATTGGTGATCAAGAAATTTCTTCATTGAATTATTCAATTGATGTTGTAAACGGCATCGTCTATTTGTCTGGTGTTGCGGCAAATGAAAAAGAGCGTGAGCGTGTGATAACACATGCTCAAGCGCTCCGCTTTGCTAAAAAGGTGGTCAACTACATCATTTTGTCAACTGACAAACGAGACTGAAATCAAATGCCTTTACGTGTGGCCATTCAGATGGATCCGATCGAAAAACTGGATATCATAGGTGATACAAGTTTTGCGCTCGGGCTGGAAGCCCAAGCAAGAGGTCATCATTTATGGTATTATACTCCTGACCAGCTGAGTTATGAGGAGGGGCAAATATCTGCCTACGGACAAGCCCTGACATTATTTGATAATTCTGATGAGTTTTTTGAGACAGGGGCGCTGGAAAAGCGGCAGTTACTTGATATGGATGTGATTTTGATGCGTCAAGATCCACCCTTTGATATGGCGTATATCACCGCAACACATCTGTTGGAAATGTTACCCGCAAAAACCTTAGTAGTAAACAATCCGGCCGAGGTGCGGAATGCACCAGAAAAACTTCTTGTAACCCGATTTGCCGACCTGATGCCACCCACTGTAATCAGCCGTGATTCAAATGTAATTCGCGCATTCAGAACAAAATACAAGGACATAATTATAAAACCGCTTTATGGAAATGGTGGTGCAGGAGTTTTCCGACTTCAGCCTGACGATCAGAATTTAAATGCCTTGCTTGAAATGTTTTTCTCACAAAACCGCGAACCTATAATGGCACAGGCTTTTCTTCCAGAAGTCAGAAAGGGCGATAAAAGAATAATTTTGGTAGATGGCCAGCCTGCGGGAGCTATCAACCGTATTCCACAAGATGGTGAAGCACGCTCAAACTTGCATGTTGGGGGTACTGCATGTCATGTTGAACTTTCTGAACGCGATTACCACATCTGTGAGCGAATTGGGCCTGAATTGAGACAGAGGGGATTACTTTTTGTGGGTATCGATGTTATTGGCAATTATCTGACAGAAATAAATGTCACATCGCCAACAGGCATACGGGAAATACATCGTTTCACAGGCATAAATTGCGCGACCCAACTTTGGGAAGTCGTTGAAGAGAATCTTGCCGATCATTATAAAAATGACTTGGTGAAACCAGATAGGCAGAACAATAACTGACCAGACATTGCTAAATCATCTATAATTAAAAGAATCCTTATCATCATGTTTAAACCACAGGTGAATAGGCTGTGTTTGTCCATCGCCAAAGAAAGCCTGCCGCTCCTCCTGTGAAGCAATGTCTTTCTTAGGTTCAGATAAGTTAATTTGATATGAGATTATGTTGCAAAATCAGCTAGGACGTGAGCTCATCGGCCCAAGGGGCTCGCCGCCAAGAATATGCACGTGCAGATGAGGGACCTCCTGATGACCGTTCTGTCCTGTATTGGCAATCAGGCGAAATCCTGATTCTGCAACGCCTTGCTGGTGGGCCACACGACCCAGCGCCGCTACAAATGCAGCCTGTTCCTCTGCCGGAGCATGTGCTGCAAAATCAACTATGTCCACATAGGAACCTTTTGGTATTACCAGTATATGAACAGGGGCTCGTGGTTGAATATCTGAAAAACTGAGTGTGTGCGGGCATTCATCGACCTTTTCACAGGGGATTTCACCGCGCAGAATGCGAGCAAATATATTTTGATTATCATAGGCAGGTCGGCTCATTATTGTCTCCTTAAGACTAGAAAATTTTGTTTATTAAAGCTGGCGGCTTTGTTTTTCAACAAGGCCAGAGGTACCTTGTCTTCGATCAAGCTCCTGCCAAACATCCTGTGGATCAATGTCAGCTGCCGCCCATACCACAAGGAGATGATATAACAGGTCAGCTGATTCAGCGATTAATTTAACCTTATTTTGACTCAATGCTTCAATTAGGACTTCTGTTGCTTCTTCACATAATTTGCGAGCTGGTTTCGCAGGTGCATTTGCAAACAGCTGGGCCGTATAACTGTCTTCAGGTGACTCATCTTTGCGGCTTGCTATAACGTCATAAAGCCTGTCAAGGCTATGTCTGAGATCAACTTTGTTTATCTGATCAGCCATCTGTATTTTCACCTCTCAGCCTTTATCAGAATTTAGGCGGCGCACAGGTACGCCAGCCTCCTGCATTGCTAATTTTGCCTCATCAATTGTAAATTGTCCAAAATGGAACACAGATGCAGCCAAAACAGCGCTGGCATGTCCCTCCAACACAGCTTGTGCGAAGTGTTTGGGCTGGCCAGCTCCACCCGATGCGATCACAGGTATATTAACTGCATCACTGACCGCTCGTGTCAGTGGCAGATCAAAACCATCCTGAGTGCCATCACCGCGCATAGAAGTCAGCAAAATTTCACCGGCACCCAAGTCGGCAGCTTGTTCAGCCCAAACAACCGCGTCAATGCCCGTTGGCTGCCTACCGCCATGTGTAGTAACTTCAAACATACCAGTCTTATTTAATCGCGCATCAATTGCTAGAACAACGCATTGACTACCAAATTTGTCTGCAGCACGCGCAATCAGGGCAGGGTCTTTAACAGCCGCAGAATTAATAGATATTTTATCAGCGCCACATAGAAGCAGTTTGCGAAAATCACTAACTTTACGCACACCTCCGCCGACAGTAAGCGGCATAAAACACTGATCTGCTGTCCGAGAAATCACCTCGTATATTGTCTCACGACCCTCATGGGTTGCTGTGATATCCAAAAAGCATAACTCGTCGGCACCAGAGGCATCATAAATACGTGCCTGTTCAACAGGATCACCTGCATCAACTAAATTAACAAAATTAACACCCTTGACTACACGGCCTTCATGCACATCAAGACAAGGTATAACACGCGCGCTTAACATAGCTCTCCTTTAGCCGCTGAAAGGGCCTGTTTCAGATCAATACGCCCATCATAAAGGGCCCGTCCTGTGATCACCCCTTCAAGACCTTTATGAGCTAATGCTGCACAGGCATAGATATCTTCAAGCCCACGCACACCTCCAGACGCAATAACGGGGATAGATACAGCAGACGCCAGATCTGACGTGGCTTGAGAATTCACACCACTTAATGCGCCATCGCGCGCAATATCTGTAAAAATAACTGCGGCCACGCCACAATCTTCAAACCGGCGAACAAGATCAACAGTCTTAACCTGACTTGTTTCAAGCCAACCTTCAGCCGCAACCATTCCCTCACGTGCGTCTGCACCAACCACAATCTGCCCTGGAAAAGACGATGCCGCTTCTTTCACCAGCTCAGGGTCCTTCAAGGCCACTGTACCTAGAACGACACGACTAATTCCTATAGACAGTAATGTCTCGATGTTCTTCATTGTTCGAATGCCACCTCCCAACTGCACCTTCACACCAGTTTTAAGGATATCTTTCACCGCGACATTGTTCCGGCTTTCACCAGCCACAGCACCGTCGAGGTCTACAACATGGACCCATTTACACCCCGAATCAGCAAATTTTTTGGCTTGTGCGCCTGGGTCTGGAGCATAAACTGTAAGCTTATTAAAATCGCCTTGAAACAGGCGGACAGCCTGGCCTTCTTTCAAATCGATAGCTGGATAAAGTGTGATCACAAGATAAATATGCCTTCTGTTAAGAAAACAGACGTTATCGCGTCTGCAAAAGTTTACTGAAGTACAAGCCAGGAATAAATTCACCACCAACATAAGCATAAAACGGATTTGTGCCAAATTGCTGGTATCCACGTAAACGGAAAGCCCGAATAGCCCTGTCCTGTGTTGCCCGAACATCGAGGTTCAAAATCTTAAATCCTTCTGAAAGAGCGAAGTCTTCTGCCTCAGCAACAAGCTTTCCAGCAAGGCCGTGGCCTCGTGCCCAAGGGGCCAAAAAAAAAGTCCTCAGTTGGCATGCAAGTGCCTGCGCCTCATTATTGCGGGGTGGGCTAACGATCTGGCATGAACCAGCAATTACATGATCCAACTTTCCTAGAAACAAGGTCACATTGGGAATGAGTAGCGCACCGCGCCAATAATCTTCTAGAATTGTGCGAGGAGGAGGTGCCAGCCAGCCAAAACCACCACCAGCATCAATCGCTTCTTCTGTTGCGTCACAAAGTTCAGAAATGTCATAGGCATTAAGTTCTGTGACCATTTCAACAGTCACGAGAGGCTGTCTGCCTTGGGGGGGGGGAGTCATTTATGCCACCACTTTGTCGACTGTTTCGTTATCAAGGCTGCCATTTGAGAAACTCTTGCAAAAAACACTGACCAGCTTGCTGGCTTTTTTCAGGGTGAAATTGCGTAGCAATTACATTTTCGTGCCCAATCACCGCCGCCACATCCACACCATATACAGCTGTGGCAAGACAATGCGATGGTTGGGCTAACTGAAATATATAGCTATGTACAAAGTAAACCTGCATCTGGGTTCGCATTTGTGCCAAGACAGGGTGGTTTGGCTGATGAAGCTGCAATTGGTTCCAACCCATATGCGGAATTTTCAAAGTGGATATATTCTGCTTGTCCATCTTCTCGCCAAGATGGATCACATCTCCCGGAATCCAGCCCAAACCGGGAACAGTTGTGCCACCCTCATTACCCAAATCAGCGAGAAGCTGCATGCCGACACATATACCAAGAAACGGTCGTGCCTGAACCCTAACAAGATCATTCAAAGTGTCGATCATGTCCTCTATTGCAGACAAACCAGCATAACAGTCAGCAAAGTGACCAACACCTGGTAAAATGATCCGGTCGCAGCTTTTTAAATCGTGTGATGACGTGATTCGTTCAATTTCATCACTGGGACAGGCAACTGAGGCTGCCTGACGAATAGCGTTTTGGACAGAATGTAGATTACCTGACCCATAATCTATGATTCCAATTTTCATCTGACGCCTATTTTATAAAGATCCGCCTAGCACACCTTTTGTTGAAGGTATGCGCCCGTCACCACGGGGGTCAATTTCAGTGGCTTGGCGCAAAGCACGGGCCAGAGCCTTAAAACAGCTTTCAATAATATGGTGTGTGTTTTCGCCATATTCATTTTTTACATGCAGGGTCAACCCAGCACTCATCGCAAAGGCCTGAAACCATTCTCGAAATAATTCTGTTTCCATGGTACCAAGCTTTTCCGCAGGTAAATCAACCTGCCAAATCAAAAATGGTCGGCCAGATACATCCAAAATCACTCGGCTGAGACATTCATCCATAGGCACATAGCTGTTCGCATAGCGGTTAATTCCCGCACGCTCCTCAAGGGCCTTGTCCAAGGCTGCACCGATCGCCCATCCTGTATCTTCGGTAGTGTGGTGGTCATCGATATGGATATCACCATCTGCTTTAAGGGTGATATCCATGAAGCTGTGTCGGGCGAGTTGTTCCAGCATGTGGTCAAGAAACCCAATGCCTGTATTGATATCAGCCAGGCCAGTGCCGTCAATATTCAGTGAGACAGTTATGTGTGTTTCTCTAGTTTTTCTTTCAATTTGCGCAATACGTGACATGGCGGACCGCCTTACTCTATTGTGAACCTATTCACTATTTGAGTGACGTGATACCAGCTTTCCATTAAAAATGCCAGATGAAGCTCACGCCTTATCAGTGGACGCTTCATCCACACTAGATGAAATGTAAGCAGATAATTTACCAGTTCCTAACTGGCTGTTCAGGACTTCATTTAAATCTGAACACTGAACGTCAGACAGCCGGTCAATGTTCTGTGCAAGCAAATTAGCCAAAAATGTTGCTTCAGCTGATAGACCGCCTGTCTTCATTGTTGGCTTTGGGTGCGACATCTGCGCTAAATATTTCAGCTGCTCAGCATCATCCCATATCAATCCAAACCATACACATATCTGGTCAACAAAAGCCGGTGAGGGCTTGCCCCTTTGGCCGTGTTCAAGTGCTGAAATATAGGCGGCTGATACGCCCAGCACTGCTGCCTGTTCTTGCAAAGTCACGCCTTTCTGGCGTCGTAATTGTCTTGATTTAAGGCCAAAAGGAGTCATTTTGTCTTTTCACGCTGACGTTTCAGACGGATGTACAATGCGCCTTTTCCGCCATCTTTTGGCTGGGCATATGAAATTGCATTTAAATGGTAGCACAGCGGCGCATCTTTCAACCACTCTGGGACCTTCTCACGCAGAATGCCGTGTCCGTCACGGCCCTTTCCGGTGATGATCAACACATGCCGAAAGTTTTTCTGCACAGCACTTCCAATAAAGACTTTAACTTCTTTCTGCGCTTCTTCTTGCGACAGACCATGTAAATCTAATCTATCTTCTATAGGCACCTGGCCACGTTGCATCCGACGAGCTGATGTCCCGTCAATACCAGACGTTTCACCCAGCCGAAAGTCCGCTGGCATTGTTTTGTCAGGCAATGTTTTGGCTTTTGCTTGAACAGACTGGGAGCGATCAATCCAACTTGTTTTCTGTGGCCCTGTCTTGAGGGCCCCTCCCTGCTTCGGTGTTTGAAAAGCTGGCTGCGGGTTCATTCTTCTGACGCTTTGGGTCACTTTTTCCCATAGTATCTTTTCATCATCATGCCGCCCTGTAGGATCTAGCGGAATGTCTTTGCCGTTGTGTCCCATAAATGCCTTTTTTTGATTAAATTCTGTTCTTTTAGGAGATGCCTTCTAGGTCTAATCAGCTGTCAACCTCATTTTGTGTTTCAACCAGCTTCCAATTTGGGTCATCCAATTGCGTATCACGTTCGAAAATCCAGATATCAGTAATAACGGCCCGTTCTTCTGATTCATCCTCGACTATATCTCCAGCGTTGTTTTTAACTGTACGACTTTGTTCACTAACAAATGTGACAGTTACAGACGCAATGAAATCTTTCACCGACCCATCTGTGAGCTGAACATCATTGATCGCATGAACATTAATCGTAAGCTGGTCACCTTCTTTATTGCGGGTATGTATGCTCCGTGCAAACTCCTCATAGAGTTCAAAAGCCAACAGACGCCGCAAAGTGGACAGATCCCCATCAGCAAATGCCTGCAAAACCATGCTGAATGCACTAGCAGCACCTTGCATAAACTCATCATCTCTAAATAAAGGGTCTGCCTGTCGGACAGCTTCAAGGCCTTGTCCATTTGCTGTTTTTGAGGCGGCCTTTTTAGTTCGCAAAGGAACAATTTTTTTAGGAACATTGTCATTATCCGTTTGAGCGGTTCCATCAAAAGTGGATTGTTCGGGGCGTTTTTGTTCAAAGCCGTCACGACTGCCCAGAATGGACCTTAAGCGGAAAATTAAAAACAACGCAATAGCTGCGAAAATGAGAATATCAATAAAAGGCATGGTTCACGTCACAAATAGCCAGAGAGTTAATCTGTTTTCTAAATACGGCAAAAAGAGTAACAGATTGTATCTTAACAATCACTACCCATATCTACCTTATAACTAGTAGAAATAGGCTTTACTGGGCCAAGTTACAAGCAAAGGGATAAAAATGCCTCTTCTTCTTCTCATTTTTTTTGGGATTTATGGCTGGATTGAATTCGAAGCGTTCATTGCAATCGGCAATGCTGTTGGTGGATTAGTTACTTTTCTAGGCATATTTATCACCGCTTTTATTGGAATTGCTCTGATGAAACGTCAAGGTACATGGGTTTTAAAACAATGGCAAAGCGGTATTAGCAAAGGAGAGATGAATACATCAACTCTAGCTAGTGGGGCGTCTCTTGTGTTGGGTGCAGTTTTGATGCTTCTGCCAGGGTACGTAACGGATTTTATTGGTCTTCTTTGCTTTATACCGGTTCTGCGGGTGCTGATTGGCCAATCTCTTCTTAGCTGGCTGGGTGAAACTGTTTATTCATCAAGTTTCTTCACAGGCTTTTCCTCGCAATTTAGATCAGAAGACGGTTTTTCTGACTACAGCTATAAAGATTCAAAACAAAAAAGACCCTCATTTTACACTCATCAAAAACCCTTGGAGGGCGAATTTATAGAAGGGCAATACGAATCAAAGGACGATCCGCAAAAATAACCACAAATTTTTTAGAAAACTTGAGAGATAACTAATGGACTGTTAGATACAAAAAACAGACTCTCGTAGTCTTCAATCACCCTTCTTTGAGAGTAAACGAAAAAATGGCAGAAAAAGACTCATCATCTGAGACCCAACAGCAAATCAGCGTGCACGCACAATATGTGAAAGATTTATCCTTTGAAAGCCCAGCCGCACCAGATTGTTTTATAAAAACTCTCGGTCAGCCAGATGTGCAAATCGGAGTAAATGTTACCGCAAAGCGCATTAATGAAACCTTGTTTGAAGTTGAGTTGATATTAACAGCGACTGCAAAAGTTGAAGAGAAAACACTCTTTGTTGCTGAACTTTCTTATGCTGGTTTGATGTCGGCAACCAATATTAGCGACGACAATATCCAGCCACTAATGATGATCGAAGGACCACGCTTACTATTTCCATTTGCACGCGCAATCATGTCAGATACAACTCGTGATGGTGGCTTTTTGCCTCTTAACCTTAACCCAATAGATTTTATTGCTCTATATCAAAATAATGTTTCAAATTCTGACCAGAAAGATAAAAGGGAGCCCAATTCATCTTCTGAATAATCGTTTCCAAAGACATTCAACGTAGCCAAATCGGATTATTCATCTTCGCCAACAAGTCCTTATGTGCAGCAGTTTCAATATCAGATACCGAGAATATGCGTGCAGGTCGCACAGAACGTTTGCGTAGAATAAATCCAGAAAGATTTGTATCCCCGTCAGATATACCTACCTTTGATGGATCGTTTTCTGTGCCCTCATCCAATTTCAAACCCGGTTGGCGACCACCTTTCAATTCCACAAATACAGAAGCTAGAAGGTCAGCATCAATCAAAGCACCGTGCAAATCACGGTGTGAATTATCAACACCAAATCGTCTGCATAACGCGTCCAAACTGGCTTGAGCACCTGGATATTTTTGGCGAGCTAGTGGTAGAGTGTCGATCACACGCTCCATAGACAAAGGCGGATGACCACAACGTGAAAACTCAGCATTCAAAAACCCTATATCAAAGGGCGCATTGTGAATCACCAGCGGATCATCTTTAATAAAGTTTGTAAATTCAGTCAAAATATCAGCAAATACTGGCTTGTCTGCTAGAAATTCAGAAGATAACCCATGTATTTCTTGTGCACCGACATCTATGTCACGTTCTGGATTTATATACAGATGAAGAGATCGGCCAGTAACAGAAAGATTTACCATTTCTACAGCACCAATTTCAATAACGCGATGACCTTCCGTTGCAGATAATCCAGTTGTTTCGGTATCGAGAACCAAGTGACGCATGAGCTTAACGGACCTTTCTGTCAAATAAGGTTCTCTGTTCTTAACCATCTCTTTAGGCGCCTGAATGTTTCACCCTGGCCTAAGGACGATGGGAGTGCAAGGTCAGATAAATGACATTTTTTTGATTGTGGCCATTGTGCGTTCACAACAGATGAGAGTTTTTCCTCTGTCATGCCCCGCCGCCGCAAAGCGCGAACAGATTGTAGGAATGCTGGACACCACATAGTGATTACACGATCACAATCACGATCACCACCTGTTTCAAATAACAAAGGCACATCCAAAAATACCGCTTTTCTGCGCTGATTTCTGTTTTGCTGAATAAATCTTTGTTTTTGCTCGCGGATGAGCGGGTGTAGGATCTGCTCTAGAAGAACTCTTTTGGCTGGATTGGCAAACACAATATTACCTAACCAGATTCGATCTACACCTGAAGCCATATTTACCACTTCCGAGCCAAACAAAGACACTATATCATCAACCGCGCGACCGCCTGGGCCCATAAGCTGATGCGCGGCTTTATCGGAATCATGAACTTGAAAATTTAATCGACGAAGCATAGCCGACGCTGCTGATTTTCCTGTTGCTATAGACCCTGTTAAACCAACAATAAGCATCTTTCAGCCTGTTTTTCCAACTGTGAGGCCACGTTCACGTAAGAACGCCATTAAAGGCAACATAGGAAGTCCCAATATGTCATAATATGACCCAGCAATGTCAGTAAAAAGATGTGCACCCCCCGTTTCAACCTGATAAGCACCAGATGTAGACATACAAGCCTCCGGAAAACCAGCTATATAATTGTCAATCTCAGCCTCAGATAGAGACCGCATCATCAGGGTTGATGTTGAAAGATGATGCCATATTCGCTTTTGATGATAAAACAGAACACAAGCTGTTATCAACACATGCTTCCGGCCCTGCAGGGCCAAAAGATGTGTCTTTGCCTCAGCCAGATTCTTAGGTTTGCTGAGCAGCTGTTTAGCACAAACCAGAATTTGGTCACAGCCTAAAACATGACCAATGTGTTGTTGACTGACAGTCTCAGCTTTGAGTTCAGCCAACAATATCACAAGCTCCTCAAAAGAATATCCATTTTGCAACGCACTATGTTTTATGGACTCTTCATCAAGTTCTGCCGGGACAATCTTAAATAGAAGGTTAGCTGCGTCTAACATCCTAGCACGTGTCAAACTTGCAGAAGCAAGGATTAAAGGCTGGCCAGATAAAGACCATTTTGTCATAGGGCTGCCTCGTCAGAAATTTTTGCGTTCAGTTTCTCTTCACGCTTATTCACAAATAAATGAAGAATAGCAGCCGCTGTTTCCTCAATAGACCGCCGTGATACATCCAAAACTGGCCAATTTTGTCTAGAAAACAGTAGGCGCGCTGATCTCAGCTCATCATTTATAGTGTCGATATCTGCATAGGTGTCATTCTGGACGTCAGACATGTGTTGCAAGCGGTTCCGTCTGACCATGGATAGTCTTTTTGCATCTGTTGTTAGACCAACAACAAATAAGTCAGGCGTGTCTTTTAGTAAATGCAAAGGAAAGTCAACGTTTGGTACTAATGCATAATTAGCAACGCGATAACCACGGTTAGCCAAATACATTGATGTTGGTGTCTTGGATGTACGTGATACACCAACCAACAAAATTTGTGCATCCTTTAGCCTGTCCATATTTAGCCCGTCATCATGATTTACAGCAAACTCTACAGCTGCCATTCTGTCAAAATAAGCTTTGTCCAATTTATGTTGACTTCCAGGCTGGGTGTTTTGCCGATATCCAAGGACAGAGCTGAGCATATCCATGAGCGGATCGAGAACTGACAGACTGGGAATGCTATTTTTTAGGCAAAGATCTTCAATTGAATTCCTTATTTCAGGATTCACAACTGAGTACAAAAGAATGCCAGGATTGCGTTTCAGAGCTGATGCAATGGTGTCAACATGAGCAGGGGTGCGTACCAAGGTCCAAACATGCTCGAATATCTGCACATCAGGAAATTGGGCTAGTGCAGCACGTGCAACCTGATGAACAGTTTCGCCTGTAGAATCAGAAACTAAATGAATGTGTAATGATGAATGGGTCATAATTATGCTTATTATATATGCAGTCCGTTTTCGTTAGCTGATACACATAGCTCTAACACACATATTTTCGATGTTGAAAACACTCATTTCAGGGGACACTTTGCAAAATTATGTTGATCTATCCTTTTTATGAACATTTTTTCTAACTTATTATCTCAACTGTAAAACATAGATTATTCAAATTTGGTATGTGGGGACCAAATAGATAAAGAAGTGGTATAATTGATTTGTTTTGATAAATTCTTATTCCGTCAAAAGTTTTTTGTGGATAACTTTGTGGTTAAAATTCTTAATTACTGTATTTAAATTTTTCACAAACACTACTATTACAACAACCTTATATAATAAAAATATAGAAGTATGAAACATGAGATTTATTGATACCTTATCTGGAAAACGCTCAGATCCACCACCAATCTGGATCATGCGACAAGCAGGACGTTACCTTCCTGAATATAAAGCGATCAGACAAACAGAACCTGATTTTATCTCCTTTTGTTTGAATCCAGATAAAGCCTGTGAAGTGACAATTCAACCAATAACACGCTATCAATTTGACGCATCTATAATATTTTCAGATATACTTCTAATTCCATGGGCAATGAAAAGGAATGTTCGTTTCATAGACGGTGTAGGGCCTAAATTAGACATTTTAAGTTCTTTTAAAGATATAGAAATTTTTGCTGATAAAGACCTTTCAAATAAGTATAAAGCTGTTGGAAATGCTGTAAAATTAACTAGGCAAACTTTACCAGCTAAAACAGCTCTTATTGGGTTTTCCGGCGCGCCCTGGACATTAATGACTTACTTATTTGAAGGGGGCAGCTCACGCGATTTTTCAAACACAAAGTCATTTCTATGGCAAAAACCTGGTGAAGCGATTGAGATCATAAAAATTTTAACCGAGAAAGTGGCTGAATTTTTAATTGTTCAAGCAAAGCAAGGTGTAAATGTTCTGATGTTGTTTGACAGTTGGGCGGGCGCTGTTCCTGCCAAATGGCGTGATGAAATGATTTACAAACCACATCAGAGGTTACTAGAAATTTTACAAAGAAAGAATATTGACCTTCCCTTTATCAGTTTTCCAAAAGGTATTGGTGAGGGTCTGATTAACTACGCAAACGAAGTTGCCATTAATTGCATTGCTATTGATCAAAATACAGACCCTTTATGGGCGAACTGCGCTTTACCTTCAAATATAGCTATCCAAGGAAATTTGGATCCCTTATGTCTTGTTACAGGCGGTCAACAAATGAAAGATGAAATTAGTAGGATAATCGATTGCTTTGCAGACAGACCACACATATTTAACTTAGGACATGGTGTTGTACCACAGACACCACCAGAACATATTCAGGATCTTATAGATTTCATCAGGACTAAAGCGGGTTAATAATAATGGATTATGTATGGGTAAAGGCGTTTCATTTAATCGCCGTTATGTCATGGATGGCTGGATTATTATATCTGCCGCGCTTATTTGTTTATCATGCGATGGTTGAAGCTGAATCTTTAAGGGCACAAACATTCAAATTAATGGAGCGTAGACTCCTTAGAGCTATAATGAATCCAGCAATGATTTTGTCTTGGTTATTGGGTTTGTGGCTTTTACACCAGAACCCTGAATTATTAGTAATGCCCTGGATATGGGTAAAACTTACTTGTGTTGTTCTGATGACCGCAGCACACATGGTTTTTGCACGGATGCGTCGGCAACTAGAGCAAGATATCGCCTTAAGTGAAAAAGCATATAGGTGGTGGAATGAAGTACCTACAATTTTGATGATAATTATTGTAATTATGGCAATTGTTGAACCGTTTTAGTCATCGCAGCACCATTGTTTAAATCTACAATATTTGACAGGTTCGAGTTATTTATGGCATGAATAGTGCCGATATTCACACATAGATTAAAATCCCCCCTTAAAACTATGTGGCGGGTCCCTTCTCCTGCGAAATTCCTCCTTTCATATGTCTTTGTTCCAAGGTCAAAGAGATGCATTTACAAGAACTAAAATCTAAAAGCGCGGCGGAGTTGCTTGCTTACGCCGAAGAGCTGGAAATAGAAAACGCGTCAACTTTGCGAACGCAAGATATGATGTTTGCAATTCTTAAACAGTTAGCCGAGAACGAAGTGGTCATTCGTGGCACAGGTGTACTAGAAGTTTTGTCCGACGGTTTTGGATTTTTGCGCGCTCCAGAATCAAATTATCTCCCAGGTCCCGATGATATTTATATTTCACCTAGCCAGGTAAGACGGTTCGGTTTACGGACCGGTGACACCGTTGAGGGTGAGATTAGAGCCCCTAAAGATGGCGAGCGTTACTTTGCTTTGTTAAAAGTTGAATCGATAAATTTTGAAGATCCTGATTCTGTACGCCACCGGATTAATTTTGATAATTTGACACCTTTATATCCAGATTCAAAATTAACTATGGAATTACCCTTTGATCCTGATAGAAAAGATAACACTCCTCGTGTAATGGATCTGATCTCACCTATAGGCAAAGGTCAGCGTGGGCTAATTGTTGCTCCACCACGTACCGGTAAAACCATGATGCTGCAAAGTATAGCGCACGCAATTTCTGTAAACCATCCTGAAGTTTATTTGATTGTTCTGCTTATTGATGAGCGTCCAGAAGAAGTCACAGATATGCAGCGGTCTGTAAATGGAGAGGTGATATCGTCAACTTTTGATGAGCCAGCATTACGGCACGTTCAAGTTACAGACATGGTCATCGAAAAAGCAAAAAGATTAGTTGAACATAAACGCGATGTTGTAATTCTCCTTGACTCAATTACCCGTTTGGCTCGTGCGTATAACACTGTCGTGCCATCATCAGGAAAGGTATTGACCGGTGGCGTTGATGCAAATGCGCTGCAGCGGCCTAAACGTTTTTTTGGTGCCGCTCGAAATGTGGAACAAGGCGGTTCACTGACGATTATCGCCACTGCGTTGATTGAAACCGGGTCACGGATGGATGAGGTGATCTTTGAAGAGTTCAAGGGTACCGGCAATAGTGAAGTGGTTCTGGATCGTAAATTGTCTGATAAACGCGTCTTTCCTGCAATTGACGTCACAAAATCTGGCACTCGGAAAGAAGAATTGCTGGTTGACAAACAAACCTTGTCAAAAATGTGGGTGCTGCGTCGTATTCTGATGCAGATGGGGCCAGTTGACGCGATGGAATTCCTAGCTGACAAAATGCGGCATTCAAAAACAAATAACGATTTCTTTGAGCAAATGAACAGCTAGACAATTAAATTGGTTTTGACTCTAAATCAATAAGCCATTGTTTTCTGTCAATATTATTTGGATCTCTTGGATTTGTTTTGTTGCCACCACTGTAGTTATTAAATTTGCCGTCAGCTTGTATTATCCGGTGGCAAGGAATAATAATTGGAAGCGGGTTACGCTTGCAGGCCTGACCAGCTGCTCTGGCCGCTTTAATATTTCCCCACTTTTGTGCAAATTCCTTATAGGTGATGACATCACCGAATGGCACAGTGGCTAACACAGACAACCATCTTATAAGAGCGGGGCTGTAACTAGATAGATCAAGCGGCACCCTAAATTCTGATAACTCGCTGTTGAAATAGTGCTTAATTTGTCTAATCGTTTCACGTGAAACATCATTTTCTTGGTCAGCCCTTATGAAGGGTTTTTGTTGCCAGTCAAGTCTATACAGTCCGGTATCATTTGAACATGCACGTATGTAACCAAGTGGAGAGCGAAATGAACTTGTATACATGTTTTCTACCAGTTTGAAGTTGTAGGGCGGGGCTGGTTTGTATATGTAAACTTAACACAGTTAACTCTTTCGACAATCATGATGAAAACACCTTCTATCAGAGAGACAATTTTCGCGTTAGCAACACCACCCGGCCGTTCAGCTCTGGCTGTCATCCGCGTTTCAGGTCTATTAGCCGCTGGTGTGCCAGAGTTATTTGGCGCGCCATCACTCCTACCTCGACAGACACAAAGGCGATGGCTGAAGGATAAGGACGGAAATCTCATCGATGATGTGATGATGATTACATTTGTTGGCCCCCATTCGGCAACAGGAGAGGATGTCACAGAGATTCATTGCCATGGTTCACCAGCTGTGGTTGAAGATATTCTTAATCATCTTGCGGCTGTGTCAGGTTTCCGCTTGGCCGAGGCGGGTGAATTCACTCGCCGTGCTTTAGATAATAACAAAACAGATATCACAGCGGCTGAAGGGCTTGCCGATCTGATTGAGGCCAATACATCTCTGCAGCGCGTTCAGGCTGCCGCGCAGATGGCAGGCAGTCTGCGCCGGCCTGTTGAAAACTGGCGGAAGGAAATCATTTCCTGCCTGTCTGAGTTAGAGGCGTCAATAGATTTCACCGATGAAGACCTTCCTGTAACATTAGAAAAGCAGGTCAGAAATCGAATTCAAACAATTCATGATGAAATGAAAGGAGGTTTGGCCAATTTTTACAAAGGTCAGATCATCAGAACGGGACTTTCTATTGTATTGGCGGGCCCAGTAAATGCCGGTAAGTCAACTTTATTGAATTTGTTGGCAAGACGTCCAGCTGCGATTGTGTCGGCTATGCCCGGTACTACACGGGATAGTATAGAAGTTGGACTTGAAATAGCGGGCGTTTCAGTGGCAGTAAAAGATACAGCAGGATGGCGCCAGACAAATGATCATATAGAAAAAGAAGGCATAGAGCGGGCTAAACAGGCAGCGGCTGACGCAGATATTCTCGTTGTTGTTGTTGATGGCAGTCAGCCTAGCTGGTCTGAAGATATGGATGAAATCGTTACTTGGGGGTCACAAACACATCTCATTTTGGTGAACAAGAGTGATATGGGAATAGTGACTAATGACAAACGGCACACAGCAGATTGGGCTTCTGAAGAAACTGTTCTATCCATAAGCGCAAAAGACGGATCAGGGCTGAGTGAATTTGAGGCGCGGCTGGGGGAGATTATCCAGGATTTGAACCGCACTTCATCATCTATTACATTAACACGTGTGCGCCATCAGCAGGCGGTGCGCCAGGCCGTAGAACATTTAGAGGCAAGCTTAAATTTATCTTTAGCTAACCAGGCAGAATTGGTGGCTGAGGAGTTTAGATCAGCCACATCAGCGCTGTCCCGTATTCTTGGGCATGTTGATATAGAGGATGTTCTTGATCATATTTTTTCAAACTTTTGCATTGGCAAATAAAGCATAATCATCCCATCACAGCCTTTTCGCCGGTGCTGAAGATTGATGTTTCACGTGAAACAGCGTAGATTACCGGCAATATAAGCAGCTAGAACAAATAGAAGATTTAGTCGAAAAGGTCACATTTTTGGCTAACTGTGCGGATTAAAAAATGACAGTCAAGAAATTTGATGTTGTGGTAATTGGTGGCGGCCATGCTGGGACAGAAGCAGCAGCAGCGGCGGCACGCATGGGTGTAAAGACCGTTCTTGTCACTATGAAAGCAGACAAAATTGGTGAAATGTCATGTAATCCGGCGATAGGCGGCCTTGGTAAGGGTCAGCTTGTATGTGAGATAGATGCGCTCGATGGGATAATGGGGCGGGCAATTGATAAAGCCGGTATTCAGTTTAGAATGTTGAACAGGTCACGTGGTCCAGCTGTTCACGGCCCACGTGCACAAGCTGATCGAAAACTCTACCGACAGGCGATACAGGCTTTTTTGGCTGAACAGGAGAATTTGACAATTCTCGAGGGTGTCGTTGCCGATATTGAAATAAATCAGGGTCGTGTCTCGGGGATTCTGACTGAAAATGGTGACATGATCAAATCAGATGCTGTGGTTCTGACGACAGGTACATTTTTAGGTGGCTTAATTCATCTTGGTTCAGAGCGGACTCCAGCTGGGCGTGTTGGCGAGGCACCATCAGTGGCCTTGGCGAAGCGGTTGCGAGAGATGAAGTTACCAGTTGGCCGATTGAAAACAGGTACGCCTGCACGACTTGACGGACGCACAATTGATTGGTCGAGGTTAACTATGCAGCCCGCTGACCGAGATCCTGTCCCCTTTTCCACGTTGACGGAACAGATAGACGTCCCGCAAATTGATTGCGCTATAACTCGCACAAATTCGAAAACACATAAGATTATTTCGCAGTCTCTTCATTTGTCTGCTGTCTATTCAGGCCAGATTGAAGGACAAGGCCCACGTTATTGCCCATCTATTGAGGATAAGGTGCATAGGTTTGCGGACAGAGATTCACATCAGATTTTTCTGGAACCTGAGGGACTTGATGACCATACGGTCTATCCCAACGGGATATCTACTAGCCTGCCACGCGAAGTGCAAGCCGAACTGGTTGCCTCAATTGAGGGCCTTGAGACGGCCAAGATTCTGCAATTTGGTTATGCAATTGAATATGATTTCATTGACCCACGGGCATTGTCATCTTCTCTCGAGCTGAAAGCTTTACCTGGTTTGTTTCTAGCTGGACAGATAAACGGAACGACGGGATATGAGGAGGCAGCTGCACAAGGTCTGCTTGCGGGTGTAAACGCTGCCCTCAGACTTTCTCCATCAGCAAAACAAAAACAGAGTTTTGTTCTCGACCGGGCAGATGCTTATATAGGTGTCATGATTGATGATCTGGTTACAAAAGGTGCGCCGGAACCTTATAGAATGTTTACATCACGTGCTGAATACAGATTATTCTTGCGTGCTGATAATGCTGACCAGCGTTTAACTGATAAAGGCATAGAAATCGGATGTGTCGGACTAGAACGGCGTCGTCACTGGGCGTTAAAAAAGCAAGATTTGGCACTGGCACAGGCGCTTTTAAACACAAATCCAAAACGGCCGAAAGAACTTGTTTCAAAAGGTCTGCCTGTTTCCCGTGATGGTGGCGTCAAAACACCAGCGGACTTGCTGGCTTTAGAAGGAGTACGCCTTGTTGACTGTGAGCGATTATGGCCTGAATTGGAAGACATTGACTCCAAATTGCACAGTCAACTTGAGACAGATTGCCGCTATTCTGGTTATCTCGCGCGTCAGCAGGCAGATATTGAGGCCATGCGGCGTGATGATGCCTTGAAAATCCCTCCGCAAACTTCATTTCTCGCGATTGGCGGTCTGTCTGCTGAATCCTGTGATTTGCTCCAGCGCTACCAGCCCGAGACAATTGGACAGGCTAGCCGTATTCCGGGCATGACGCCAGCAGCTCTTGTTGCTGTTCTGCGGTATCTTAAAAAAGAACGTACAGTCACATCGTCTCAGGCTGAGGACGTTCAAGCGACTGGGCAGCAGAGCATATATTGACTTTCAACCACATTTTTCCACCTGAAAGCACCCAGCAAGAGGTATGTTCCTATCTCAATGTTTCACGTGAAACAGAGAAGAAGCTTGAGATTTATGTGAGTTTGCTGGAAAAATGGCAGCAACGCATCAATCTTATATCTTCAAAAACCCTGTCTTGTGTCTGGCAACGCCATATTCTGGATTGTGCGCAGTTGACCACTCATTTGCCCTTTAGATCGGGACGGATTATGGACATTGGGTCTGGGGCAGGGTTGCCAGGTCTGATCCTTGCTATATTGACAGAGTGTGAAGTACATTTGGTCGAATCAGATACAAAAAAAGTGGCCTTTATGCGAACAGTCTTGGCTAAAGTTGATGTGGATGCAACCATCCATCACGCCCGTATTGAAGAGTTGCCGTTTTTAAGTATTGATATCATTACAGCGCGTGCGCTTGCACCACTCTCAAAATTAATTCAGCTGACACAAATACAGGACCATCCTGGACTTTCCTATCTGTTTTTGAAAGGAAAGACGGTCAATGAGGAATTGACCGAATTGCCGACATCGTCAACACTAGCAGCTATATCCTATCCAAGCATAACTCATCAGGGTTCTTCAATCATATATCTAAAAAGATAAGAATATATATTAATTAGAAGGTTAATCGTTCTATGTCTGCTAAAATCATAGCTGTGGCAAACCAAAAAGGAGGCGTTGGCAAGACAACAACCGCAGTGAACCTGTCCACAGCTTTGGCGGCCTGCGGTATGGGTGTTTTACTGGTTGATTTTGATCCGCAAGGTAATGCCAGCACAGGGTTGGGCGTAGATCCTAAAGCACGTGAGATAAACAGTTACCGGCTGGTGACTGGGGAATGCAGCGCAACCGATGCGATTGTTACGACAGAAGTTCCCGGTCTGTCTCTTATAACCGCAACAATGGATTTGTCTGCTGCTGAAGTCGAATTGAGCTCTTTGGACAGACGCGAATATCGATTGGCAGATCAGCTTTCTGATCTTCAGGCTGATTTTAATTACATTCTTATAGACTGTCCACCGTCGCTTGGTTTACTGACTGTAAATGCACTTTGTTCTGCGCATACTGTAATTGTGCCGCTTCAATGTGAATTCTACGCCCTCGAGGGTCTGGCACAGCTGACACAGACCATCACAACTGTACAGTCTAGTTTGAACCGGGAACTTATGCTGCAGGGTATAGTGCTCACTATGTATGACACACGTAACAAACTGTCTGAGATGGTGGAGGCTGATGTGCGTGCCCATTTTGGCGCTACCGTTTATCAAACCGTTATACCGCGCAATGTCCGCATTTCTGAGGCCCCATCATTTGGTCAGCCCATTTTGGTGTATGATTTAAAATGTGCTGGCTCACAGGCTTATGCTGCCTTAGCAGCCGAACTTCTTAAACAGGAACAAAAAGTCGCATGACAGACAGGACACCATCAGGAAAATCCCCCAGAAAACAAGAATCAAAACGCCTTGGCCGTGGTTTGTCAAGTTTGTTGGGTGACACGCCTATCCAGGCTGCAACTAAAGGGTCATCACAAACTGCTAGTGCTATTCGTTATGATGTTGACAATGCCGGGCGTGATATCAGGGCTCTACCTATAGAATGGATTGTGCCTGGGCCATGGCAGCCTCGGCGCAATTTCGATTCTGATGAGCTAAAAGAGTTAGCTGTCTCCATAAAAACCCGTGGCTTGTTGCAGCCTGTGATTGTACGACCTCATCCAGACCGCAACTCACAGTTTCAGCTGATCGCGGGCGAGCGGCGTTGGCGTGCTTCACAAATGGCTGCTTTGCACGAGATTCCAGCAATAATTTCAAATTTTGAGAATCAAGAAGCGGCTGAGCTATCGCTCATTGAGAATATTCAGCGTCGTGATTTGTCTGTTATTGAGGAAGCTGAGGGTTATCAGGTTCTGTTGGAAAAACATGGATATTCGCAGCAGGAACTTGCAGATATTGTGGGCAAATCAAGATCACACATAGCAAATATCGGACGCCTTTTATCATTGCCGCAGAGCATAAGGGACAAGATTGTCAAACGAATTTTAACGATGGGTCAGGTTCGTCCTTTGATTGGCCGCGAGGATGCTGAGCACTTAGCGGAAATCATCATCAGCGACAATCTGTCTGCCCGCGATGTTGAGGCCTTGATCAAATCACAAAGCAGATCCAAAACAGTGTCACCAAAGCCAGAAAAATCATCTGACATCAAGGCCTTAGAGATTCGTGCTCGCACCGAACTTGGTTTATCTATGCGTTTGGATTGGGACGAAAGGAATGGCAGAGGCCAAGTGGCATTAAAGGTAACCTCGCTTGAGCAGCTTGAGGATCTTTTGTCCAAAATCGGCCTGTCGCAGGCAAAATAGACTTGTCAACGGTTTAGCTTGCGGCTTCGTAACACGATCCCGAGTAAAGTCTGACCGGTGAGTGTTGAGGGATTGACTGTGCCGCTGGTTTTCATCTGAATTTCTGTGGCAATCAAGCGGGCAATCATCTCAGTTAATTGATCTGATGTCCATTTGGAAAGTTGTGCTATGAGCACAGGTTTAATTTTAAAGTGAATAGGTGGTTTGAGGCTAGAAATAGCAGCTGTGCTTGTTTGCCCAGTTTCCATGGTCAGCCGGGCTGACAGCATATTTCTGAATAACGATAATATTTGTCTGAGTAGACTTAATGGAGGCTGACCATCTTGTTGTGAGCGAGAATAAATCTGTTCAAACTGTTCTACATTCCCGTTAAGGATACTGATTGTGATTTGATGTCCTACTAAAGCACCGCTGTCACCAAGTGCATTGTGAATATCTTCTTCTGTCAGCTTGCCATTATATCCGGCAAATAATGCCAGTTTTTCGATTTCATGGCGAGAAACGGCTCTGTCACTGCCCAGTCGAGTAACAAGCAGGGAAAGCGTATCTCTGCTGATCTGTATATTTTCACGTTTGAAAACTTGTTGGGCTAAATCGCTCAATGAACGGTTATCATCCTGGTAACAGCCAACAGATGCACAAGAAGCATGCTGGTCACAGAATTTTACTAAGGAATGTCTTGTATTGACGTCACGTGCCTCGATCACTAATCGTGCCTTGTCATGCAAAGAGTTGAAGCCAATTTTCACAGCCTCTGTCATTTCTGTACCCATGCCAGAAAGCATAACAAGGCGCAACCCACCAAAAGCGGGCAGTTCGTTCAGGCTGTCCAGTAGGAGTGCTTTATCCTCCGCCACATCTTGACCGGAGAGACGAGAAACAGAAAAAGGGTCATCAATTTGATCTGTAAAATGGAGCGCAATTTTTCTGGCGCGCTCCCTGATCAGTCCTTCATCATGGCCATAGAATAGATAAGCGAGATAGTTTGGATTTGGCTTTGATATCAGTCCAAGAATATCTCGGGTGGCAATTTTCATTTAGTTCTCAGGGGATAAGAAATGAAGCTGAAGCTTTTGATACACGCGTTCAGCTAGAAGTTGAACTAGACGCTCGGATGCAAATTGCGCCGAGACACTCTGACCATAGTAAGATGTGATGGTGCCTGAGGTGGCTGTCGCGGAAACCACACCGCTAGTCAGTTCATTTCCAGTCTCATTATCTTTTAGGCTGTAATTGACTGACATCTTGGTGTTATTCAGCGTTGAAGAGCTTCCTGAGGCAGATAGGGTAGATCGACTTGCTCCCGTCAGGCTATAACTGAGGTTATATTGAGTATCTGTATCAGCTGAGCCAATCTGGCGCTGCAATGTTTGTCTCAAAAGCTGTTCACTGCGGGACTGCGCCTCGGCTATTTCAATTTTGCGCAGATGGCTTTCAGTTAACTTTTTAACGTCGCCAATCGTATGCAGTGAACAAGCAGAAAAGAACAAATATATTGTTGCTAGGATAACCGGCACCATTTTTCCCACTAATTTTTTAACAAACGACATTAACAATCCTATTCGGTACCACAATTACCCGTTTTGGTGACTTATTATTCAGATATTTCTTAACTGCATCAAGGCTGAGCGCGTCTTCCTCTACTTTCTGTTTGTCACAATCCACAGGCAATAATAATGTTGCCCGCACCTTTCCATTAACCTGAACGGCGATCTCAACTTTGTCTGATATAAGCCATTTATTTTCTGTTTTTGGCCATGCAGCCTGGCTCACTAGGCCATCTGCGCGGGTGATCTGCCAGATTTCCTCAGCAATATGTGGCGAAAATGGTGATAAAAGGATAGCTAGATGGCGCATAGCATAGCTGCGTATAGCCTGAGTATGCTGCTTATCGCCCCCATAATCTGAAATAGCGTTAACCAATACATGCAGATGGGCAACACATCTGTTGAAGGCAAACCGGTCGATATCTGTCTCAATAGATTGAATGGCCGCATGCAAAGCGCGCAACAAGGTTTCGTCCTGCTCTGATAATTTGGCCTTGTCAGGGTTGAAATCACGTCCTGACGCATCTGTTTTCTGTGCTAGTTTCCAGATTTTCTGCATAAACCGGAAGGCGCCCTCAATGCCCGCCTCAGTCCACTCCAGATCGCGTTCTGGTGGCGAATCAGAAAGCATAAATAGCCGTGCTGTGTCTGCTCCATATGTTGCTAGAATATGCTCAGGGTCAATGACATTTCGCTTGGACTTACTCATCTTTTCCACTCGGCCTGCCTGAACCGGTTCTTGTGTCTGCTTATGCAGCCAGCTATCTCCCTTTTTTTCTACCTCTTTAGGAAACAGCCACTTTCCATCAACTGTCTTGTAGCTTTGGTGACAAACCATGCCCTGTGTCATCATCCCGGCGAAAGGCTCATCCAGATCGATATAGCCCACCTTTGACAATGCACGGGTGAAAAAACGGGAATAGAGCAGATGAAGGACGGCATGTTCTACACCGCCAATATATTGGTCAACTGGCATCCAATAAGAGGCGGCTCTCCTTGAAAAAGCTTCATCTGCATTGGGATCTGCATAGCGTAGAAAATACCAGGAGCTCTCAAAAAAAGTATCGAAAGTGTCTGTCTCGCGCCGAGCTCTTTCCCCGCATTTTGGACAATCTGTATCTGCCCAATTGGGGTGCCGGTCAAGTGGATTGCCTGGTGTGTCAAACTCTACATCTTCAGGTAGAGTCACAGGCAGCTGTTCCTTTGGAACTGGGACAGGTCCGCAGGTTGGGCAGTGAATTATTGGGATTGGGCAGCCCCAATAACGCTGGCGAGACACTCCCCAATCACGCATGCGATAGATGATTTTCTGGGCGCCGGAATTTGCAGTTTCCAGCGCATTAATTGCCGCTTTTTTACCTGCTTCAATATCTAATCCCGTCCAAGGCCCTGAATTTATTAGATGCCCAGGTCCTGAATAGGCTGTATTGGTAATCTTGAGCAATTCATCTGTATGAGTGGGTTGAACGACAGGCAGAACCGGCAAATTATAAGCATTTGCAAAATCAAGATCTCGCTGATCATGGGCTGGGCAACCAAAAATAGCTCCCGTGCCGTAATCCATAAGAACGAAATTGGCGATATACACAGGTAGCGTTTTACCTTCAATCAGTGGATGTGCGGCATAGTGGCCAGTGAAAAACCCTTTTTTTTCTGCTTTTTCAATTGCTGCCTCAGATGTGCCAAGACGTGCACATTCCGCAATAAAGGTCTGCAGCTCAGAGTTGTCTGCATGCCAAGATGTGGTGAGCGGATGTTGTGTGGATAAGGCAATGAAGGAGGCGCCATACAATGTATCAGGCCGTGTAGTAAACACTTCGATTTTCTGGCCTGTTTTTTCTAAGTCAAAGAATATTGTTGCACCTTCTGATCGCCCAATCCAGTTATGCTGCATCAAGCGGACGCGGTCTGGCCATTTATCAAGTTTTTCAATAGCAGCGAGCATGTCTTCTGCATAATCCGATATGGATAAAAACCATTGTGAGAGCTGGCGGCGTTCAACAGGGGCACCTGACCGCCAACCTTTACCATCCACAACTTGTTCATTTGCCAAGACAGTATGTTCAACTGGGTCCCAATTGACCCAGCTTTCCTTGCGGTAAGCAAGCCCTGCTTCTAGAAAGTCTAAAAACATTTTCTGTTCATGTTTATAATAATCAGGTGAACAGGTTGTTACTTCTCTGTCCCAATCATATGAGAGACCCATGGTTTTCAGCTGGGCTCGCATGGCAGCAATATTTTCAATAGTCCATTTGCCTGGATGAATACCGCGTTCAATTGCCGCATTTTCGGCTGGAAGGCCAAAAGCGTCCCATCCCATAGGGTGAAGAACATTAAAACCCTTTGCCCGCTTAAACCGCGCAACTACATCTCCAAGCGCATAATTACGGACATGTCCCATGTGTATTCGCCCTGATGGATAGGGAAACATTTCAAGGACGTAATATTTTTCACGACCGACATCTATATTTGTTTTGAAACACTGTTCTTTATCCCATATGGCTTGCCATTTGGCTTCAAGAACAGAGGGTGAAAACGGGACCATCATAAATTCACCATTGAGAGGAAAACTTCTACCAGTTTGGGCAAAGGGTCTAATTTGTCATTTCAATATAACCAGATGCACGAATTTCTCGTGCACGTGTTAAAATAAGCTCTTCCATCTGTTTGCCCATCTCAATGTCTGTACCGCTGTCTTTCCAGTTATTTCCAATTCGTTTTTGAACATAAACAACTACACGGATCCCATCCGCGCGTAATTCACGGTCAAGAACGAATAATGTCATTTTTATGCGTTCATCAGATGTTTTATTCACCTGATACCATTCTGTTACAATCGTACCGCCAAATGTGTCTACATCGTCTAGAGGAATTGTTGACATAATGTCCAAAGAAGCGCGCCACAGCAAAGCGTTTATAGGCAAGCCAACGCTGTTGTTCTTTCCACCCAATCCTGCGAGATCACTTAGACTTACGCCTTGTTCTGCCCGGCCTGTTACAATTGAACCAGGTCCTTTTTCTGCAGTGGGCGTTGAGCCAGAACATGCAGCTAAACTAATTAAAACCATCAGAATCGCAAAGGGGCGCATATGATAATTCCTGCTAAAAAAAAGAGGCTTGGGTACCAAGCCTCTTTCTTATACAATATTATACTACACTTAGAAAGAAAGGTGTAAGCCGACACTTGTGAAAGCTGTGTCTGTTTGGCCCTGCATTTTATCACTTTCTGCCATTGTCAGAGATGCGCTTAAGCCAGGAGCAATTGTATAAGTTGCTCCAATAGCAGTGTGCTTCTCATCAGAGGTAGCAGTTCCGTTTTCCATTGCTTCACTCTCATAACCGAGGGTGAGGTCACCCATTGCATAAGTGAGGCCCATTAAGACAGCTTTATTGTCTCGGCCAGTTGCATCATCTGTGTTCTGCGCAATTGACACACCAATGTCACCAAATGACGCCGCAACACCTGCATGAGTTGTTGTTACAACTTGACCTTTAACCTGGCCGTAGGTTGCTGTGAAACCGCTAGCACTGTACCTAACACCATATGACGCTGCTTCACCGTTAGCACCTGCTACGTTTGCCACTGATCCGGCAATGTACAAGCCATCAACAAGAGAAGGGAGTACATATGTCACGTGGTGAGTACCGATGCCGCCAATTTCGTGTAAGTCAGAAGCGGTCTGACCTACTGACCTGCTGAAGTTTTCCTCCGCAGTAGCACTACCATCAATGTCTATATCATTAAGGGCATGCTCATCACTACCTTGGGTAAATCTGAATTCACCAAAGTCACCAGAAATAGTCGTTTCTAGGTCGTCAGCTGCACCACCATCATCCATGCCGTAAGTCATTGAAGTGGTTATACCAGAATCCGTTGTGTTAGAAAAGGTAATGGCAATATCGTGTTCTGTGGCAAATGCTGAATCATCGGTGGTTGCTGAATCACCCATATCTAAAACCAATTCTGTTGAACCAGAAATGGTAATATCAGCTGCCATTGCTGAGACTGAACTCAGAGCAAATAGAGCTGTAGATGCGAGAAGTACTTTACGCATAATTTTTCTCCCGAAAGGTTAATGTCGACAATATTGACGACCAACTAAAGTTATTAGAAATAGTTAAAACGGCAATTATTTTGTGAAAATAATTTAATTGTTTGTTCAAACACTGTGTTATTTTTGCAACACCCATATCTGAAAGGTTTTAAACTATTGTAGTGATTTACGATCAGCCTTGAGTCAAAAGCGCTTAAAGTTTTAAAAGTGAGTTAAATAAATTCGCGCAAAACACAGAGGCAGGGGTAATGGAGCTTCCACATATTTCAAAAGCTTTTACACAAGCTAAGATGAGAATCAATAGGGTGGCACAGGAGTGTAACAGACCGGTGGAGAAAATTACATTGATTGCTGTGTCCAAAAAGCAAAAGGAAGACCGTGTGGATGCTAGCCTGGCAGCAGGTCATCGCGTTTTTGGCGAAAACAGGGTCCAAGAGGCACAAAAACGCTGGTCGAGCCGTAGGTATAATTATCCTGATTTACGTTTGCATCTCATTGGGCCTCTGCAGTCAAACAAAGCGGCTGATGCGGTGCGGCTGTTTGACGTGATTCATACAATTGATAGGCCAAAAATCGCTGTTGCTGTAGCAAGAGAAGCAGCTCAACAAAATAAATATATTCAATGTTTTATTCAAGTGAATACTGGAGATGAACCACAGAAATCAGGTATTTCTCCTTACGAGTTATCTAGTTTTGTTGATTTCTGCCGGAAAGAGATCGGCCTACTCATCATAGGGTTGATGTGTATTCCGCCTATTGACGAAGAGGCGGCTATTCATTTTGGTTTTCTGAATACACTGGCATCCCGAAATAATCTAACAGGCTTGTCTATGGGCATGAGCGGTGACTATGAAGAGGCAATAAGATTTGGGGCAACACATATTCGTGTTGGATCCGCTCTGTTTGGCTCTAGAGGATAGAAAATAATGCACTTTATTCTGAATCAATTAGATGCCCGGTGCGTAATTTCTTTGTTTCCAGATATTCATGATTATGTGGATTCGTAGGTAGGCTCAGGCTAATTCGCTGATTAATAGTGATGCCATATTTTCCGAGTTGGCCGAGTTTATCCGGATTGTTAGTCATTAACTTGATGGTTGTTACCCCTAACGCCTTCAGCATAGCAGCTGCAGGGCTGAATACGCGCTCATCTGCCTCAAACCCCAGTCGGTGATTTGCATCAACTGTGTCTAATCCAGCATCTTGCAAAGCATAGGCCCTGATTTTATTCAGCAAGCCAATATCCCGGCCTTCTTGTGCTAGATAGAGCAAAATACCGCCACCGGCATTCTTCATTTGTTTTAATGCAGCCTGAAGTTGCAGCCCGCAGTCACATTTTAGACTGCCCAGAATATCACCTGTGACACATTGTGAGTGCAGTCGCACCAGAGGGGGCGTTTGAGGGTTAATCTTACCAACAAGAATTGCAAAATGTTCTTCTCTGTTGGCAGGTTGTTTAAACATTACAATTTTTGCATCAGCTGCGGCTGCAAGCGGCAACGTGGCGGTAATGCTGATACTCATTTCAGGTTCTTTATTTTCGGTGAGTTTTGCCAGTTCGTGCAAATCAAGAACAGGGATGTGGAAGCTCTCAGCTAGGCGAGCTTGTTGGCTTTGATTGCGTGCGGAAATACGGCTAAGAAGCGCTGCTGGAATCAGCCTTACGGCTCGGAGTAGCCGGCACGCCATGTCAGGTAGGCTGTCAGCATGCTCTCCCAAGATATTTGCAGTTGCAGGCAGAAGCGTTCCATCTCCTAAGATAAGAGCTGTAATCTGGCCATCATCAAAAGTGTCAGCTGGAACGGTAAAGCAACTAACTCTATCTGGAACTGTCCGACCGAATGATGTCATATGCCGGTTTGTAAGACAGAGTGTTTCTGAGCTTATTGCTATATCTTCAAGGCGCTCAGGTGCTATATCTGAAAATTCAGCAGCCCTCACCAATGCAGCCTGGCCCTTGCCATCCCGGACCATTACAGCTCCACCTCGGCGCAGGGTCATTGAAATGCGGTCAAATTTAAAATCAATCTGTGATGTTGAATGTTGCATTGTTTGATGACTTGATTATTGGTTCATAGTCCTGAATGTCAAACCTAGCTTTTACGTTGTTTTCTGGCATTATGCAAATCTATATTCACTTTTTCACAAAGCTAAACTTGAAGTAAGATCGGTTTTTGGAGTTGATATTATGGATACCGAAAATTTGCCGCTCTTGACGCGGATTCTCTTGGTTGATGATGATGATTATCTACGGAGTGTTCTGTCTAGCCAGCTGCGCAATAAAGGTGTTATGGCTTTTGCAGAAGCATCCAGGGCAAGTGAAGCTTTTGATCAAATCGATACATTTAAACCTGATTTGATCTTGTTGGATATGGAACTTCCTGACGGAAATGGCCTAGATATCTGTCAACGTTTGCGTGCACATGGATTTCAAAAACCAATTATCATGCTTACAGGCCAAATGGATGAAGAAGATATTATCAAAGGCCTTGAAAAAGGGGCAAGTGATTATATTGCTAAACCGATGCGGTTCAGTGAATTATTTTCGCTGGTCTGCGCGCAGTTACGCCAATATAAAGCATCAGATGACGTAAGATACGTGACGCATAAGTTTGAATTTCAGCCTAACAAGAAAACACTCGCTTGTTTGGACTCACATCGCGTTATCTTTCTGACAGAAAAAGAAACTATGATGCTTAAAATGCTCTTCCAGATCTGGCCAGAAACTATTTCAAAAGAGAGCCTTTTGTCTGAAGTTTGGGGTCATCAGAATATGCTTGCAACTCATACGTTGGAAACGCACATTTATCGTCTACGAAAGAAAATAGCCCGGTTTACGGAAGCCCCAATCGTTGAAACAACACAAGGGGGTTACAGATTGGCAAAACGAAAAGATTCTCCAGGCCCTGGAAACTAAGAAAAGAATTGCTTTTATATCTTGACGGGCAGTTCTTTGGTTTGGCTTTCATTGACAAGACCTTCAATAAAAGAAGTTACGCGCCGTAATTTATTTAATATAATTTAAATGTTTGTCGTTTTTCTGATTCGCCTCCGTTGTCTGAAGCAGGTTCCTGAACACTCCAATGTGAAGCGGATGGTTTCCCATGCCATGTGAGGCATGTTTCACCAGCGGCATTTACGCAAACCGTTACAATCAAATCCATCTCAGAAGACATTTTCTTCACAAAATGAGCCCAAGATTTAGATCTAAAAAAGATTTATCTATTCCTTCATTTTGCGAACCTTCAAGCGCGCTTGGATTAGGTTTTCCTGCAAGATTTGAACCCGCTGAATAAGTATAAAGAAGATTTGCACTAAGATGGTTTAATGAACCCTCGGCGATTAAAGAACGAGCTGAATTACCTGCGCAAAGGACTAATATAATCAATTTTTGACCATATTTAACTTATCCGAGAGCTTGCGCCATTAATACAACTATCAACAAGTTTAAGTAGAAACACTACTCCAAGAACAAAAACTTCTTAGATGGCTGGGGCGGTAGGATTCGAACCTACGATACACGATACCAAAAACCGATGCCTTACCACTTGGCTACGCCCCACCATGAAACATTGGCCTCGTTCTGACTAAGTGAGCACTTCATGCTAAAATCGTCATACTGCACTGAGCACCAATCGGTTATTAACCGCGAGAATATACTCACTAAGTCTATGGTGATCAATGAAAAAATCAGCTAAAAGCACTCCGAATTACAGTGTTTTGCAACGATTGTTTTCCTACCCCTCTTCATTTGATCAAGCTTGTAGCCACTGCCCAGAATCCAAAAGCGTTCAGCTCTTGACAAAGCTGGCTAACGATATTCTTAGAGGTACTTAGTGCGAAACAACTTGCGCCGCTCCCTGACATTCCTACCCCTAACAAGCGTTCGGTCACTGATGAATTTTTCATCTGATGAATCAAAGTGGCGATCTGCGGACAGATCCGTATTGCTGGCTTGTACAAATCATTACCAAGTGCGAGTATATCTTTGAGCTTGAGTGTATCTTGTTCTGGAAAAGAAATTAAATTTGAGCTATAATCCTCTGGATGAAGGGTATCAAATATTGTAGCCGTCAACACTGGGTTTCCAGGATTGGCAAGTGCGCAGTAAAGGTGTTTTTCTTTAACCTTAGCTGGACGAACATCTGTTCCATCTCCCTGCATAATCTGGTAACCGGGGCGAATACAAACGGGCACATCTGAACCAATGTTACCTGCCAGACAGAATAGGCGCTGCTTTTCAGATAGGCTTAACTCCATCATATCTGCAAGACAACGCAGATAAGCAGCAACATCACTTGAACCGCCCCCAAGGCCGCTACTCACTGGAATGTATTTTTCAAGATGGATGTGGTGAGGTTGTGGCCTGAACCCAGCTGCCAAGACAGCGTTTCTTGTTTTATTGATGAGATTATCCTGAAGGTTTTTTTGAAGTTCAGCTGCGAACGGTCCGCTTATGGTCAGCCCTGTTGGCTTATCGTCTGATATAGTCACCTTGTCTGCATAAGAAGTGAAAGCAGCGAATGAGATTAGATCATGATATCCATCTGCTCTACGGCCTGTTATATTTAGGCTCAGATTTATTTTTGCTGGGGCGGGGCTATTCCAGTCCATCTGCTATTTTTTCCGCAATAATAGTGGCGTATTTGTCTTCAATCCCCATATCCAAAGCCTGTCGCCATTTGTAACGTGCTTCAAGGAAGCGCCCGACCTTCCAATATGCATCACCAAGATGATCTGCAATCACGGGATCACTGGGGGCAAGCTGTATGGCTTTTTCTAACCATAGCACAGCTGAATCAAAATTATCTTGTCGGAAATAGGCCCAGCCAAGAGAATCAGCAAAATAACCGGATGTTGGCTGCAAATTAACAGCCTTTTTTATCAGTTCAAAAGCTTCTTCAATGCGCCTGTTTTCATCAACCCACCAATAGCCGATATAATTTAATGTAAGTGAATCATTAGGGTTGAGTTGAAGTGCTTTTTGAAGCGCATCTTCTGCCAGTTCAACTTGGCCAGACCGCTCATAACTTATGCCGAGATTTCGATAGTTAAAGTTAGTTTGTCTACCTAAAGCCAAAACTTGTTCAAAGTAATCGATAGCGTGGTCATACAACTCTTCTCGTCTTGCAATTGTTCCTGCATGTTGCAAAATCAGCGCTTTTTCATGAGAAAACATCACCTCTGTGCCAAAATCAGTTAATTCGGCAAGAGCATTTTCTGCGACGATGAAAGCTGATTCTGCATTTCCTGTTTGACGCGCAATTTCCATTTTTAGCATTATGGCTTGATTGAAATAGGGGCTGGTACCAGTAATCTGATTTAGATTGTTGACAGCTCTCTCATAGTCCAACTGATCAAAATAGGTTTGCGCTAAAATCAGATGGCCAAGATCAAGTTCAGGCCAGATAGATAAAGCTAAATGTATGCGAGGCAGAACCAGGGATTGGTCAGAAGGCACGCTACTAAACCAGTTGAACTCAAAGATAAATTGAGCAAAGAGCCGGCGTAGGTTTAGCTGTTGAAGAAGTTTTGTTTGACGGGTTTTGTACAGATGAAGCAGCCACTCAGAAGCTAATTCTCCTCCCTGATATTTGCGGAGAATAGCTTTTGCATCGTCATGTTCGCCAAGTCGCCATAGGCCTGCAGTGGTTGCAATTAGAGTGTAGCTGGCTTTTTTATTGCGCAGGTTTATGGATTTATAGAGAGAAATTGCTTCTGCAGTATTACCTGTAATCTCTGCAACATAGGCTTGATGAAGCGTCAGAATGTTACGTGGAATATCTATTTTTGTGTTTACTATGAACCCTATCATGCGCTGTTGTTCTCGCAGCGCGGTCTCTGGTTCGCCAAGACCAATAAGGGCAAGGCTTCGCAACCCAGCAGCAAACATATAGCCATGGTCTGTCAGGCTAATTTTGTCACTGAGCGCAATTACAGCTTCCCAGTCGCCACTGTTCACTGCAGCGCTTAAGGCAGGCTCAGAGGAAAGGTTGAGTTCGCTACCTAAATGCTCTAGTTCAGCAGCTATCTCTGCCGCTCTTTTAAGGTTTCCACTTTGATAATTGCTCAGAAAACTCTGTTCCCACAGCATTAAATTATCACTACCTTCAGATAAGGTTTGGTCAAAATAAAACCCGGCTGCAACATTGTCTCCATTGAATAGGGCTTGCCGCGCCGCAAGAAATTGTCCTGATTTTGAGGGGGGCAAACTGGGGGCTAATCTTTTATCTTGTTGATTTGGAGTTCCATTTCTGTCTTCGGACATAGAAATGGACTTGCAGGATACAAAGAAGCAAGTGCTTATAATCAAAAAGGCAGCTATAATCTTCTGCATTTACTGTTTGTCCTGTTTCTACTGCACATCTTACCGAGCGTTGCGACAGAACAAACCCTATTTACATATTAGGATAATTTGGCCCGCCACCCCCTTCTGGGGTAACCCATCTGATATTTTGGCTTGGATCTTTGATATCACATGTTTTGCAATGAACACAATTTTGCGCGTTAATTTGTAATTTGGGGTTAGAACCATCTTCATTGCGCACAATTTCATAAACTCCAGCCGGACAATAACGTTGCTCAGGGCTGTCATACAGGGCTAGATTGTGTTCAATCGGCACAGCGTCATCTTTTAAGGTTAGGTGAACAGGTTGATTTTCTTCATGGTTTGTCCCGGACAGATACACAGATGAATTCCGGTCAAAACTCACCTCATTGTCGGGTTTGGGGTAATTGATTTGAACAGCTTCTGCAGCAGGCTTCAAACAGTTGTGATCGGCATGGTGATGAAATGTCCAGGGAGCTTTTCCGCGGAAAATATAGGTATCAAGCGCAGCATAGCTCATACCGGCCCATAACCCTTTTGTAAAGGCAGGGCGGATATTTCGCACTTTATACAACTCAGACCACAGCCATGAAGCTTCTATTTTCTCAGCATAGCTGGCAGGTTCTTTGCCAGTCGCGTCTCTAGCCATAAGGTCAAAGATAGCTTCGGCTGCTAGCATGCCTGACTTCATAGCGGTGTGTGTGCCTTTGATTTTTGGCACATTCAAGAAGCCAGCTGTGCAGCCAACAAGGCAACCTCCAGGAAAGGTCAGTTTTGGAATCGACTGGAACCCGCCTTCATTCAGCGCACGCGCCCCATAAGACACTCGCCGCCCACCCTCAAAAATGGAACGGACAACCGGGTGTGTCTTAAAGCGCTGAAATTCCTCAAAGGGTGATAAATAGGGGTTGCTGTAATCAAGACCCACAACGTATCCAACAGCAACCTGGTTGCCGTTCAAATGGTAAAGAAATGACCCGCCATATGTATCTGCTGAAAGTGGCCAGCCAACAGAATGCCATACTGTGCCAGGCTTTGATTTTTCAGGAGCAATATCCCACAGCTCTTTAATGCCAATGGCAAATGTCTGAGGGTCTTTGCCCTCTCTTAGCTCATAAGTCTCGAACAGTCCTTTGGTTAAATGACCCCTGCAGCCTTCAGCAAAAATCGTTTGTTTTGCTAGCAAGTCCATTCCGGGCATATAGCCATCTGTTTTCTCACCATTCTTACCAATTCCCATATCCCCGACAGCGACACCTTTTACGCTGCCATCATCAGAAAATAGAACCTCTGCGGCGGCAAAACCAGGGTAAACCTCTACACCTAACTGTTCAGCTTGTTCGCTCAGCCAGCGGCAGAAGTTACCGAGTGAAATAATATAGTTACCATGGTTGTCCATCTGTGGCGGTGTGGGTAACCGCATCGAACCTGTTTGGGTTAAAAACATGAATTTGTCACTGGATACAGCTGTATCAAGAGGCGCATTTTTATCTGCCCAATCTGCAATCAACTCGTTAAGGGCGCGAGGTTCAAGAACAGCACCAGATAAAATATGTGCCCCAATCTCACTGCCTTTATCGATCAGACAGACAGATAATTCCTGGCCCTTTTCATTAGCTAGCTGTTTCAGTCTGATGGCAGCTGACAGGCCTGATGGCCCTCCACCAACGATCAGCACATCGAATTGCATTGTTTCACGTTCCATGTTTCCTACCTTCGTCACAGTCTGCGAATTACACTCAGTGCTATGCTTTTCATTTCTCGCAGTCCAGTGTTTCTAGTATTGTTTCTTAACCTGCAGAATATCGCCGCGTCATTGGTGCAAGAAAGCATACTTGTTCTATCTGATATGTCATTATATTCTAGCGGTAATTTTTTTGGTCTGGACACAAAATGCAATGACAGCGTCGCATCTTACACATTCTGAGCTTGCAGCTGCCCTGCGCTGGCAGATGGAGATGGGGGTTGATGTGGCTCTAGTTGATAGCCCTGCGCCGCTGGCAGAGTTGCAGACAAC
>CABYZM010000012.1 GCA_902523435.1 uncultured SAR116 cluster alpha proteobacterium
GCTATTGAATAACTTTATAGTCATATCTTTCAACATACCTCGTCCTAACTCCAAGCTCGCTTGCAAGCGCTAATCTTTCTTGAAATGTGTCAACCACTGAGCCAAACGCAATGCGGGCCATATTGCAAGTAGTTGTGCTGCAATAAAAAAACCGCTGGCTTGAGGTGCAATTCCAGAAAAAGTATCTGAAAATGACCTTGCAATTGTGACAGCTGGGTTTGCAAAGCTAGTTGAAGATGTGAACCAGTATCCAGCAGAAATATACAGCCCAACCAGAAGTGGAACATTAGTTGGTGCATTGATACGCCCCATCAAAATGACGAATATCAAGCCAAACGTAGCCACGAATTCAGCCAAATATATCGGGGGGCTGGCCCTGTCTGTTTGTGCAATTTGCAATATTGGTAAATCAAACATCACATGGGCAAGCGCAGTCCCCGCAACACCGCCACCAAATTGACTAATAACATAGAAAAGGGATGCTTTGGCAGACAAATCTCCAGAGCAAAAAAATGTTAGTGTTACTGCTGGATTAAAGTGAGCCCCCGATACCGGTCCTAAAATACTTATTAGGACAAATAGTATACAGCCTGTTGCTAGAGTATTGCCAATCAACGCAATAGCATCTATTCCGCCAGATAATTGATTTGCCATTATTCCAGAGCCAACCACCGTTGCAACAAGGAGTAGCGTTCCAATAGCTTCAGCACATAATTTTCTTAACATTATTCAAACCTTCATACCTACGATAATAGGACAACCCAATCCTTATGACCGTTCCTTCGCTGTATTATTCGGCAAATCACTTAAGACTTATCTAGTTTGTCCGAAAAAGCTAATAACACAGCTGATATTGATAATGCTAAATGTACCGCAATTTGTAGGTAGGCTGTTTGATTGAATTCGCCTCTGCCCTTTTTCTAAAATTATTTATATGCAGATGACACTGCTCCCACAGCAAAAGCATAACAAGAATTTTTGTTGATTCCAACTGGGTCAACGAAATGCTCCATTGACTTGGGAATCTGTCTAGCCGGTCACTTATTTCTGAAATAATCTCGATTGAGAGGTTGGGCCGCTATTTTACAAACAAGCCAAAAAACAGCAAAAACTAGCCAGATTATCAGTTCAGTTAAAGGAACGTCACTTTTGAACACGATAATTCCACCGGTTAGCACAAGATAACAAAGATACTGGGTTAAAAAATGTATCGGCAGCTACTCCTGATTTTGCTCAATAATGTGAAGAACACCATAATGGGCGAAAGTGAGAAGCATTGCTATTCTGATGGTTTGTAGTCGGTTGATGGGTATCTCTTCTGCACTGGAAGTTACCCATGGAAAATAGATAGTGATGCCTAGAAATTCGGAAGCCGAGACAGTGATGGTCCAAATTACAAACAGTGCAATGACAGAATTTGCAAGAAGCTTATGCGCCCATGCACAAACTAGATAGCCCGTGCAAGGCGGTTAATCGGCGCGCTATTGATTTAAAGCAAACGTAATAAATTTGTTATAAATTATCTTTTATTATATGAATGGTAAAATATTATAGGGTTGGTAAAAAAAAGGAGGGGAAAATGTTCATCTCAAGAAGAATTGTAACACCATATGTAGGTAAGACCCAGCTAGTCATCGAACGAGCAAAAAAAATGAGTGCCATTATGGAAACGCATGGGGCAAAGACCAGAGTTGCTCAGGTTTACGCAGGAGAGGGTGCTGGTGACATTCACCTATATGGATTTTTTGATACGATGGCTGCTGGAACAAAAGCAGCAACCGGGATGCTTGAAGATAATGCGCTTGCAACTCTTTTTGATGAGAGAGCTAAAGCTCCTGGTGGTGATATGAAAGGGCCAGATATTTTCAGGAATGTTTATGGCGGTATAACAGGTATTAAGAAAGCTGTCATTCAGAGAGCTTATGAGATGGACAGAAGAAACCTTAAGGCTGCGGTTGCTTTGTTGGAAGAAGTCAGTGACATCTTCTCCGGTGAGAATATTGACGTAAACGCCGTTGTTCCAGTGTTTTCGCATAAAATGGATGTTCTGATTGTTGCCTATTTCTTTGAAGACTTTGCTGCTCTTGGTGATGGGGTAGATAGAATTGGAATGTCTGAGGCTTTTCAGTCAATTGTGGAGCGGTCACACGAACTGGGCCGAATGTTCGAGGCACGGACAACAATATTAATCGACTAACAATTATGTAATCTTCTTCACAGAGGAACGGGTTAGCTATTTCTTTTGGAATAATTGAATCAGCTGACCACATTTACTGAGCCCATTTGTATTAGACATTGAAAGGAAAAGCTATGTCAATAACCATGCATATAACCATAAAAACCAAAGATGGTTGTTTTGATGAATTTCATGCCCTTGCAAAAAAGGAATTAGCATTTACCCGAGCCTCTCAAGGATGTTTATCAATCCACACCTCATCCTCTAGGAATATAAACACGCTCAAATTTGCCGAGGTTTGGGAAAGCGAAAATGACTTTAACACCTATTTTGAAAAAAGAGTTGAACGTAGCGGGGCAGATTTTGCGCGCTTACTGGTAGGTCCGCCAGAAAAAGAATGCTTCCAAACTGATGATTGGGGATATGGAGATGAGTGGAAAAAATAATTGCCGCTTTTTCTCAACTTCGTTTATTGAATATGAGCGCGATGTAACCAACATAATTTGGCAGTGCAGCCGGTAATCCTCTTATCTCTGAACAATAGAGCGAGACGCTTTTAATGCACCATCTTTCTTTGTTCGTTAAAATTTAGGAGGTTTTTTCCATGTATGTTCGTGTTGCTGAAATCACTTCTCAGTCTTCACTTCAATTTAAGTTGCTGATGGCTTTTATTGAAAATGAGTTTCTGCCTAGAAACATAAAAGCCGGGCAATTAAGTGGTGAAATCTTTCGAATTTCTGAAAACTCATGTTTCGTTGTCTCTCGTTTCACCTCAAAGGCTGAAGCGAACAAAATAATGGCAATCATGAAAACGGAATTAGAGGAAATAAAAGGGTCTAACAAAATAAAAATGATTGAGGGCGAACGCTTCATTCATTTGGGTCAGGACATAGCCTCGCAAAGTTGAGTTTGCCCCAAATTGCGTCAACTTGCTGTTTAAGCATAAAGCATTGATGTTTGAATTGTGGTTTGTAAATTATTGTTTGGAGATCAAATTGAAAGAAAAAAATGTTACTTTGATAAAACCTGGTGAGACATATCTGGGAGCACAGGGCGTTACCTACAATGCGGGTGTATCGAGAAAGACTGCAGGCTCTCAAAAAGTGTGTATGAATGTTCTCCCTATGCCACCAGGGGTCCACTCGGTTCCCCATATTCACAAAGAAATCGAAACTATTGCATATTTGTTAGAGGGAGAGTGCACCCTGTTTCATGGGGATAATTTGGAACATCAAACGCTAGTCAGACAAGGTGAACAAATCTTTATTCCGGAAAATGTACCACATGCGCCTTTTAACCAAAGTGAAAACGATTGTATTTGGGTAGTAGTACATTCATCTGGAGATGACCAGGATGAGCTAATTTCTATGCCAGAGTTATCAGCAGAGCTTGAAAAACATAAATCAAACTAAAATGGAGGACACAATGAACACTTGTGTAAGGTCCACTTTTACATGCACTTTTGAAGTTTTTAAGGCAAAAGTTATGGAGGATGAGCCAAAATGGTCACAGTTTGTTGATGATTATCAAATTGCAAAAGTAGACGAACATAATTCAATTATGGTTATGAACGTGCTTGATTTTGAAGCGATGGAGGCTTTTATGACAACTGATGAAATGAAAGCATGGGATGCTGAACATGGCTGTATAGATACTGTTTACGCCTTGTCTGAAGCAAACTAAAATTTAATTTCACCCATAAGGACAATCGAAATGCCGACATTAATTATCAAAGGAAAAATCACAAAAGGTTATGACCATTGGCTCGCAGCCTTTGACGGCTCAGAAGATTTGCGAAACACTAAATACGGCATCAAAACCATATACCGTGGTCAGGATTTGAACGAGCCAGATACTATACATGTGGTAATGCATACACCGACTATGGAAGCAGTTCAAACCCATATGGAGAATGACGCTGAATTGATTTCTGAAGCTGGTGGTGACCCAAGTCCAGAAGCTAACTCAATGTTTATGGCATCAGATTAGGTATATAGACTTCCCTGGGCCTGAAGCTTGCTCATCTATGTTGCCCAAGCCACACTGAAGTCAAAGTACTCAAGCTAATTATTCCCGCTGCTACTTCCCACTTAATTGAGGTAAAGGTTGTTTGAGATGAATGAAAAACATCAAGGTGGATGCTTCTGTGGTGAACTAAGGTATGAAACAGTTGGCGAGCCAGTCAGGACCGCCGTATGCCACTGTCGTTATTGCCAATTGAGAACCGGCACAGCATTTGGCATTTCGGTCTATTTCAAAACAAACCAAATAACATTCAATGATGCTCCCTTTCAAACTTATTCTTATGACACTGAGGGCGGCAATACTGGAGTCCTAACTCGCTGCGCAAATTGCGGTACAAACGTCTCTTGGAAAATGTCTCTGGAGGCGCTGAAAGATACGATTGGCATTGCCGGTGGAACTTTTGACCCACCCACCTTTTGGTATGAAGTTGAGCGAGAAGTTTTTGCCCGTTCAAAGGCTGATTTTTGTCAGATTTCATCTCCACAATCATTTGAAACAAGTCCTATTTCTAAGCCAGTGAGAGAAGATGGTGGGCGGCTAAAAGGCAGCACTTAAGATTTGTTAAGCGCCAGTGTTGTTGAAATAAAATACGAATTAATAACCTCAAGTGAATAACCTTCACCATAAGCTTGTCCAACACCAGCGGTACTCCAACCTCCTATCTGGTCTATCATGTCTGAGGGACATTGGACTGCTCTGAGACGGTCTCTAAGAGAGTGTCTGAAGGAGTGTATGACGCAACCTTCTGGTACTCTTTGCTTTAGCCATTTGTTGATGGCTGCTGACGCTGAGTTAGCATTAGTGGAAGAGGTGATGTTGTATCTCGGGAAGGCAAAGGTGTGATGGGGATTTGCCTTTATCCTTTGGACAGCCCAAAGTGATGCTCCTACCAGCGGTATCTGCCTTTGACTACCTCTGGTCTTTAAGCTTCTCCACGGGTGTGGAGTGAGGTTGATATATGGGATGTCCTCATCAAGGATAATATCATTGATATGAAGCCCAGCAGCTTCAGATAGCCTCATACCAGTATCACTTATTAAAGCGACCAACCATCTAACCTCATCATCTTCTTCTCTGCAGTCTTGCTGTATCTGTCTGATGTTTGCTATAGGGATGGGTTTGCGTTTCTTACTGTCATCAAGGTCAGATAGATAAACCCTCGAGAAAGCGTTCTTGCAGTCTAGGCCATGCTCTTGAATACAGAGGTTGATTATGGAGCGTATGGTAGAAAAGTTCCTCTTTACAGAGTTGGTCGTTAATCCCTTCTTCAATAGATAGTCACTATAAGAAGCAGCGTCAGACGATGCATACTCATCTATTGGCCTGTCACCTAAGACATCTATAACAGACTGAATGTTTCTCTCTGCCCCTCTATGAAAGACTTTATCCTTATTGCTTCCTTTGAGCCTTAGATACAGCTCCAGAGCCTCTGAAAGGGTCATAGAAGAGGAAGTAGAAGCAGATATTGGTCTATCTCTCAGCAGATGCAATGCTGGTATGTCGAGCTTAGACAGCCTTAGAGACAACCAGTAATCTTCTAACCTTTGAGCAATAGACATACCAGCTCTAACGGCTCTGTCTTTGCGACTAGTCTTTAGACAAATCACTATCCTTGATGACTTATAATACTCTTGGACATCCTTTGGCACTCTGCGAACGAAGTAATACGTCGTACCTCTTTGGTACACATATTGTACCACTCTACGTTCTACCACAGCAAAACCACCCACACAGTTACACACCGAAAAGCTCGGAATAACAGTGGGTTGACGTGGGTATCGTGGATACGATGAGTAAGGTAATGGTGCGGCTGAGAAGACTCGAACTTCCACGGGGTATTAGCCCCACAGCGACCTCAACGCTGCGCGTCTACCAATTCCGCCACAGCCGCAAAATCACTTGATCTTGTCGTTCTTATCTCATGAATTTTTCAACCTGACAAGACATAAGCTAGTAATTATGCTAGCGTGGCGCGCATGAAACATTCTCCCAAAAACTCTCCTGCCTGGCATTGGATTGCCGCGCCATCCTCATACGAAAAAGCGAGTATGCGCATGCTCGCCCATGCTAAAGCCTTGGCCTCAGGTGAGGCCTCTGAAGCTGTATTCATCACCCAACACAAATCCGTGTATACTGCTGGCACTTCGGCTCGAGAGGAAGATTTATTAAACCCGGCTGGCATACCTACTTATCGAAGTGGGCGTGGCGGTCAATGGACCTGGCATGGGCCTGGTCAGCTGGTAATTTGGCCGGTGCTCGACCTAAATGCCCGTCGGCGGGATGTACGCTCCTACATCTATGCTTTAGAGGGCTGGATGATAGATGTTCTTAAATGCTTTGCGGTGACTGGAGTTCGGCGAAATGGCCTACCAGGCATCTGGGTAAACCGCAACGATATCGGCCTGCCAGAAAAGATGGACAAAATTTTAGCAGTAGGCGTGCGCATCTCAAAATGGGTCACGATGCATGGGATCGCCCTGAACCATGAGCCAGATTTAACTCACTATGACGGCATTATCCCCTGCGGCGTGAGTAAGGAACATACTGGCGTTGGTCCAATTGATGGGGCAGGTAAAGGCAGCGCGGAGACAGGTGGCGTGACCAGTCTCGCTGATCTTGGCCTGATGATAACAGAGTCTGAACTGGAAATGGTTATAAAAGACTGTTTCCCAAAATGGTTCGGCGAAGACGCAGAGATGGGGCGAATTAAGTGACCTCCTCTCACCCCCAACGTTCCATATTTTCCAAAACTGGCAGGATCGCCCAAAGCGCCTGTTCGGCAGTGGCCGCCAGTGCAGCCTCATCATCCGCTGAACCCGACACGCCCGCAACAGGGCCTTCATAGTGCACGAGTGCATTGCGATGGGCCCGAAGAATATCCAACTGATGACGCTCGTTAGCTGTTAAATAGGATAGGCCAAATACCTCGTCCTGAATATCACCTGCACTGTCATCTCCTCTATTCCCGCCTGCAAAAGACATGCTATCAAATTGGCTGGACTCATGCATACATACATCCACCAAAGTTGCTGCAAGAATAACGACACTAACCCATAAGCCAGCATTTGCAGCGGCAATCACCTCCTTCAGGATACGTGTGCCTTGAGGGCCAAGGTCAAGGCGGGGCTGGTCAGCATGAAGATCAAAGGTGAGGGCTGACAGCTGTTTTAACGCTGCTGACAGCCTGTTTGTGCCACTCTTTCGCCGTGTTGCTGGCCCCGTCATATCTTAGTCATCCGGGATGATGGTCAAGATAACCTCATCAACGTTTAGATTAGCCCCTATGGCAGCCTCTATCGCCACTACTATACCAGACGTGCCCGCATGAAGGACATTTTCCATCTTCATCGCTTCGATAATGGCCACATCCTGACCCTGTTCGACTCGGTCTCCTGCAGCAACCATCACAGCAGTTAGCAGGCCTGGCATAGGGGCGATGACCACATTATCAGATTCAACTGTCTGGGGTTCGGGCATATATTCTATATAGTCTGCAGCATGGGCGGGATAGAGTCGCAAAGACAGGCTGTACGCCCCGGCATGAAGGGTGAAATAATGGTCATCAGCATCAATCTGAATCGCGACCGGAATTTCATCAATTGTGCCGTCAAACAGGATGCCTGATTTCGAGACAGGCTGATCCAGAGTACCCGTAACGCGAACAGTACGGTTGCCATTAATCATCACCTGATCAGCCCCGCTCATGTGGGCCAAGCTGAGGTGAACAGGAGTGATTTGCCCCTTTAGCACGGCTACAAAAGCCATTTGAACAGTATCATCATATTGCAGGCGGGCCTGGCCGCGGCAGTAAAAACATGCCGCAAGGGCTGCAAGATTTTCACATAGTGCCGTCTCAGGGGCCTCTGCCACAAAGGCATCGCCATATTTTTCAGCAATGAAGCCTGTGGTGATGTCGCCTGACCTGAAATCAGCATCAGCCAGAATAGAGGACAGGAACTGGCGGTTGGTGGCGACACCCGCAACCTGATAATGGTCAAGGGCTAGACGCAGCTTGTCTATCGCTTCTGGCCGGGTTGGGGCGGTGGCAATCAGCTTGGCAATCATCGGGTCATAGAACATGGAGATCATGCCGCCTTCAGTCACACCTGAATCCACGCGCACGCCCTCACCCATTGGGACACGATAGCGCAGCAGTTGGCCGGTTGAGGGCAGGAAGCCTCTGGCAGAATCCTCAGCATAAAGCCTTGCCTCTATCGACCAGCCCTTTGGCGAGATGTCATCTTGCTGTATCGGCAGTGTTTCGCCTGCAGCTACACGCAGCATCATTTCCACCAGATCAAGGCCGTAGACTTCTTCTGTGACTGGGTGTTCGACCTGCAGGCGGGTGTTCATCTCGAGGAAGTAGAAATCCTGATCTGAGCCGACGATAAACTCAACTGTACCGGCTGAGCGATACTGCACCGCCTTGGCCAGCGCGACTGCCTGTTCACCCATGGCGCGGCGGGTCTCCTCAGAGATAAAGCTGGACGGGGCTTCCTCAATAACCTTCTGATGACGGCGCTGAACCGAACATTCACGCTCACCTAAATAAACCGCATTACCGAGCGTGTCCGCCAGAACCTGAATTTCAATATGACGTGGCTTAACCACAAATTTTTCGATGAAGACGCGGTCATCGCCAAAAGCGTTGCGGGCTTCATTCATCGCTGCGCGCATCCCGTCAGCAATATCAGTCGCACTTTCGATAACCCGCATGCCTTTTCCACCGCCGCCAGCAGACGCCTTTACCATCACGGGGTATCCGATTTTCTCGGCCTCTGCCATCGCCTCATCTATATCACTGACCGCCCCGTCTGTACCGGGAACGCAGGATACGCCAGCAGATTTTGCCAACGCTTTCGCTTCAATTTTGTCGCCCATCACTTTTATTGCATGTACATCAGGGCCGACAAAGGTCAGACCAGCGGCCTGAACCGCCTCAACAAAACTGCCATTTTCAGACAAAAAACCATAGCCGGGATGTATCGCTTCAGCCCCTGTATCCTTGGCGGCCTGAATAATGCGGTCTGCTAGCAAATAGCTGTCTTTTGACGGGGACAGGCCGATATGCACCGCCTCATCTGCCATCAGTACATGCGGGGCGGCGGCATCCACATCAGAATAAACCGCAACCGTAGCAATGCTGAGAGCTTTGGCTGAGCGCATCACTCGGCAGGCAATCTCCCCACGGTTAGCAATCAAAAGTTTGGAAAACAGCGGCTTTGTCATCGGTATTTACTCTTCTTCAAACAGCTGGATATGGCCTTATAACGGCAGATTGTCATGCTTGCGTGGAGGATTCGATAAATCCTTATCTTTTAGCATGGTCAATGCCCGGGCAATCCGCCGGCGGCTGTTCCGCGGCATGATAATATCATCTAAATATCCTCGGCTGGCCGCAACAAAAGGATTGGCAAATTTTTCGCGATATTCTGCTGTGGCCTCTGCTAATTTATCTGGGTCCTTTGCCGCGTCACGAAAAATGATCCGGGCAGCCCCTTCAGGACCCATCACCGCAATCTCTGCTGTTGGCCAGGCATAATTCACGTCCCCGCGCAGGTGCTTTGAGGCCATAACATCATAAGCCCCACCATAAGCTTTACGGGTAATCAGAGTGATTTTTGGCACAGTGGCTTCCGCATAGGCAAACAGCAATTTAGCCCCGTGATTTATGATACCACCTTCTTCCTGAGCCATGCCCGGCATAAATCCTGGCACATCAACCAGCGTGACAAGCGGAATATTAAACGCATCACAGAACCGCACAAACCGTGCCGCCTTGCGCGAGGCGTTTATATCCAAACACCCCGCCAGAACCAGAGGCTGGTTTGCAACAATCCCTACACTCTGGCCATCTATCCGGCCAAAACAACAGATAATATTAGACGCGAAATTTTCGTGTATTTCAAAAATATCGCTGTCATCCACAATCTCGCTTACTACCTTTTTCATATCATAAGGCATGTTCGGATTATCTGGGATAATACCGTCCAGCACCGCAGATGGACGGTCCACAGGGTCCATTTTGTGCAGAACAGGGGCTTGTTCGCGATTCGATAAAGGAAGAAAGCTCATCAGGCGGCGGGTCTGCATTAGCATATCAAGATCATTTGCAAACGCACCATGGGCCACACCAGATGTTTTGGTGTGCTGGCTTGCCCCGCCCAGTTCCTCTGCAGTCAGTTCTTCATGTGTCACCGTCTTGACGACATCAGGGCCAGTGACAAACATATATGACGATCCTTCAACCATAAAAATAAAATCTGTGATCGCTGGTGAATAAACAGCCCCACCTGCGCACGGCCCCATAACAAGAGAAATTTGTGGGATCACACCAGACGCAAGAACATTGCGCTGAAACACCTCAGCATAACCGCCAAGCGAGGCCACCCCTTCCTGAATGCGTGCACCGCCTGAATCATTCAGTCCCACAACTGGCACGCCCACCTTTAGGGCCTGATCCATAATTTTACAGATTTTTGCAGCATGCGTCTCAGACAATGATCCGCCCAGAACGGTAAAATCCTGTGAATAAACAAAAACAGGCCGCCCTGAAATCTGGCCAAAACCCGTGACCACGCCATCACCGGGGACCTTGCTGTCTTTCATGCCAAAATCACTACAGCGATGCTCAACGAACATATCCCATTCTTCGAATGAGCCTTCATCAAGCAGCACATTCAGCCTTTCCCTTGCGGTCAGCTTATGCTTTTCATGCTGACGATCAGTCCGTTCTGCGCCCCCACCTGCACGAGCTTGTTCACGCTTTTCGTCTAGTTCATCCAAATTCGGCTTCATCACCTGCCCCTTTTCTACACCAGAAGGCTGCTTCAGATTTCATAGCATATCCATGAATCTTTCAACATTCTTTAATTCGAACCTAATGGCCGCCTGGCGAACAGCGGCTTCTTCATCTGTGCCCCACAAGCTGTTCTGATACAGCTCGTCCAAAAAAGCTGTTTCAAACACATCATCTGCGCCTAACTGTCGTTCCTGAAACGCCAGCCCCAATACTACAGATCCGGACAGGGTAGCTACACGATACAAACAGCCAAATTGGGCATCAGCCATAGGCTGCAGCCTGTTCCTTACAATATGTTCTGTAGTATCATCAGCAAAGACAGGCATCAGCCCAGCGGTTGTTGGCAGCCGCAGACCACATGCCTGCTCAGCCCAGTTCAGCCATGGATTCCACATTTCTGCCTGCCTGGACGCCAGATCTAGGTCATTACAACTGCGATAACGCAGAACGTCATCATGGATATACCCCACCAATTCATCGGTCAGTTCCTGACGCTGGGGAATAACCCTGTCTGTGACCGTTACAGCCATTGAATAAAGGGGCATATCTTCTGGCTGAATTTCGTCTTCAACCGCCTTCCATTCAGCTTGTACGGCCTCGGCCAAAGCCTGGCTAGGCATCACGACAACCTCCTTTGCCGGACTGCACACAGGCCGGTCATCAAGGCAAATTTGATACCCTGATTCAGTGGTCTTGACAGTCACATCTTTATAAAACCGCTTCATTTTCTTGTATCCTGCCGCCTTAACTGAAACGGCGAGCGATAACAGCTGGAAGTTCAACAAAGGTGCTCAAAATGTGGACCGCCCCCATGTCGGTCAGCCGATCTGGGCTGTGATAGCCCCAGGAAACCCCTATAAAGGCAATGCCAGCATTCGCAGAACAGCCTGCATCAATTTCTGTATCCCCAACCAAAATTGTGTCAACCTTATCAACACCAGTTTGCCGCATGGCCAACAACGCCATATCCGGGGCTGGTTTAACCGTGCAGTCATCAGCTGAAATTGTCACATCAACCTGTTGATCCAGACCATGTCGGGTAATCAAACTATCTAGGCCAGTGCGGCTTTTGTTTGTGATGATACCCGTCAGATAGCCCTTGGACTGCAGTGTGCGCAAAATAACTTCTGCGCCGTCAAACAGGGGATCAAGCGGCGGCTGATCACCCAGATATGCATTGCGCGCAATCTGACGATAGGTTTCTGCCAGCTGGCTGGCCTTTTCAGGGTCGCCATCAGCATAGGCCAGCGCTGCATGCAAGACACCATAACCAATATTGCCGCGGATAAAGCTGTCTTTGGGAACAGGTAGTTCACATACGGCACATGCCTCTTTCATCAGCCGGATAATGGTCGCGGCGCTGTCACATAATGTGCCATCAAAATCGAACAGAACCAGACGCAGAGGCGTATTAGACATAGAGCTTCAATTCCTTCCAGAACACCGCCTGGTTATGTGTGAAAACCAAAAAAGGGCATACCATCTGGCAGGCTGTCTGCCAAGCCCGCCAGTTCTGTGCTGGCCTGCAGATGTTCAGAAACAGGCGCAGACAATATAGTACCGTCAGCTAGGCTGAGGAACTGGGAGTGCAAATGAAGCTGGCGAACGAAACCACCAATATGAGCTGCTGACCCCGCATATTTACCATCGCCCAAAATAGGTGTTCCAGCAGCTAACATATGAACGCGCAACTGGTGCGTTCGCCCGGTCACTGGCCGCAGAGCCATCAGGCTAACAGGACCGGCCTTATCCAGCCTCAGAAAATCGGTTACAGCTGTCTGGCCAGCTGCATGATCGATAATCATCTTTTCCACCCCCTTACTGCCAGCTTTGCGCAAAGGGGCATCAATTCGCCCTTCTGCGCCGGGATCACCAATAACCAGGGCAAGATACACCTTGTTGATCGTTTTATTAGCAAAACCAGCTGTCATCTCTCGTGCTGCTCTGTCATGACGTGCAAGCAACAACAGCCCTGATGTATCTTTATCCAGCCTGTGAACCAACTTTGGCGGATTTTCAGGGTAAGCTGCTCGTAACAGCCCATCAATATGGCGCGTTGTGCGAGAGCCGCCCTGAACAGCCAGACCTGCCGGCTTGTTCACAGCCAACCAGTTGTCATGCTCGGCTATGGTCATCTTTGCCAACTGCTCGCAAGCAGACTTGCGGTCAATCTGCCGAGCAGGCTTTTGGGATCGCCCGTTTGCAACACTATCAATAAATTGTTTGGGATATGTCAGCCTTTGACCCGACTGAAGACGGGTATTGGCCTTCGCCTTGGCCCCGTCAAGCCTTATCTTGCCCTGGCGAAGCTGACGTTCAAGAAGGCCTTGGCCTATCGGTCCTGCTGATTTGCGCAAGAACCTGTCCAGCCGCATGCCCTCAGCATCTTCAGGAACAGCTATTTCTATCATCCCTGCCCCGCAATCAGAAAAACAACCACTAACCCAACATAGAACCCCGCAACAGACACACAGACAGATAATAACAGGTAAAGTCCGCCAGCTAGCATCTCACCACGCTGGAAAAAGTTGTTTGCTTCAAGAGCAAAGCCGGAAAATGTAGTCAGAGCCCCAAGAAACCCTATCATTACAAACCCGCGAACCAGTTCGTTAAACAGAGAGGAGACTGTCAGCAGAGCTGCCATCATATCCATTATCAGGCTTCCCGCTAAAATTACGGATAATATGGCCATCCAGCCCGACTGGCCAAATGAGCCTATTACCCATAGGCTGATAAGATAGCGTCTAATAGCTCCAAGCGCGCCACCAAGACCGACTGATAAAAGCATCCTTCCCATAGCTCAGGGTGTAGCGGATTTCACGCCAAATATCCAGCCTTCAGCCCTTGCGTCAGCAGGCACAGACCAGAAGTCTGACTGAGCGGAAAACCAGCGCAATGCCGCTGCTGATATCAGCGCATCAGCTTCATCATGATCGGGCCCGTTTGCCTTAAAATCTGCAGACACAGGGTCAGATCCAAAACAGGCCAGAGCCTTATTAATATTTTCACGCTCGCCATGGGCTCCATTGACGGGCTTTATGCCAGCTAGCACAAAATAATAGCTGGGAAAAATCTCAACCAGATGCAGAGGACGAGACACGGTGTCTGGTCCATCAAATGGCCATATATGAGCAAAGCTTCTTAGTTGGTGTAACGCGCGCATGCCTGCAAGAGAGCCTGTTCCCACTCCTGCCGGGCCGACACAGTTAAAGGTCGGGCTAGGGCTTTTGACCTCTCTGGCCACCTGCTCGGTCAAACGGCGCCGGGAAGCAAACGCTGTCCCACGCCGCTTGCCAGGAGCGTTATAATACGCGCCCAATTGGGGATGATCCCAAATCCCACCTCCATAAAGGTCAGGCCTGTCTCCATTCAACTTGTCAATCAAAGTCCACAGTTCGTGCGCAGTTTTAGGGCTGTGCGGATAGCCAGGAAAATAGCCACATATAAACCCATCCCCGTCTGACACCGGGTAGGCAAAAGCAAAATCCATTCCTGCCAGGACCCTTTGTTTTGCAGCCTGAAACCGCAGATAGTCAAGAATGGCGATGCGTGACCAGTAACGGCCATCAGGCGGAAAAACCCGCTCAGGAACACTATTCCCAGGACCGGCGGCAAATACAGACAACCCAGGCTGTCGCGGGCCCTTCGCCCCGGACCAGTCAATGCCCACAAACAGCTCAAATTCACGTTTAGCTGTATGCGCCATCAGTTAGTTTCATCAAACCGGCCATATGATTTGACCTTTCGCAATCTATCCCAATAGGCCAGACGTTTGGCAATTTCAAGCTCAAACCCCCGTTCTGCAGGCTGATAGAAAGACTGCCTGGGCAGGCTGTCTGGAAAACAGTTCTGAGCAGAAAATCCATCAGGGTCGTCGGGATCATATGTATAGCCTGCCCCATAATCCAATTCTTTCATTAAGGGAGTTGGTGCATTCAAAATATGTTTTGGCGGCATCAATGTGCCTTTTTCTCTTGCCGTTTTCAGCGCTGCCTTCCAGGCTACATAAGCCGCATTTGATTTCGGAGCGGTGGCCAGAAAAATCACCAGTTCAGCAAGCGCTATATCGCCTTCTGGTGCGCCCAGCCGTTCAAAGGAGTGCCAAGCCGCAATCGCCTTACCTACCGCTTCAGGGGCGGCCAGGCCAATATCCTCTGAAGCAAAGCGTGTCAGCCGTCGCAGAATATATCGCTGATCTTCACCAGCTTGAACCATACGCGCCAGCCAGTATAAGGCAGCATCACAGTCAGAAGCCCGCAATGATTTATGCAAAGCAGAAATAAGATTATAATGTTCATCCCCTGCCCGACCATAATTCAGCGGCCGCCGCGTCAGATGAACAGCCAGATCATCTGGGTTCAGAAGAGGTTCTGGCGGAAGCGCAAATTCATGCAAAGATTCAACTAAATTCAGAAGATAGCGACCATCACCGTCTGCCATCAAAGCAAGCGCATTACGGGCGTTTTCATTAAGCGGCAATCTGGTTCCGAGTTGGATTTCTGCACGGCTGAGTATTTCTAAAAGCGCATGAGTGTCCAAAGGTTGAAGGGCAAGAACCTGAAGTCTGGATAACAACGCACCATTCAATGAAAAAGACGGGTTTTCTGTGGTTGCCCCCACCAATCGGATCATCCCTTTCTCAAGCACAGGCAAAAGAGCATCCTGCTGGGCCTTATTGAAGCGGTGAATTTCGTCAATAAACAGTAAAGTCTGCTGGCCTACCTGAAAGTCCTTTTCCGCAACGGTAAACACGCGCCGCAAGTCAGCGACGCCGTCAAACACAGCGGACATAGCGACAAATCGCTGTCCTGCCTCTTCACCCAGAATACGGGCCAATGTGGTTTTACCTGTCCCGGGCGGACCCCACAACACTACAGAGCCTGAGCCGCCCTGCCTGGCGGCCATTGCCGTTGTAACATCCGGCTGGCCGATAACATCAGCAAGGGACCGCGGACGCAGGACTTCAGCGAGCGGTGATTTTGAAAACAAATTGTTAGACATGTCGCCCGCTATTCTGCCTTGTTTGCCACAGAATATAAAGTTTAATCTAAGTCTGCCTGACCCGAGCACAAAAGAGGCTGTCCTGTCCAGACGAGCTTTTATGCATGTTTATCAAGAAGAGTCAGGCTGTCGCCACAGCTGCCTGTTCTTCTACAGGCGTGTCATCAGACATCACCGGACCTGAGTCCTGTCCGCGGGCATCTTCATCACGGTCAACCAATTCAATCACGGCCATAGGAGCTGCGTCACCATAACGGAAGCCTGCTTTAAGCACACGCGTATATCCACCATTGCGATCAGCATAACGCGTACTCAAAATCTCAAACAGCTTAGCTGTCATAGCATCATCGCGCAGTCGTGCATGAGCTTGACGGCGAGCGTGCAAGTCACCACGCTTTGCCAGAGTAATCAGACGGTCGACAACGCCGCGCAACTCTTTCGCTTTTGGCAATGTTGTTACGATCTGCTCATGTTTGATCAGTGCCTGTGCCATATTCCGGAAAAGCATATTTCTGTGCTGTGACGTCCGGTTCAACTTTCTGCCAGAGATACGATGCCGCATTTTAGTCTCCATTTTTGCCTGATACAAAAGACAGGCTGATTAAATCTATTCAGGCCGGCTTGAAATCCAGGGCTGAAATTAAAAAGGTTCGTCCAGACGCTTGACCAGCTCTTCTATATTTTCTGGTGGCCAGCTTTCAATATCCATACCCAGTTCGAGGTTCATAATCTTCAGCACCTCTTTAATTTCGTTTAAAGATTTACGTCCAAAATTTGGAGTCCGCAACATCTCAGATTCCGTCTTTTGAACCAAGTCTCCAATGTAGACGATATTATCATTCTTCAAACAGTTTGCTGACCGAACAGATAACTCAAGTTCATCCACCTTTCGTAACAAATTACGATTAAACGGAAAGGGATCCACTGCAGCATCTGATGCATCAATCTTGGGCTCATCAAAATTGATGAACGGCTGCAACTGGTCTTGCAGAATACGCGCCGCATAGGCGACCGCATCTTCAGGTGTTATTGACCCATCGGTCTCAATTGTGAGAAGCAGGCGGTCATAATCTGTGATCTGGCCAACACGTTCATTCTCAACTTTGTAAGCAACCTGACGGATAGGGCTAAAGATAGAATCAACAGGAATAAGTCCAATCGGAGCATCTTCTGAGCGGTTCTGGTTCGCTGGCACATAACCTTTCCCAGAAGCCACAGTCAATTCCATCGATAAAGACCCGCCTTTATCGACGTGACAAAGCACATGATCGGGATTCATGATTTCAACTCCAGCAGCTTCAGAAATCATACCTGCCGTGACAACGGCCGGCCCCTCCGCCTGAAGTCGAAGACGCTTTTCGCCCTCAACAGACATAGACACAGCGATGCCCTTCACATTCAAAACAAGATCTGTCACGTCCTCGCGCACACCTGCGACCGAGGAAAACTCATGCACCACCCCTTGTAACTGAATCGCTGTCACTGCGGCGCCTTGCAGTGACGACAGCAAAATGCGACGTAGACCATTTCCGAGGGTAGTCCCAAATCCACGCTCAAGAGGGCCAAGTGAAACGACAGCCTGACGCGGATTATATTCCGATGGGTTAACGATAACCTTGTCTGGCTTTTGGAGTTCTTGCCAATTTTTTTCAATCATAGACGAATTTCCTTTTCGTTCAGCAAACAGGAGGTAAGAGTTCTATATTCCCTCACTGGTGAGAAACTTCCCCTCAAAAAATCAGGAACTCAAACTCTACGGCGTTTGCGAGGCCGGCACCCGTTATGTGGGATAGGTGTGACATCACGTATGGATGTAACAGAAAATCCAACAGCCTGAAGTGCACGCAGAGCTGATTCCCGCCCAGAACCTGGGCCGCGCACCTCAACATCAATACTTTTCACACCGTGCTCTGCTGCCTTTTTACCTGCATCTTCAGCTGCCATCTGCGCTGCAAAAGGTGTAGATTTCCGCGACCCCTTAAACCCAAGAGTCCCTGCAGATGACCAAGCAATGGTATTTCCTTGAACATCTGAGATTGTGATCATGGTATTATTGAATGTCGAATTCACATGCGCAATACCATTGGTTATATTTTTGCGCTCGCGGCGACGGACTCGTGCTTGTGTTGGTTGCTTTGCCATATTCCCTGCTCTATCCCATTACTATTTCTTTTTACCAGCGATTGCCTTTGCTGGACCTTTACGCGTCCTGGCATTGGTATGCGTGCGCTGCCCCCGTACAGGCAGATTTCGACGATGACGCAAGCCCCGCAGACAACCTAAATCGAGATAACGTTTTACATCCATTGATGTCTTTCGCCGCAAATCACCCTCAACCAGATAATCAGCATCAATGATATCGCGTAACTTTGACAGCTCATCTTCCGTGAGTTCATTTATTCGGCGTTCCTGAGTAATACCCGCCTTATTACAAATGGATTGCGCACTGGTTGTGCCGATACCATGAATATATGTCAGTGCTATTTCTACACGTTTTTTGGTCGGTATGTTTATACCAGCTATTCGTGCCACTGGTCTCTCCTTCGTTAATTTGCTGACAATTATCGCAGCTCAAACTCTAACTTACGTTTCATAAAGCTTCGCTTCAGCAGCTTATTTGACTTTCTTATCCTTTGCTTAGCTATCAAGGCATTGTCTAATCGCTTCACTCACCTTTTCAACAGCCTGCATTCCATCTACAGACATCAGCAGCCCTTTTTCCCGGTAGTAGGGTAGCACTGGTGCTGTATTGTTATGATAGACCTTCAGCCGCTGTGCTAGCACATCTGCATTGTCATCGCTTCTAGCAGCTCCAGTTTCCGCAGCCCTCTTTTCAATACGTGCAAACAGCGCTAGTTCATCCACCTGTATTTCAATTACCTTATCAAGGCTTACTCCTCGGCCATCAAACATCGCATCTAGGGCTTCTGCTTGAGCAACCGTGCGTGGAAACCCATCCAAAATAACCCCATTTGCACAATCATCTTCTGCCATGCGTTCGCTGATCATTCCGACCATAATTTCATCTGAAACCAACTGACCCGCATCCATAATCTGCTTCGCTTTCATGCCCAGTTCTGTTCCAGCAGCAATTGCGGAGCGCAACATATCGCCAGTGGATAGCTGAACTACACCCCGTTCATCAACAATAATCTGAGCCTGCGTACCTTTTCCCGCTCCTGGAGGGCCAAAAATAATGATATTCATCTGTTTCGCCCTTTCAATCGTGATTTCTTAATCAAACCTTCATACTGATGCGCCATCAGATGCGATTGAATCTGAGAAACTGTATCTAGCGTTACCGTCACAACGATCAACAGTGAAGTTCCCCCAAAATAAAAAGGGATAGCATAATTACTAATCAGAATTTCTGGAAGAATGCAAACTGCAGAAAGATAAGCTGCGCCGAGAACAGTAAGACGTGTTAGAATATAGTCTAAATAATCAGCAGTTGGCTGACCCGGTCGAATGCCCGGAATATAGCCGCCGTTTCGACGCAAATTCTCTGCAGTGTCTTCCGGGTTGAAAACAATAGCTGTATAAAAAAAGGCAAAAAAGACGATCAACCCAATGTAAATTGCCAAATAAAGCGGTTGTCCTCTTCCAAGCATAGCGTTCAAGGCGACCAACCAATCCGCGCCGCCTGACTGACCCCCCGTCAAATTGATAATCGAAATAGGCATTAATAGCAGTGATGAGGCAAAAATTGGCGGTATCACACCAGGAACATTAATCTTCAGCGGCAGATGCTGAGCCTCACCGCCAAATACTTTATTGCCATGCTGCCGCTTCGGATACTGCACAAGTATCTTACGCAAGGAACGCTCAATAAACACGATGAACGCAATTACGGCTATAGCCATAAGAAACACAGCAACAATCAAAAATGCTGACAAGGCCCCAGTTCTACCAAGCTCGAGCGTACCAGCCAGAGCACTAGGCACTTCAGCCACTATACCAGAAAAGATAATAAGCGAAATCCCATTCCCTACGCCACGTGCTGTAATCTGCTCACCCAGCCACATCAGGAATAAAGTGCCGCCAACAAGTGTCACTACTGTTGTCAACCGGAAAAATAATCCAGGTTCAGTCACAACCGTGCCAGCGGATTCGAGGGCAACGGCGATGCCATAACCCTGAACAGTAGCTAACAATACAGTAAGATAACGAGTATATTGATTAATTTGCTTACGACCAGCTTCACCATCTTTTTTCAAAGTTTCAAGCGTCGGCACAATCGCGGTCATCAACTGCATGATAATAGACGCTGTAATATAAGGCATTATATTCAGAGCAAAAATTGTCATCCGGCCGAGAGCACCGCCTGAGAACATGTCAAACATCCCTAAAATTCCCGTCGTCTGCTGCCCAAATACCTCAGACAAAGCTACGGGGTCTATCCCTGGCAACGGAATAAATGTGCCCAGTCTATATATAATGAGCGCTCCAACAGTAAACAGGAGACGTTTTTTTAAATCATCTGCTTTCGCTATTGCACCGAGGCCAAAGCCTGGATTTGCCTGTGTTGATTGCGCCATTTGACTGACTTACCTTTTTTCGTGCCCACTGGCTGGCTGTGCTGTTGCAATTACAATCTTACCACCTGCTTTTTCAATTGCTTCTACAGCTGCTTTTGATGCACCAACTGCGTGTATTTCAATTTTGTCTTTGAGTGTTCCATTTGCTAGCACACGGACACCGTCACGCGGCTTTGAGATAACGCCAGCAGCAACAAGGGCAGCAACATCAACAGGCTTTTTCTTATCCAAGTTTCCATCATCTAGGGCAGATTGGAGCCGGCCCAAATTTACTTCAACATAGTTTTTACGGAATATGTTATTGAAACCTCGCTTTGGCAGACGTCGGTGAATTGGCATCTGACCACCTTCAAAGCCGTTGATCGAAACACCGGAACGTGCCTTCTGGCCTTTGTGTCCAGATCCAGATGTCTTGCCTCGGCCAGAACCGATACCGCGACCAACGCGCTTGCGTTTACGGGTTGCGCCGTCTTGTTCTTTAATTGCGTTCAATTTCATTATCTTGATACTCCTACCAGACAATTTCTGACTGTTCACCTGGCCTAACGTTCTTTAATTATTCAGGGTGCGGGTTCCAAGCGCACCAGATGCTTTACTTTATTAATCATCCCTCTAACCGCTGGTGTGTCTTCCAATTCGCGGACACGGCCAATTTTATTCAGACCAAGACCAATTAATGTCTTACGCTGCGAGCCTTCACGGCCAATAGCGCTGCGGATCTGGACCACTTTTATTGTTGATTTTGCCATCTTACTTTCCTCTCAGACTTACTCAAGATTCTGCTGTCTGCTCGGCTGTTTTGCCCAGCACTTCAGCAACCTTGCGCCCACGTTTTGCCGCAACAGAACGCGGTGCCTGAATAGATTTTAGCGCCATGAATGTAGCTTTAATCATGTTATGCGGGTTAGATGTGCCAATCGACTTTGCCACAACATCTTGAACGCCCAGAGCTTCAAAAACGGCACGCATTGGACCACCGGCAATAATTCCTGTTCCAGATGGTGCGGAGCGAAGCTGCACCCGACCTGCCCCATAGCGACCAAGAATATCATGGTGCAACGTACGACCGTCACGAAGCGGAATACGCACCATATCACGCTTAGCATTCTCAGTAGCCTTGCGAATAGCTTCTGGCACTTCCTTAGCCTTGCCTGTGCCAAAGCCGACACGGCCTTTGCCATCGCCAACGACAACGAGGGCGGCAAAACCAAAGCGGCGGCCACCTTTAACCACCTTAGCCACACGATTGATCCCTACTAGCTTTTCAACCAATTCAGGCTCTTCTCTCAGGTTGCTTTGTTCTGCTCTATCATTGCTGCGTGCCATTGCTCGCTCCTTTAAAACTCAAGGCCGGCTTCACGCGCGGCATCGGCTAGGGCTTTTACCCGGCCGTGATACATATACCCACCACGGTCAAACACAACTTCCTTGACCCCCTTGCCAACAGCTCGCTCACCTACCGACTGGCCGACAGCCGACGCTGCGGTTCTATCTGCACCAGTTTTACCACTTTTTCTGAAATCAGCATCCAAAGTTGAGGCTGACGCAAGCGTTGCACCAGTAGAATCATCAATAATCTGCGCATAGATATGCCGTGATGACCGGTGAACAGACAAGCGTGGCTGGCCATTTGCGTTTCTCTTAAGGCTGTTGCGGTTACGTGCACGACGCTTTTCAAACATTTGTCTTGAGCTCAACATCTAACTATAATCCTTATTTCTTCTTGCCTTCTTTACGGACGATATGCTCCTCAGCATATTTTACGCCTTTGCCTTTGAAAGGCTCTGGAGGCCGCTTAGCTCGAATTTCCGAGGCAAACTGGCCAAGCAACTGCTTGTCAGCGCCTGTTATCTCAATCTTTGTGTTATTTTCCACCTTTACAGACAGACCAGCAGGGATTTCCATTTCAACAGGATGGCTGAAGCCAAGACTCAACTGTAATTTATTGCCCTGCATAGCTGCACGGTAACCAACACCATTGATCTCGAGATTACGCGCAAATCCCCTAGACACACCAACCACCATATTATTGATATTTGCTCGCACTGTTCCCCAAATGGAACGACCATGGATGGATTTCTCGAGAGGCACAACTTTAACCAAACCCTCACCAACAGATACGTTCACGTTATCTGGTAATGCCATTTCCAGTTCACCCTTGCTGCCTTTGGCTACCAGCCTTGAGCCTTCAGCTGTTATATTCACACCATCGGGCAATTTAATCGGAGAATTTCCAACACGTGACATAGTAATTACCCCTTAAAACACCTGACAGAGAACTTCGCCGCCAACATTGGCGACACGTGCTTCATTGTCGGACAACACCCCCTGAGGTGTGGACAGTACAGCAATACCCAAACCGTTATAAATTCGTGTTAAATCTTTGATGCCACTGTAGACACGACGACCTGGTGTGGAAACCCGTTTTATCTCAGAGATAACAGGAAGGCCTTCATGATATTTTAATTCGATTTTCAGCTCAGAAATTCCCTGACGGACCTCAACAGCCGAATAGTCACGTATATACCCCTCGCGCTTCAATACTTCGAGCACATTCGCACGAAGCCTTGAAGCGGGACTGGACACAACAGCTTTGCGGGCTGATTGACCATTCCTAATCCGTGTTATCATATCTCCGAGAGGATCACTCATAGACATTGCAATCTCTCCTTCTTACCAACTTGACTTCACGATACCCGGAACTTGACCGACTGAAGCCAAGTCTCGAAGTGCAATTCGTGACATTCTTAATTTACGGTAGTAACCGCGAGGACGACCTGTCACCAAGCAACGGTTACGTACCCGTGAGCGAGCGCTATCACGTGGCTCTTGGGCCAACTTACATGATGCAGCAAACCGATCTTCCATGGAAATTGATTTATCACGCATTATCGCACGTAGATTGTCGCGGCGCGCACCCTTTGCGGCAACGATGCGCATCCGGCGATTATTTTTTTCAACAGCACTTTTCTTGGCCATGATTTATACCCTTTTCTATATCGGCTGTTTTAAGCGTTCGCGAACGGAAATTGGAAGCCGCGAAGAAGCTCGCGCGCTTCGTCGTCCGACGTTGCGCTTGTAACAACAATGACATCCATACCCCGAACTTCATCGACTTTGTCATATTCAATTTCAGGAAAGACAATCTGTTCTTTGATACCTAGTGCGTAATTACCACCACCATCGAAACTCTTTGCATTCAGGCCGCGGAAATCGCGCACGCGCGGCAGAGCAATTGTAATCAAACGATCCACAAATTCATACATCCTGTCAGCACGCAGCGTCACCTTACAGCCAATGGCCATACCCTCGCGCAATTTAAACGCCGCGTTAGCCTTTTTTGCCCGCGTGACTACTGGCTTCTGGCCAGAGATGGCTGTCATATCATTCACCGCATATTCAATTTTTTTAGAATCGCGCACTGCGTTGCCAACACCCATATTGATCACAACCTTCTCAAGGCGCGGGACTTCGAATATGTTGTCATATCCAAACTTTTCAATAAGAGCTGGGCGAACAGCCGTCAAATAATGTTCTTCAAGACGCGTTTTCATCTCAGCTTCCTTTAAATTAACCAATCACCTTGCCCGACTTGCGGGCTATTCGAACTTTTTTGCCATCAGAGAGGTCATAACCGACTCTAGTGGCCTGATTTGTTTCAGGATCAATCAGCGCAACATTCGAAATATGAATAGGAGCTTCCATCTGCTCAATGCCACCGGCATTGGCCTGTGTCGGCCGACGATGTCGTGTTACCATATTTATACCCTGAACCTTGATACGACCTTCTACAGGCCGAACATCAATCACAGCACCCTTGCGCCCCTTATCTTTGCCAGTCCGCACGATCACCTGATCACCCTTTTTAATCTTAAGCTTTACCATCTCACAAAACCTCCGGAGCAAGAGACACAATCTTCATGAAATTTCGTGAACGCAATTCACGTGTGACAGGACCAAAAATCCGTGTCCCTATGGGCTCGTTTTGTTTGTTCAACAGAACAGCCGCATTTTTATCAAAGCGAATGGCTGTACCATCGTTACGCCTAATTTCCTTGGCTGTACGCACAATTACAGCTCGATAAACATCACCCTTTTTAACTTTACCACGCGGAATGGCTTCTTTAACAGAAACTACAACAATGTCTCCAACGCCAGCAATTTTACGCCCCGAACCACCGAGAACCTTAATACATTGAACGCGCCGCGCGCCAGAATTGTCAGCGACTTCAAGGTTTGTCTGCATTTGAATCATAACAGTCCTCCTCTAAGCCAGCTATTTCGCGGCGTCGTCATAGACGACTTCAAATGATTTGTTTTTCGAAATAGGTGCACATTCGCGAATATTGACTGTATCACCTGTTTTCGACTTATTTTCGGCATCATGCGCTGCAAACTTCTTAAACGTATTGATGAATTTTTTATAGACGGGATGCATGATCCGGCGCTCAACCCGCACTATAACGGTTTTATCCGCCTTATCACTAACTACAGTGCCCTGCATAATACGCTTTGGCATAACTACTACCTCTTACACTTCACTTTTTGCTGCTAACATCTCGCCAAGAACTGTCTTAATGCGCGCAATCTCGCGCCGCACAATACGCATTCTAGAAGGGTTATCCAACTCACCAGATGCAACCTTGAAACGCAGATTGAATTGCTCTTTTTTCAACTCAACCAGCTTTGCCTTCAATTCATCGGCTGACTGGCTTCGGAATGTTTCTGCTTTCACAATCGACATTGCTCGAAATACTCCTAAATTTAATCTACTCAATATCGCCTAGTCGACGAACAATCTTTGTTTCAATCGGTAATTTAGCAGCAGCTAGTTTGAAAGCTTCTTGCGCTAAATCCCATGACACACCGTCCAACTCAAACATGATCCGGCCAGGGGCAACCCTTGCCACCCAAAACTCTGGCGAGCCCTTTCCCTTACCCATTCTTACCTCTGCAGGCTTAGATGATACAGGCACATCGGGAAATACGCGGATCCACAGTCGACCAGCACGACGTAAGTGTCGGGTAATAGCCCGACGAGCCGCCTCAATTTGACGTGCTGTAATTCGCTCGGGTGAAGTTGCTTTCAACCCATAAGCTCCAAAATTTAAACTTGTGCCACCTTTTGACATGCCGTGTATACGGCCCTTATGGGCTTTCCGGAATTTGGTACGTTTTGGCGATAACATCGTAACTTATCCTTTATTTACTTAGCCATTTTGTCTAAGAGGTTGGCCAGACTGCTGCTCAGTAAGACGCTTATCTTGAGCCATCGGATCATGTCCTATCACTTCACCCTTAAAGACCCAGACCTTAATGCCGATTGCACCATAGGTTGTTTGTGCAGTTGCTTCACCGTAATCAACCTCCGCTCTCAGTGTATGCAGCGGCACACGCCCTTCGCGATACCATTCAGTTCGAGCAATCTCTGCACCGCCTAGACGACCCGCACAATTAATTCGCACACCCTGCGCGCCAAGACGCATAGCTGACTGAACAGCCCGTTTCATTGCCCGACGAAAACCGACACGACGTTCTAGTTGCTGCGCTATATTTTCACCGACCAACTTAGCATCAATTTCTGGCTTTCGAACTTCAACGATATTCAAGCTGACTTCAGTCCCTACGCGCTTTGTTAGATCAACGCGCAGCTTTTCGATATCCTGTCCCTTTTTACCGATTATCAAGCCAGGACGACCCGCATAAATCGTTACGCGTGCTCGACCAGCAGGACGCTCAATTACAACACGACTAATGCTTGCTTGCTTCAAATGCTCCATAAGATGATTTCGCAACTCAATATCCTTATGCAGGAGCTCTCCATAATTGCGATCTGCATACCAGCGCGAATCCCACGTTCTGTTGATTCCGACCCGCAGGCCGATTGGTTTAACTTTTTGACCCATCTATGCCTGCTCCTCTTTTTCAGCAACAACAATGGTAAGATGTGAAAATGGCTTCAGTATACGTGCGCCTCGACCACGTGCCCGTGCCTTAAATCTCTTCATTACAAGCCCCTTACCAACATGGGCCTCTTTAACCTTAAGACGATCAACATCAAGTGAATGATTATTTTCTGCGTTGGCAATAGCCGACTGTAAAACCTTTTTTACATCACTAGCGATCCGGCGACGAGAGAATGACAATGCAGACAACGCCTTATTGGCATCCAAGCCGCGAATCATTGCCGCAACAAGGTTAAGTTTCTGAGGGCTTACACGGAGATTCCGCAGCACAGCCCTTGCTTCGTTATCCGCAACCCTGCGTGGAGAAGATTGTTTACCCATCTCAAACTACCTATCGCTTTGATTTCTTATCGGCGGCATGACCATAATATGTACGCGTCGGCGCAAATTCGCCAAACTTGTGTCCAACCATGTCTTCAGATACCGATACAGGAATGTGTTTACGACCGTTATAGACGCCAAACGTCAACCCAACAAACTGTGGTAGGATTGTCGACCGGCGTGACCAAATCTTAATCACATCATTGCGACCAGATGCAGCGGCTACTTCTGCTTTTTTCAACAAATAGCCATCTATAAAAGGACCTTTCCAAACTGAACGAGCCATGATCTATATATACTCCTTTTAAGGTTTGCGACGGCGCACAATAAGACGATCGGTCTTTTTATTGTTGCGCGTGCGTTTACCTTTGGTTGGCTTTCCCCAGGGGGTTACAGGATGCCGCCCACCTGAAGTCCGCCCTTCACCTCCACCATGTGGATGGTCAATCGGATTCATTACAACGCCGCGCACATGCGGGCGCCTCCCAAGCCAACGGCTCCGGCCTGCTTTACCAATTTTGATGTTTTGCTGGTCAGAGTTTGATACAGCGCCAATGGACGCCATGCATTCAGACCTCACTAAACGAACCTCACCAGAGGCTAGGCGCAAAATTGCGTGACCACGGTCACGACCAACTAGTTGAACATATGTTCCAGCTGAACGGGCGAGCTGACCACCTTTTCCCGGCTTAAGCTCGACATTGTGTATCAAGGTGCCGACGGGTATATTATTTAGAGGCAGGGCATTGCCTGGTTTTATATCTGCTGATGGGCCAGCTTCAACCTTATCTCCAACAGCTAAGCGCTGTGGTGCGATAATATATGACTGATCGCCATCTTCATAGGTAATCAGCGCAATAAAGGCTGTTCGGTTAGGGTCATATTCAATTCGTTCAACAGTCGCCGCACATCCCTGTTTTGTGCGTTTGAAATCGACCATACGATAACGCCTTTTATGGCCACCCCCGCGCTGCCACGCAGTAATGTGACCAGAATTGTTTCGGCCACCCGACTTGGTTAAACCCTCAGTTAGCTTCTTCACTGGCCCACCTTTATACAGCGCCGATTTATCAACTAGTACCAAGTTACGTTGGCTGGGCGTTGTGGGATTAAACGTCTTTAATGGCATTTGAATTAAGCTCCCATCATGTCAATCGCCTGACCGTCGGCCAAGGTGACAATTGCCTTCTTTATATTGCTCCGACGACCCTTACGGCCTTTAAACATCTTGGTCTTTCCTTTCAGTACAGATGTATTGACAGCTATTACCCTGACGTTAAACAGCATTTCCACAGCTGCTTTAATTTCAGGTTTAGTTGCTGTCATCGCAACAACAAATGACACTTGACCATGTTCTCCTCCCCTAGTGGACTTCTCAGTCACCAATGGACGGATTATGGTGTCGTAAGCCTGTATCTGGCTCAACTCTGTCTCAAGACGCTTTCGGGGCCGAATGCTCATTTTAGACGCTCCTCAAGATAAGTAGCCGCGTCACGTGACAGGACCAGAACATCTCGGCGAACCATGTCGTAAACATTTGCGCCCTGTTGTGGCAACACATCAACAAAGGGTAGATTTGAAGCCGCTCGACTAAAACCCTCATCTAGTTTTTCACCGCCCAGAATCAAAGCATTTGTGACACCAAGTTTTTCCAGTTTGCCCTTCAGAACAGACGTCTTTGAATCAGCTTTCATGTTATCAATCACAATCAACTGGCCAGCAGCCATCTTAGCAGACAGAATTGAGCGCATACCTAAATTTCTAATTTTCTTAGGCAATCTATGTTCATAGCCACGAACAACAGGGCCGTGCACCACACCGCCGCCACGGAACTGGGATACAGAGCCGTTACCTGCACGGGCACGCCCTGTTCCCTTCTGACGAAACATTTTCGCGCCTGTCTTGGCAATTTCGCTGCGGCCTTTAACTTTGTGTGTGCCCGCACGACGCTTGGCTAGTTGCCATTTCACGACACGCGCAACAACATCATCACGTGGCTCAATACCGAAAATGGAATCAGCCAGTTCAATATCGCCTTTTTTACGATTGTCGATGGTCTTTACATCAACCTTCATCTGATGACCCCTTTTCCTTGACTTCTTTAGGTTCTTCAGTCGGCGTTTCAGCAACCGCCCTATCATCTGCCTGCGCTTCAATTACTGGCTCTTTTTCAGCAGCTCCCTCGACGGAACCCGCGGCCTCAGAGACAGCCGTCTCTTTTGCAAGGCCTGCGGGAAAAGGTGCATCGTCAGGGCGTGGCTTTTTGATGGCATCTGATAACAGCACCCATCCATTTTTTGAACCTGGCACCGCACCATGTACAAGGATTAGATCATTTTCCTCGTCAATCGAAACAACTTCAAGATTTTGTGTTGTCACACGTGCAGCGCCCATATGGCCAGCCATCTTTTTACCTTTAAATACTTTACCAGGGTCCTGACACTGGCCAGTTGATCCATGCGAACGATGAGAAATGGAGACACCATGAGATGCACGCAGACCGCCGAAATTATGGCGTTTCATCGCGCCAGCAAAACCCTTACCCTGGGATATGCCAACCGCATCTACTTTCTGACCAGACACAAAATGTGATGGGGAAAATGTTGCACCAATGTCTACCATAGCATCATCACTTACACGAAATTCTGCCAGCTTTCGTTTGGGCAGAACAGACGACTTGCTATAGTGACCCCTCATTGCCTTTGAAACACGCTTCACTTTGGCCGTACCCGCACCCAACTGAAGTGCTGAGTAGCCGTCACGCTCAGAAGTTTTTTGGGCGACGACCTGTACATTGTCGAGTTGCAAGACAGTGACCGGAACGTGTTTACCAGTCTCATCAAACACCCGAGTCATACCAATTTTTTTTGCAATCACACCGCTACGCATAACGCTGTTCCTTCACTTTTATTTTTTATCTAAAGTTTTATTTCAACATCGACACCAGCAGCCAGATCGAGCTTCATGAGTGCATCAACGGTTTGTGGCGTAGGATCGATAATGTCTAGTAGGCGTTTGTGCGTCCGCATTTCGAATTGCTCTCGGCTCTTTTTATCAATGTGAGGCGAGCGCAGAACGGTAAAACGTTTCATATTTGTAGGTAGAGGAATTGGTCCACGGACATTCGCGCCTGTACGTTTTGCGGTATTCACAATCTCGTTTGTAGACTGATCAAGAATACGATGATCAAATGCCTTTAACCGAATACGAATATTCTGGTTTTCCATGACTTTCTATTCCTTTTTCAATCAGCAAAAAAAAGAGGCACATGGCCTCTTTTTGTACATTTTTATATTTAATCGACGATAGATGCGACTACGCCAGCTCCTACAGTACGGCCACCTTCACGAATAGCAAAGCGCAGACCTTCATCCATCGCAATTGGCGCAATCAAGGTCACTGTCATCGCAATGTTATCACCTGGCATCACCATCTCTGTGCCATCAGGTAGCTCGACTGAACCAGTTACATCTGTAGTCCGGAAATAGAATTGTGGACGATAGTTCGAGAAAAATGGCGTATGACGGCCACCCTCTTCCTTGGTCAGCACATAAGCTTCACATTTAAACTTCGTGTGCGGTGTAATCGAACCAGGCTTAGCCAGAACCTGACCTCGCTCAACTTCCTCACGCTTCGTACCCCGCAACAAAACACCCACATTATCACCAGCCTCACCCTGGTCAAGCAACTTGCGGAACATCTCAACGCCAGTACAGGTCGTCTTGGTAGTCTCCTTCAGACCAATAATCTCAATCTCCTCACCAACATTCACAACACCAGCCTCAATCCGGCCTGTTACAACAGTGCCCCGACCTGAAATTGAAAAAACATCTTCAATCGGCATCAAGAAAGGCTGATCCTTTGGACGATCAGGCTGCGGAATATAGCTGTCAACTTGTGCCATCAACTCTTTAATTGCATCACTGCCAATTGCGGCATCACCACCTTCAAGAGCAGCCAGAGCTGAGCCCTTTACAATCGGAATGTCATCGCCAGGGAAATCATAAGATGACAGCAACTCGCGGATCTCCATCTCAACAAGTTCTAAAAGCTCTTCATCATCAACCTGATCAACCTTGTTCATAAACACAGCCAGAGCTGGCACACCAACCTGACGCGCAAGAAGAATATGCTCGCGGGTCTGTGGCATTGGTCCATCTGCTGCTGAAACAACAAGAATGGCACCATCCATCTGTGCTGCTCCTGTAATCATGTTCTTTACATAGTCAGCATGGCCAGGACAATCTACATGCGCATAGTGGCGATTCTCTGTCTCATACTCAACATGCGCTGTCGAAATCGTGATCCCACGAGCACGCTCCTCTGGCGCACCGTCAATCTCATCATACGCCTTGAACTCGGCCCCACCAGCCTCAGCCATAACCTTCGTAATCGCCGCTGTCAGTGTCGTCTTACCGTGATCAACATGGCCAATAGTCCCAATGTTACAATGGGGCTTCGAACGATCAAACTTCTCCTTAGACATATCCGTCTCTCCTGCTATCAAATAGATTTTTAAGATTAAGCCATTTTTGCTCTGACTTCATCAGCCACGGCCTGAGGCACTTGTTCATAATGGTCAAATTGCATTGAATATTGAGCACGGCCCTGGCTCATAGAACGAAGGGTATTGATATAACCAAACATATTTGCCAACGGTACCATCGCATCAATTGAACGTGCGTTTCCGCGTTGATCCATACCTCCAACATTACCCCTGCGTGAATTCAGATCACCGATAATGTCTCCTACATACTCTTCTGGTGTAATCACCTCAACCTTCATAACCGGCTCAAGAAGACGAGGTGCTGCTTTTTCGACGGCCTCTCGGAACGCGGCGCGCGCTGCAATTTCAAAGGCAAGGACTGATGAGTCAACATCATGACTAGCACCATCAACCAACTCAACCTCAAAGTCGATTACCGGAAAACCCGCAATCACACCTGTTTCTTTTGCCTGAATAATGCCTTTTTCAACTCCAGGAATGAATTCTTTTGGAACAGAACCACCCACAATTGAGTTGGTAAAACCATAGCCGCCTTCTGACAACGGAGAAAAGATTAACTTTACACGGGCAAACTGGCCAGAACCGCCAGACTGCTTTTTATGTGTGTAATCGACTTCAACCTGCTTAGTAATTGTCTCACGGTAGGCTACCTGCGGCGCACCAATATTTGCCTCGACCTTGAATTCGCGCTTCAATCGGTCAACAAGGATGTCCAAATGAAGCTCTCCCATACCTCTCATGATGGTTTGACCTGATTCAGCGTCGGAAGTCACCTGAAAGGACGGGTCCTCAGCAGCCAGACGTTGCAAACCAGTGCTCATCTTTTCCTGATCATTCTTTGATTTTGGCTCAACAGCAATTTCAATCACAGGATCAGGGAAGGTCATTGTTTCCATAACCACTTGCTGCACAGGATCACACAATGTATCGCCTGTTGTGGTCTTCTTCATCCCTGCAAGCGCGACGATGTCACCAGCAAAAGCCTCATCAATTTCTTCACGGTTATTCGAATGCATCATCATCATTCGACCAACACGTTCGCGGTCCCCTTTTGTCGAATTCATTAGGCTATCGCCTTTCTTCAGAGAACCAGAATAAATCCGCACAAAAGTCAGTGAACCGACAAAAGGATCATTCATGATTTTAAAAGCTAAACCTGTAAATGGCTGCTTGTCATCGGCACTGCGTTCTATATCGCGTGTTTCTGTTTCATCGCCTGGCTTAAAGCCTTTGTAAGATGGTACATCTAACGGGCCAGGCAAGTAATCAATTACAGCGTTCAACATAGGTTGAACACCTTTATTTTTGAACGCAGAGCCGCAGATGACAGGAACAAATGACATGTTCAAAGTGCCTTTGCGGATTAGACGCTGAATTGTGTCAAAGTCAGGCTCGTCCCCTTCTAGGAACGCTTCCATAACGTCATCATCCTGTTCAACAACCAGCTCAATAAGCTTAGCACGCAATTCTTCTGCTTTATCTTTCAGCTCAGGACGGATTTCCCGCAGATCCCAGCTCGCGCCCAGATCTTCAGAATTCCACACCCATTCTTGCATGGTCACCAGGTTCACGAGGCCCGCAAATTCATTTTCAGCTCCAATCGGCATATGAATTGGAAGAGGTGTAGCCCCAGTCCGGTCTTTTATCATAGCAACGCAGTTGAAGTAATCTGCACCGATTTTGTCCATCTTATTAACGAATACCACTCGGGGTACTTCGTAACGATCCGCCTGACGCCAAACTGTTTCAGTCTGCGGCTCAACACCAGCATTTGCATCCAAGACACAAACCGCACCGTCCAATACCGCCAAAGATCGTTCCACTTCAATCGTGAAATCAACGTGCCCTGGTGTGTCAATAATGTTAAAACGGAATTTCGCATCATCAGTGTCTGTGCCATGCTCCCCGGATGGGGTCTCGCCATCTTCAGTCCTAAACCAAAAGCAGGTCGTTGCCGCGGATGTAATTGTGATTCCGCGTTCTTGCTCTTGCTCCATCCAATCCATTGTGGCCGCGCCATCATGCACTTCACCAATCTTGTGCGACCTGCCTGTATAATAGAGAACGCGTTCTGTTGTGGTGGTCTTACCGGCATCGATGTGCGCCATAATACCGAAATTACGGTAACGTTCCAGAGGATACTGTCGAGACATGGGCTTCAACTCCGTCTACAAATACTTTAACTACCAACGATAATGCGAGAATGCGCGGTTGGCTTCAGCCATTTTGTGAGTGTCTTCACGTTTTTTTACAGCGTTGCCGCGGTTATTTGCAGCGTCCATCAACTCGCCCGATAAACGACCCACCATGGTGCTCTCCCCTCGCCTTCGAGAACTATCAATCAACCAACGAATGGCAAGAGCCTGAGCCCGGTCGGCACGAACCTCGACAGGCACCTGATAAGTTGCACCGCCTACCCGACGAGACCGCACCTCCAGATGAGGGCGCACATTTTCAAGTGCATCATGGAAGATTTTTGTTGGCTCCATACCCGATTTCGAACCTATCTGGTCAAAAGCACCATAAACAATCTTTTCAGCGACTGAACGTTTGCCATCAAACATCAGACAAGACATAAATTTCGAAACAATAGTGTCCTTATATTTTGGATCTGGAAGTACAGGGCGTTTTTCAGCTTTGCGACGACGTGACATAACTGCTCCTTATTTAGGCCGTTTGGCCCCGTATTTAGATCGGCGTTGACGGCGGTCCGAAACCCCTTGAGTGTCAAGCGTGCCACGAATGATATGATAACGCACACCCGGCAAATCCTTTACCCGTCCACCCCGGATAAGCACGACAGAGTGCTCTTGTAGATTGTGACCCTCGCCTGGAATATAACTTGTGACTTCAAATCCATTCGTCAGGCGGACACGCGCAACCTTACGCAGAGCTGAGTTTGGCTTTTTTGGGGTCGTCGTGTAGACACGCGTGCATACACCGCGCTTTTGTGGACACGCTTCCATGGCCGGCACTTTATTTCGCGATGTCGGACGTGAACGTCCGTGACGGATCAACTGGTTAATCGTTGGCATAACAAGCCCTTTACTACCCGTACAAAAATAAAAACAAAACAGCCGTTCCGGCGCCGCCGACTTGACTGTCTACTGTTCCCCAGTGGGGATAAGATTTTTACCCTGTATATTCTACCCAGCGTCTAGGTTTCTGACCTTCAAAGACATATGTCTGACCATCACCTACCACCTGGGTCATCAAGGTTTGGCGGACTATAAGGGCGAAAAGGCACTAGGGTCAAGTTTTATTTTGTTCCTAATGTCCTAAATTTCCTTCTGAATTATGCTGCAGATGCTACCAACCTATCCAAAGCAGTAGTTCAGCATCTATTCAGCTGATAATTCGGAGGCTTCTGCATCATCGAAGCTAGCTTGAGCCGTAAGTTCTGCTTGTTGTGACTCAGCTTCAGCCCGTTTTAGGGAAATAGTTTTATCCCTGTCAGATGCGATTGCTCGCAAACGATTCATGACTGAGCCAGTGCCTGCTGGGATCAACCGACCAACGATGACATTTTCTTTCAAGCCCTCTAACCTGTCTTCACGTCCAGAAACTGATGCCTCAGTAAGCACCCGTGTTGTTTCCTGGAAAGAAGCAGCAGATACGAATGAGCGAGTCTGCAAAGATGCTTTTGTGATGCCAAGTAGCACCGGCCGAGCCTTGGCCGGCGCGAAACCTTCAGCCTCAGCAATTTCATTTGCTTTTGCGAATTCCTCCCGCTCAACCTGTTCACCAACCAGCAATGTTGTCTCTCCCCCATCCTCTACTTCAACTTTTTGTAGCATCTGGCGAACAATCGTCTCAATATGCTTATCATTGATTTTCACACCTTGTAGCCGGTATACATCCTGGATTTCCTTAACTAGATAGTCGGCAAGTGCCTCCACCCCAAGGATATTCAAAATATCATGTGGCACTGGCGATCCATCAAGAAGCAAATCACCTTTTCGGACTGTATCACCTTCGTTCACAGCCAGCGAACGCCCCTTCGGCAAAAGATATTCTACTGGTTCAATGCTGTCATCAACTGGCACCACTCGTATGCGACGCTTGGCTTTATAATCTGTTCCAAACTCAACACGTCCATCAGTTTCACTAATCACAGCAAAATCCTTGGGACGGCGTGCTTCAAAAAGTTCAGCGACCCGTGGCAAACCACCGGTAATGTCACGTGTTTTAGAGGATTCACGAGGAATACGGGCCACTACATCACCGGCTTTTACCTCCGCACCATTTTCAACAGATAGGATCGCCCCTACCGGTAAGAAGTATCTAGCTTCATTCCCATTTGATAAATTCAAAACCTCACCATTTGCATCCCGCATCGTAATTCGTGGTCGTAGATTAGCTGATTTTCCTGTCTGCTTACTTTCAATTACTTCTCTGCTGATAATTCCTGTTGCTTCATCTGCGACTTCCCGCACAGAAACACCATCCGTCAGATCAACATAATTGGCGATCCCTTCCAACTCTGTGATAATCGGAATTGTGTATGGGTCCCATTCAATCAGAACGTCACCGGGATTGACCGTATCTCCATCTTCGAAAAACAGCTTACCACCATAAGGCAGACGGTAACGTGCCCGTTCGGCATCCTGATCATTGACAATCGTGAGCTCTGCCGACCGGCTCATAACAATAGGCTTACCATCTGCACCACGAACCAAACTTACTTCTTGCAGTTTCACTGTACCGGCAGCTGTTGCTTCGATATTGTTAGCTTCTGCACCTCGCTGGGCAGCCCCACCAACATGGAAAGTCCGCATAGTTAATTGTGTTCCAGGCTCACCAATTGACTGTGCAGCGATAACACCGACAGCTTCACCTATGTTGACAGTTGTGCCTCTAGCCAAGTCTCGTCCATAACAGGTGCCACACACACCCACACTTGACTCACAAACCAAAACAGAACGCACATAAGCCTGGTCATTTCCAGATTCTTCAATTTTTTCTAGATGGTCTTCGGTGACCATCTCTCCAGCTCCAACAATGACTTCACCCGTCTGCATATGACACAGGTCAGCAGCCAGGAAACGCCCAAGAATACGCTCCGACAGCGGGTCAACAATTTCCGACCCGTTCATGGCATGATTGATTGTAATCCCCTGCTTAGTGCCGCAATCATGGATCGTCACGATACAGTCCTGCGCCACATCAACCAAACGACGAGTCAAGTAGCCAGAGTTTGCTGTTTTAAGCGCTGTATCTGCCAGGCCTTTGCGTGCTCCATGAGTTGAGTTGAAATACTCTAGCACATTGAGGCCCTCTTTAAAGGAGGACTTAATCGGCGTTTCGATAATCTCACCCGATGGTTTGGCCATCAGCCCGCGCATACCAGCGAGCTGTTTGATTTGGGCGGCAGAGCCACGAGCTCCCGAATGCGCCATCATCCACACTGAGTTAATTGGCTCACCTCTCTTTTCTGTTGAGATCCCCTTCATCATCTCATCAGCAACCTGATCAGAACAGCGCGACCATACGTCAACCACCTTGTTATATTTTTCACCTTGAGTGATGAAACCGTCTAGATATTGACGTTCAAATTCTTCAACTTGTGTTTCTGCATCAGATACGAATTTTGCTTTCAATTCAGGCGTAGTAAGATCAGCAATACCAAATGAAATTCCAGACTGGCAGGCTTGCGCAAATCCAAGACCCATAAGACGGTCACAGAAAATTACGGTGTCCTTCTGCCCACAATGGCGATAAATAAAGTCAATTACATTTGACACTTCTTTCTTTGTCATAAGCTTGTTGACCAGCGAGAAAGTCACATTCGGATTATTTGGCAACAGGTCAGCAAGACGGGCACGGCCAGGAGTTGTGTCCATAACGCTTGTTACTGGCTGGCCAGCTTCATCAAAAGTGCTAACACGAGCTTTGACTTTGGCGTGCAAACTCACAGAACCGTTATCAAGCGCTAGTAAGATTTCCTGAATATCAGCAAAGGCCATACCTTCACCCTTCTCACTCTCACGCTCCATTGACAGATAATAAAGCCCCAATATAATGTCCTGGGAAGGAACAATAATAGGCTTTCCATTTGCTGGACTGAGGATGTTGTTTGTTGACATCATCAATACACGCGCTTCAAGCTGGGCTTCCAGAGACAATGGAACATGCACCGCCATCTGGTCTCCATCAAAATCAGCATTGAATGCCGTACAGACAAGCGGATGAAGCTGTATAGCCTTGCCTTCAACGAGAACAGGCTCAAATGCCTGAATGCCCAAGCGGTGCAATGTTGGTGCCCGGTTAAGCATAACAGGATGTTCACGGATAACCTGTTCAAGGATATCCCAAACCTCCGGCCGCTCTTTTTCCACCATTCGCTTTGCCGCCTTGATGGTGCTGGCAAGCCCATACATTTCGAGCTTTGAATAGATGAACGGCTTGAACAATTCCAAAGCCATTTTCTTGGGCAAACCACATTGATGCAGCTTTAGCTCCGGCCCAACCACAATTACAGACCGTCCAGAATAATCAACGCGCTTGCCCAGCAGGTTCTGTCGAAAACGGCCCTGCTTACCTTTCAACATGTCTGATAGAGACTTCAGTGGCCGCTTATTCACACCAGAAATGATTCGTCCACGCCGACCATTATCAAACAATGCATCAACAGCTTCTTGCAACATCCTCTTTTCATTACGTACGATTATATCTGGCGCACGCAGTTCGATCAGACGCCTCAGACGATTATTTCTGTTAATGACACGGCGGTATAAATCATTTAGATCGGATGTGGCAAAACGACCGCCATCTAAGGGCACTAGCGGGCGCAATTCAGGAGGAATAACAGGCACAACATCCAGAATCATCCATTCCGGACGACAACCCGATTCACGAAACGCATCAACAAGCTTTAGTCGCTTAACCAGCTTTTTTCGCTTCGCCTCTGACCCTGTTTCCCGGAGCTCTTCACGTATCGTTTCACGTTCAGTATCCAGTTCGAGAGCACCCAAAATAATTTTTATCGCCTCAGCACCAATAGAAGCTTCGAAAGCGTCATCCCCAAATTCGTCCTGTGCGTCGTAATATTCCTCTTCTGACAGGAGCTGGCCTTTCTCAAGAGAAGTAAGGCCTGGTTCTATGACAACAAAGTTTTCAAAATAAAGAACTTTCTCCAGATCCTTAAGGGCCATATCTACAAGTAGACCAATACGGCTTGGCAATGATTTCAGAAACCAGATATGAGCAACAGGTGCGGCCAGTTCAATATGTCCCATGCGCTCACGTCGGACTTTTGAAAGAGTCACTTCAACACCGCATTTCTCACAGATAATGCCACGATATTTCATTCGCTTATATTTGCCACATAGACATTCATAATCACGCACAGGACCAAATATACGGGCGCAAAATAGCCCGTCTTTCTCAGGTTTGAAGGTCCTATAGTTGATGGTTTCTGGCTTCTTGATTTCACCAAAAGACCACGACCTGATTCTTTCTGGTGAGGCGATTGAAATCTGTATTTTATCGAAACTCTGAGCAGCTTTTGGCTGACCAAATGGATTCATCAGATCGTTCATGTTACGCAACTCCTAAAGCGTTTTTATTATCATACATTCCGCAAAGCTTGTCAGCTTTAGAATGAGATTAGATTTCTGCATCGTGCAGTTCGACGTTCAAGCCCAAAGAGCGCAGCTCTTTTATCAGAACATTGAAGGATTCCGGAATACCAGCCTCGAAGTCGTCATCACCGCGCACTATGGCCTCATATACCTTTGTTCGACCAGAAACGTCATCAGACTTAACTGTCAACATTTCCTGAAGCGTGTAAGCCGCCCCATAAGCTTCCAGCGCCCAGACTTCCATTTCACCAAAGCGCTGTCCCCCGAATTGGGCCTTGCCACCTAGCGGCTGTTGGGTGACTAGACTGTACGGACCGATAGATCGAGCATGAATTTTTTCATCGACAAGATGATGAAGTTTCAGCATGTAAATATAACCAACTGTGACTGGACGGTCGAAAACCTCACCGGTACGACCATCTATAAGTGTTTCTTGACCAGTTTTAGATAAACCAGCCTTTCCTAACAGGCTAACCACATCAGCTTCTCGCGCACCATCAAATACCGGAGTGCCCATGGGCACTCCACGTGACAGCAGATTGGCTTGCTCAATAACCTGCTGGTTATCCATGGCGCCAAGTTTTTCCTTATACTGTTCCTCAGTATAAATATCTTTGAGAAGACCATGTAGTTTTTTAATCTCACCACCAGCTTGCGCAGCTTCAGCTGCTTTGCCCACTTGCTCGCCAAGACCACGGGCAGCCCATCCCAAATGCGTTTCAAGAATCTGCCCTACATTCATACGCGACGGCACTCCAAGCGGGTTCAAAACAATATCAACAGGAGTCCCATCTGCCAGATAGGGCATATCCTCTGCTGGCATAATCCGAGAAATAACTCCTTTATTGCCGTGACGGCCAGCCATTTTGTCTCCTGGTTGCAGCTTACGTTTGACTGCAACGAAGACTTTGACCATCTTCATAACACCTGGCATGAGCTCGTCACCCCGCTGCAGCTTATCAACCTTATCACTGAAACGGCCATCGAGTGCTTTGATTGCCTGGTCGAAATTCGCATTCTGCGCCTCTACAGACTTTTGAACACCATCATCCTGCACAGCAACTTGCGATATCTGGTTCCGGGTTAGTCCATCTAATAATTCAGCCGTTAAAACTGTATTCGTGACCAAATCTTTTGGGCCTGTAGCAACTTTCTGCCCTTTCAGAAGTGAATGCATCCGGCTTGCGTAGCCGCCTTCCAAGATAGACTGCTCATCATCACGGTCTTTAGCCAGACGTTCAATTTCCGCGCGTTCGATCGCCCGTGCGCGCTCATCTTTCTCAAGACCACGGCGTGAAAATACGCGCACTTCAACAACCGTTCCCGCCCCACCAGGAGGAACCCGCAGTGAGGTATCACGAACATCAGAGGCTTTTTCACCAAAGATTGCCCGTAATAATTTTTCCTCAGGGGTCATTGGTGTCTCACCTTTCGGTGTCACTTTACCAACCAGGATGTCACCTGCACCAACCTCTGCACCAACATAAACAATACCAGCCTCATCAAGATTTTTTAGGGCTTCTTCACCAACATTCGGAATATCACGTGAAATCTCTTCTTGACCTAGCTTAGTATCACGCGCCATCACCTCATATTCTTCAATATGAATGGACGTGAATACATCATCGCGGACTATCCGCTCATTTATTAGAATGGAATCCTCAAAATTATAGCCATTCCATGGCATAAAAGCGACGAGAACGTTCCGGCCAAGTGCCAATTCGCCGTCTTCTGTTGACGGTCCATCTGCAATAATGTCCCCCGTTTTCACTTGGTCGCCTACCTTAACCAACGGTCGCTGATTGACAGTTGTGTTCTGGTTTGACCGCTGAAACTTCAATAGGGAGTAGATGTCGACAGGTGAGGCTGTCGCATCACCAACGTCGTCTGTTCGCACAACAATCCGTGTTGCATCCACTTGGTCAACAATACCGTCCCGTCTTGCGACAATTGTCACGCCTGAGTCACGAGCAACGCGGGCTTCCATGCCAGTGCCGATAATAGGTGCCTCTGCCTTAAGTAGTGGCACAGCTTGACGCTGCATGTTTGAGCCCATTAAGGCTCGGTTTGCATCATCATTTTCAAGAAAAGGGATCAATGCTGCGGCAACAGAAACAAGTTGTTTTGGAGACACATCAACATATTCGATATCTGTTGGCCGTGCTAATCCAATTTCACCTGCCCGGCGAACTGGGATTAGTTCACCAACAAAATTACCCTTGGCATCAAGCTCTGCATTTGCCTGCGCGATTGTGAAACGGCCTTCTTCCATAGCTGAAATATAGCGGTAGTCGTCTGTAACTTTACCGTCTACAACCTTGCGGTAAGGGGTTTCAATGAAACCGTAACGATTTATCAAAGCATATGTTGCTAGTGAATTTATCAGGCCGATGTTGGGACCTTCAGGCGTCTCAATCGGACAGATACGGCCATAATGGGTCGGATGCACGTCACGAACCTCAAATCCAGCGCGCTCACGTGTAAGACCACCAGGACCAAGCGCAGACACACGCCTCTTATGGGTAATTTCAGAAAGTGGGTTAGTCTGATCCATGAACTGCGATAATTGGGATGAGCCAAAAAATTCACGAACCGCAGCCGCAGCTGGTTTGGCATTTATTAAATCTGCCGGCATCACCGTATCGATTTCAACTGACCCCATACGCTCACGAATAGCCCGTTCCATGCGAAGCAAACCAACACGATATTGATTCTCCATCAACTCACCGACAGAGCGCA
>CABYZM010000013.1 GCA_902523435.1 uncultured SAR116 cluster alpha proteobacterium
TGCCAGCGCGAATACCCCTTTGGTCGAAACGCACACACAATACAACAGACGCCTATTCAGAGCGCGCTTTGTATCGTCACGAATGCGCCTGAAGCGCGTGCAGACACTGTCTCAGCACCAGCAGATAACTGACGCCCTGATGGCAAGAGACAAGGAAAGAACAGCAGCTGGATTACGCAGACATGTCCGCAGGGCAGTTGAAAATATTAAATTTGCCTTTGAGACAGATCAAAATTCTACACAAATAAATGAAGAGGATAAGCTGTGAGCAAACCAAAAATCGGCATCATTCCAGGTGACCCAGGCGGCATTGGCCCTGAGCTAATTGCAAAACTCTTAGCAGATAGGCAAACACAGCAGAAGGCAGATATTCTGTTAATTGGGGACGGACATCTGTTTGCCCAAGGCATGGACCAGGCGGGGGTAAGTTTTGAACTGTGCTCTTGTAAACCACTTCAGGGCAACTGGAAAGTAAGTAAGGCTGGTTATGCGCATTTTGACCGGCAGACGATTGCTCAAGAAGAGGTCAGTATTGCCGAGGTCACCTTGGCGAATGGTCTGTCTGCCTTGTCAAACCTTAACTGTGCATTAGAACTGGCGCGTGATGGTATAATTGATGCGATAACTTTTGGACCGTTTAACAAAGCTGCCTTGATTGAAGCTGGACTGGGGCATGAGGACGAGCTGCATTACATGGCAGAATTCTTGGGAGTGGAGACCTATATTTCTGAGCTGAATACGCTGGAAGGCCTGTGGACCAGCCGAGTATCCAGCCACATCGCCCTGAAAGAGGTTCCAGACTACATCACCGAGCATCGTATTTCAGAAGCCGTCCATCTGATCGATAAAACACTGCGCCGTTCTGGCATGAGTAGACCAAGACTTTCCGTGGCTGCCCTGAACCCTCATGCAGGAGATAATGGCAATTTCGGCCGCGAAGAAATTGAAGTTATTGCACCGTCTGTTCAAAAGCTTCAGGCGAAACAAATGAATGTGGATGGCCCCTGGCCATCAGACACAGTTTTCCTGAAAGCAAAGGCAGGCGAGGTGGATGGCATCATCACCATGTATCATGATCAGGGCCAGATTGCATTAAAACTGATGGGGTTTGACCGCGGCGTAACCGTTCAGGGCGGGATACCGTTTCCAGTAACCACGCCTGCGCATGGAACTGCCTTTGACATTGCTGGCACAGGAACAGCAGATGTAAAGGCGATGATGGCCGCTTTTGATATTGCGTGTAATATGGTCAGTAACTGGCAGTAACCGCTTGTCCCCTATCGCACTAAAAAGGAACTAAAGGTGAAAATTACAGCTATAAGGGCCTATGCTTTAAATGTGACTGCGCAGCTGGATATTACAGATAATATTAAAACAGCCGGCCATCAGGTCTGTGTGGTTGAAATAGATACTGATGAGGGCATAACTGGCCATGGGCTGACTGCCATAGGTCCTGCTGTGCCAATAAAAGCTGCTGTTTTGTCCGTTGCAGCACCTGAGCTGATGGGAGCAGACCCCCTGCTCCACGAACAGATCTGGGACAAGCTTTACTGGCTGTTAGTCCCGCGTGGCCAGTCCGGAGTGGGCATGCATGCCATAGCTGCACTTGATATTGCGCTATGGGATATCAAGGGAAAGGCCTTTGGCCAGCCTATCTGGCGATTGTTGGGTGGAGCAAGGGATAAATGTCCTGTTTATGCAACATTTGGCTTTGGATTTTATCGAGCCGAAGAATTAGCAGAAGCTGCCAATAGATGGCAGGCTAAGGGCTTTGACAGACTGAAAATGACTGTAGGTAATCAAGCTTTAGCAAGGCGCGACGAGCCGCGCCTTTTAGGCGATGTCATCCTTGAAGATGCTAAGCGCGTGGAAACTGTCCGCATGGCCGCTGGGCCTGAGGTTGAGCTGTTTATCGATGCAAATTGTAGCCTTGATCTATATCACGCACGCCAGCTTTGTCAGATGATTGAGCCCTTTCGAATCGAATTTTTTGAGGAACCCGTTACTCAAAATGATGTCCGCCAACTGTCTGAGCTGCGGTCTCAGACCACAATCAGGCTGGCCTGCGGCCAAAATGAGGGACAGGCTTACCGATTCAGGGACATGATGATCGCAGGTGCTGTTGATATCATTCAGCCAAATGTAGCTATCACGGGCGGCTTTACTCAGTGTCAGAAGATTGCCGCATTGGCCAACAGTTTTAATATCCCAGTGGATAATGGCGGGGCCTGGCCCTTTTTCAACCAGCATCTGCAGGCAGGCTTGTCCAATGGCGGACTGGTTGAATATCACTACAGCTCTGTTGAAGTCTGCAAACGGCTATATATTGGACTGCCTGAACCGAAACAGGGCTGGCTAACAATGACAGATGCGCCTGGGTTAGGGTTTGAGCTGAACACCGCTGCTCTACCACAGTTCAAAATTGATTGAACCTTAATCGCTTTTCCCGTCTTTGGCCTCAAATGACCCCCGTGTGGCCAGTCTGAACAATTGTGGACCGCACAACCCTAAGAAGGCCAGTACAAGGAAGAACACTGCCAGAGGTTGAGTGAAAATCTGCCACCATTCCCCACTGAAAATCTTTAGTGAATTCTGCAAATTTACCTCAACCATTTTGCCCAGAATAAGACCAACAGCAATAGGCGCAACAGCAAACCCAAAACGACGAGCTAAAAACCCGATTACGCCAAAAATCAATACAATCCAGATATCGAGCATCGATGAGTTCAGCGCATAAGCCCCGATGACAGACAAGGCGAACACAATCGGCCATAAGATTGCGGCTGGGACTAGTGAGATACGAGCAAAAACTTTAGCAGCATATAGGCCCATTAATAAAAACATTACATTTGCCACAAACATAGACCCGAAAATTTGGTACACAGCGGTTACCTGTTCATTGAACAAATAAGGGCCAGGGCGAAGACCGTGCACCATTAGACCAACCAAAATAATTGCCGTAGTCCCACTTCCAGGAATTCCCAAAACCATGGTCGGCACCATCGCCCCGCCTGTGGCTGCATTATTGGCAGATTCAGCACCTGCTATTCCTTCTATGGAACCTTTGCCGAATTCCTCTTTATTCTTGGACCATCTTTTTGCCTCAGAATAACCAATCATTGATGCCACTGTTGCCCCTTCCGCAGGCAGAATGCCAATGAAGGTGCCTATACCTGATGAACGCAAAACCGTCTTCCAGATCTTCTTATAGTCCTCCCGGCTTGGCAGTTGAACAGCTTTCATCTTTATATATTCAACAGCCTGATTAGCCATTTTGGATTGAACCAGAAGCTCAGACATCGCGAAAAGGCCAATCATAACGGGCACAAAGGAGAGCCCTTCATATAATTCATAGTTTCCAAACATGAACCGCTCAATGGCGGTCACACGCTCAGCTCCAATAGTTGACAACCAGACCCCGAACACGCCGCCAATAAGATTTTTTACAGCACCACCGGCACTGATGCTGGCCAACATCGAGAGACCAAAAATTGTCAGGGCGAAATATTCAGGCGGTCGAAATTCATAAGCCACACGCGCCAGCAAGGGAGCAGCAAAACACAGCACAATCACGGAGACAATGCCGCCAAAGGTAGAGGCAATAACTGCAATTCCTAAAGCTCGTCCTGCTTCACCGCGCTGGGCCAATGGAAAACCATCAAAAGTGGTTGCAGCAGCCGCAGAAGTTCCTGGCGTGTTAATCAGAATAGCTGTGATTGAGCCGGCAAAAGTTGCTGACACATAAATCGTGGCCAATACAGCAATTGCATGCACAGGGTCCATTGTTAGCGTGAAAGGCAGCAGCAGTGCTGCCCCAGTAGTAGCCCCAAGCCCAGGCAATACCCCAATAACAATACCAATAATGGTGGTTGCAAAAATAAGAAACAGTAAATAGGGATCTAAAACTACTGAGCCTAGAGCGGATAATGCCTCATACATCAGTTCGTCTCCCTATCCATAATACCAATTCATTAGAATGCCACGCGGGAACCGGATGCGCAGAACATTATCAAATAAAAGAAAAATAAGAAATGGTGTCAGAACCGCGTTCGCTGCAGCGATCAGCAGACGCCGTTCACCCCAAGCCAATGACAACAAAAACATTACTACAGCAATGGCGATAAACATATCTGTAGATACAGTTAGTCCATAAAACAGAACCATTAAGACCATGGACAGCCAGGTCACACGGTTCATAGGTTCAGGCTTCTTTGGCGGGGTCTTAAATATTTGATAGGCAAGAATAGCTGTCAAAAGCAAATTGAGAGCCATCAAAAATATAGGAAATGCTCGGGGCTGCATACTGTCACCAACGATCATCGGTGGCGACAAATCCAACTGCAGAGCCAGATAAATAATCACAACAGAAACAATCGTTAGCACAATTGGCACGATTTGTTGTTTGATCATGGCCAGTTTTTTCCCCTTAAAAAGGCGCTCCCGCAACTCTATGCGGGAGCGCAGATAGTTCGCCTAAATGATGATTACTTCACCAAGCCCATTTCTTTCAAGGCAGGGCCAAATTCATTGACCATCATCTTCATCTGCTTACCCCATTCTGCAGCACCCATAGGTGATGTTTCGTTGAGGCCAGAATTCGCCAGATAAGCTTGATAAAGTGAATGGTTCATTGCCTTCATCATGCCAGCTTCAAGTTCATCACGGCGTGCTTTATCAACACCAGCGTGAGTGGCATAACCGCGAACAGTTGCCAGCTCTAGATCAATGCCCATCTCAATAGATGTCTTTGCTTTTGGAATTGGTGCCATTGGGTTTCTGTCAAGGATAACCATTGGGCACACATCACCAGCTTCAACCTGTGACAATGCTTCAGACAGGTTAAGCGTGCCAACGTCCACCGCACCAGCAACCAGCTGTGTGGCCAACTCTGCACCACCGCCAAATGGAACATAATTTGGCATTGGCTGACCCATCATCTTTGCCCACAGATATACTGTAATATGGTCGATTGTTCCTGACTGTGTGCCGCCATAAGTCAGCTTGTCACCTGCTTTTACACCAGCAACAAACTCCTCAGGTGTCTTATATTTTGTCTTTTTACAATTAACCATCAGGATCTGAGGGTCGTTCGTGCCGCGGCCAAGTGGAGCCATCTCATCAAGGGTCAGCTTTGTCTTGCCTGCAGCCATTGAAATCGCATGACCAACAGTAAACATTAGAATTGTATTGCCATCTGCTGGACGTGTCTTGAAATAATTCATGGCCGCAGCACCGCCACCGCCACGTTTATTCACAACAACCATGTCCTGCTTCAGAGCACGACGGGTGCGGATCATCATCATTCTGGCGTTCACGTCTGTGCCACCGCCTGCACCAGCATGCGTGATAACTTCAATAGACCCATGGCCATCAGAAATTGCTGGTGTTGCAGTCATCATCATAGCACCTGCCATGATAGCGACACTAGAGCCCACGGCCGCCAATAGTTTAGTCGTCTTCATGTGTAGTTCCTCCCTTGGAAAATTTGGTATACACAATTCCATTTATGGAAATAGTAAACCGTGTTCTACGCACGTTGGCAAGTCATCACGATGATTCAATAAATTTTTTTCTGCCTCTAGAAAACTGTGCTTTTTCACTTGAAACAAAAATGAGGATAGGGTGATGCTTTTGGGGTTTTGATAAGTGCACGATTAATTATATAAGCTTACCTAATGACACAGAATGCTCAGACATATGGACAAAATAAGAGATGGGTGAGGTTAAAGGTTGACCCTGCAGACTTGCGTCCATTGATGAAGCGTGAGGATGCCCGCCCCTTTCGTGATATGTTCATATGGTTGGCTCTGATGGGTGGGTTTGCCTGCTTAACCTGCTTGTTATGGGGAAGCTGGTATGCCGTTATTCCTTTATATGTCTATAGTGTACTGTATAGTACTGGCTCGCAGTCACGGGAACACGAGACTGGCCATGGCACAGCCTTTAAAACGAAAGCATTGAATAAATTCTTTTTTGAACTGACAAGCTTTATGGTTTTGAGAGAGAGTTTTCTGCGCACAAAAAGTCACGACACGCACCATTTACACACCATTATAACAGCTAGAGATCCAGAAATCGTCACGCCTGTTCCACCTGACTACCGTGCTTTGTTGATAAATCTGTTTATGGTAGATAGATGTACACGTGGCCTAAAAGACACAACGATACATGCACTGAACCTTCTGACAAAAAAAGACCGGCAGAGTGGACGAACAGCCCTTCCTGTCGGAGCAGCCAGAAAAGCTCGCCTGTGGATTTTTATACTTACGGGTACAGTGGCATCGAGCCTTTATCTATCAAGCTGGCTTCCTGTTCTTTTAATTGGGCCTTTGCCGACAATGTTCGGAGGCTCACTCAGGCATCTTTTCGCTTTATCACAGCATGTGGGGCTGGCACAGAATGTTCGTGACTACAGACTGAACACACGCACAATCCATCTAGGACCCGTCCTGGGGTTTTTATATATGAATATGCAGTATCATCTGGAACATCATCTGTATCCGAATGTACCATATTATCATTTGCCAGCGCTGCATGAATTAATAAAAGATCAATGTCCGCCAGCCTATAACGGGCTCTGGCCTGTCTTTACAGAGATGATACCTGTACTATGGCGACAGCGAAAAGACCCTAACTATTATATAAAGCGCATCCTGCCTGAATCTGCTAACGCGTCAGCTTAATCGATTTTGACCCCTGCCTCTTTTGCCCGGGCCAGCATATAATCGCGCCCTGCTAGCATATCCTCAATTGTGGTGAAGCCGTTGGTATAGTGCCCCTGATAACCTAGCCCCTCAATCTTCTTGAACATCGCACCAAAATCGATTGTCCCTTCTCCAGGACGCTGATGAATTTCATAAGAGCCATTATTATCCGCCAACCTGACTTCATGACAGAGTGAGAAATCCACAGCATCAATGAAATTGGAAATGCCGACACCCGGCAAAAAATGTGCGTGATTAGCTGTAAATGACCAACGCAGGGCTGGACTTTGTACCTGCTGAAAAAAATACATTGTTTCTGCTGGTGTGACCGGCATGTAATTCACCTCTGCCAGCACAGGCTCCCAATTTAGGTTTTCCAGCAGCAACATAACCCCTTTTTTCTCTGCATAAGCAGAAATGCGCTTCAGCCGTTCAATTGAGGCCTGCATGCGAATTGTCCGGCAGGCGGTAAAATGATAGCCGCCATGCACCACAATCCATTCCGCCCCAATTTGCGGCGCCAAATCGATATAAGCTTTCATGTATGAATCGACCGCATCTCGGCAGAACGGTGAAATTTCAGCAACGTTGACGCCAGATAGAGTATGAAGCCCCAGTCTCAGCCCATGTTTTTCCTTGGCTGAGCGCACACCCTTAATCCGCTTAGCATCAAAGCTTTCCAACGCATTCGGATGAATATCTGTCTGCACATCGATGATTTTAACATCATTCTGCGCCGCCCACTCAATTCCATCTTCGACAGATACGCGTCGGCCAATATCGATGCCTATACGTTGTTTCAGTGTCAGCTGTGCCATCCCATCCCCTTTTGACGCTATTAGCGTCCTTTGAATTGCGGTTTACGCTTTTCCATAAAAGCCCGACGACCCTCAATATAATCTTCACTGTCAAAACAAGCTTTGACAAGCGCATCAATGTGGGCACGGTCACGTTCTGTTTCAGCCTTTTGTATATCCGCAGTAATCGCCTTTACTGATGCCATCGTCATTGGCGCGTTTTCAGCGATGCGCTTGGCGTAATCTGCAACATAAGCTTCAAGCATATGCCCAGGCAGTACACGATTAACTAACCCCATATCATAGGCCTCCTGTGCGGCAAACTGACGGGCAGTAAAGAAAATTTCCTTTACCATTGACGGGCCAACCAAAGCTGACAGGCGGGATACGCCGTCAAACCCGTAACCCAGTCCTAGCCTTGCTGCTGGAACAGCAAAACGTGATTTATCCTCGCACAGCCGGATATCACAGCAGACAGCAAGCCCCATCCCGCCACCGATACAATAACCGGTGATTTGCGCAATTGTTGGTTTTGGAAACGTAAATACGGCATTATAGAACCGGGTAGAGGCAGCTGTATAAGCTGCAACTTGCGCCTCACTTGACCGTTCTTTTTCAAATTTGGAAATGTCGGCCCCTGAAGCAAAAGCTTTCCCACCTGCACCGCGAATAATCAAAAGCCGCACATTATCATCCAAGGCCATAGCTTCCACAACTTCTGCAGCAGCTTCGTACATTGCAAGAGAAACAGCATTGTGTCTTTCAGGATTATTGATCACCACATAGCCTGTGAGATCAATGCAACCAGCGAGGATTTTACCTTCTGCATAACTGTCTAAAACAGAAAGTTTCATATCACACCCTTATTAGCAAACGCATCAATCTCGGCATCGGTATATCCATATTCGGCAAGTATCTCGCGGCTATGTTCACCTTTGCCTGGGGGCGGGCGTTGAATAGAGGGATCCGCATTGCTCATGATAATAGGCTGACCCACTACCTGAACTGCGCCCCGCTCGATGCTGTTCATATCTCGGGCAATGCCCAGATGACGGACCTGTTCATTTGAGAAGACTTCATCAACGGTATTGATCTCACCACTTGGGACGCCAGCAGCATTAAGTCGTTTTATCCAATTTTTGCTGCTATCTTTTTTCATATTTTCATTTATGAGTTCGCCTAAACGGTCACGGTTTTCACTTCGACTATCTCGTGTTTCAAACATCTCATCATCTAATCTACTATCCCCAACTTCTTCCTTGAACCTCTTCCAAATATGTTGCCCGACAGCAGCGATATTTATGAACCCATCACTTGTTTCAAAAACCCCTGTTGGTATGGAAGTAGGGTGATTGTTTCCTGCTTGAGGAGGCACTTCTGAGTCCATAAGCCACCGAGTTGCTTGAAAATCTAGCATGGCGATCTGGGCCTGCAAAAGCGAAGTTTGCACCCACTGCCCCTCACCTGTTTTTTCCCGGCCTAGAAGTGCGAGCAAAACACCCTGCGCAGCAAAACCGCCAGCAGTTAGATCAGCAATAGGAATACCAACCCGCATCGGCCCCTGCCCAGGAGCACCTGTAATTGACATTAGCCCACCCATTCCTTGGGCAATCTGGTCAAATCCAGGCCGCTTTGATAAAGGACCATCCTGACCAAAACCAGAGATTGAGGCATAAACAATGCGAGGGTTAAACGACTTTATAGTCTCATAATCAATGCCAAGACGATGTTTAACATCAGGCCGGTAATTTTCAACGATGACATCTGCTGTTTCTGCCATCTTTAAAAAAATGGATTTACCTGCATCAGATTTCAGATCAAGCACCATAGATCGTTTATTGCGCTGCAGATTCTGAAAGTCAGAACTCTCACGTGTTCCCCCCATATCCGACCCAGCCTCAGATGGTGTTTCTATCTTAAGTACATTTGCTCCCCAATCCGCAAGTTGACGCACACAGGTCGGACCTGATCGTACGCGAGTCAAGTCAAGCACGGTTATATGATCGAGAATGGGACAAGACGGCTCAAATGCCATAACAAAATCCTTTTGTACATGACTGCTGCAGGAATGAGGCATGCAAAACCACCTGCAAGAGGAGTAAACTAAAATATTGTATACCAAATTAAGACGCTTTACTGTCTAGCTGTCAACATGATTAATCGCGCCTTCCGCAAGGCTAAAAACTAAATCTCCTCTGATGGAAGCGATGCGAGCAAAGATGGTTTTGGATGAGGCCCCTGAAGAGGTATATCTCCACTTTGATCTATGCTTAATTCCGAAAAGTCCTGGCCTTGTGACAGGAAGAAAGGTCCCCTTATAATGAGCAACCATCTTTATGATCGTGTATTTGCCCCGCATGAAGATAATCCAAAACCTTTCCTGATTGGTGAGACACAGACATTATCCTATGCCATTTTTCATGAACAGGTGAATAAGCTGGCGCATGCGCTGATTGCCAGTGGTCTGAAAACAGGAGACAGAGTCGCAGTACAAGCGGCTAAATCAAATACCCAGCTTGCTCTTTATGTGGCAACAGTTAAGGCTGGTGGTGTTTATCTGCCTTTGAATACAAGCTACACCGCCCATGAACTTGAATATTTTATTTCTAATGCGCAGGCCCGTCTGGTTGTTGTTGATGAAAAGGCCAAACAGGCAGTCACCCCCATAGCAGAAGCGCAAGGGGCAAATTTGCTCACCCTGAATGCAGATGAAAGCGGCACCCTACCTACGCTAGCAGAGCAGCAAGCTGCTCAGTTTGAAGCCGTTGCTAGAGGCTCTGAGGATCTAGCTGCCATTCTATACACATCAGGCACAACCGGCCGGTCCAAAGGTGCGCAGCTCTGTCATCGTAACCTGCACTCCAACACAGAGGTGTTGCGTGATTTTTGGCAGTTTAAAGAAGATGATGTGTTGTTACATATGCTGCCAATATATCACACCCATGGTTTGTTTGTGGCCTGCAATCTGCTGGCCATGGTTGGGGGTAGCATGATCTTTTTGCCAAAATTCAACGCTGATAAAGCGCTGTCTTTTTTGCCGCAAGCTACAACAATGATGGGGGTTCCGACTTTTTATACAAGATTGCTAAATGAGGAGCGGTTCACCCGCGAAGCCAGCCAGCATATGCGCCTTTTCATTTCCGGCTCTGCCCCACTTTTGGCTGAAACACATAAAAGCTTTGCCGCCCGTACGGGTAAGAAAATACTGGAACGATACGGAATGACCGAAACCAATATGAGTACATCAAATCCTTATGATGGCGAGAGGATAGCTGGCACAGTTGGCGTGCCACTGCCAGGTGTTGAGCTGCGGATTGCAGATGCTAAAACAGGTAAATCAGTGCCTGATGGTGAGATTGGCATAATTGAGCTTAAAGGCGATAATGTGTTCACAGGATACTGGCAAATGCCTGAAAAGACGAAAGAATCCTTTCGTGATGACGGGTACTTTATCACCGGGGACATGGCTCGCATTGACGAGCATGGCTATATCGTCATTGTCGGGCGGGATAAAGATTTAATCATTTCTGGCGGGCTGAATGTCTATCCAAAGGAAATTGAAAGTATGGTAGATGAGCTAGAAGGGGTCACTGAATCAGCTGTGATTGGTGTGCCACATCCTGACTTTGGTGAGGCTGTTGTTGCTGTAATTGTGGCAGCAGACAAAACATTGAATGAAGAAAGCGTCATGGAGTTCTTGGCTAATAAGATAGCAAAATTCAAGCAGCCTAAAGCTGTGTTTTTTGTTGAGGCTCTGCCGCGAAACACAATGGGCAAAGTGCAGAAAGTAACGCTGCGTGCAGAACACAAAGAATTGTTTGTTTAAACAAACAGGTCCATATTACAGATTATCCTGTTCTGTGGAGGAAATGGAGAGACCATAATGCTGAACACACCGTCATCACTTTCGGGACCGTTTATTGAGGCATATTGCGATAACTGGCCGGAGATTGACGACACAGCCTATATTGCCAGTACTGCTGCTATTATGGGCTCTGTTCGAATCGGCGCGGACTGTTCCATCTGGCACAATGTGACCCTGCGGGGTGATGCCAATTACATCACTATCGGCAAGGGCAGCAATATTCAAGATAATTCAGTGGTGCATATTGATTCAGGAACATTGCCAACTATCATCGGAGAATATGTCACAGTTGGTCATGGCGCTATTGTCCATGCCTGTACCCTGCAGGATAATAGCTTTGTTGGTATGGGCGCTATTGTGCTGGACGGGGCTGTCGTGGAAAGCGGTGCAATGGTGGCAGCTGGTGCGCTTGTGCCACCTGGTAAAACTGTCCCCTCCGGCCAGTTATGGGCGGGTAGCCCGGCAAAGCTAATGCGCGAACTAGATGAAGCCACACAGCATAAATTCCTGCAGACTGCGCATAAATATGTTGAATTCGGACGGGCAGCCAGGCTTGGCCTTGCCGGCGGACCTTATAAATTCACGCCTGTACCTTTGCCACCAAAAACAAACTGAACAGCTTATCTCTGCTGCTATTTTGACTGGTTATCAACACAAGGCGCACCGCAGGGCGCACAGGCATTGCCGAGCTCAGACGGCGAACCGACATCAGTCATCGCGTTGCTGGTCAAATGATCAAACGTCATAAGGATAGCGCCAAGAACGATTAGCATCAGATAAATTTTCTTTGGTGAAAGTATCATTGCTGAGTCCTGCCTATTTTTCCAGTCCGAAGCGCGGTCGTATCTGAATGCCTGCCCAGCTGCCCGTCATCGCCACAACAAACCAGATCCAGCCATGCAATGAGCCAGAGGCAATTCCGCCCAGAAAGGCCCCAATATTACAGCCAAACGACAGTCTTGCCCCAATTCCCATCAAAACTCCCCCAACGGCTGCAGCAACCAACTGCTGTCCTGAAGGCCAGTTTTGACGTGAGAGCTGACCAGAACCAGCGGCAACCATGGCTGCCCCCAAAACCATACCTATATTCATCAGGCTGGATATATCTGATAACAGTGAATGGCTTAATGCGCGCGCTGGGCCCGGCCACTGCCAGAAGGTGAAATTTTCCACAGGTATGCCAATATCCTGCGCTAGTTTTGCGCCCCATAAGGTAAAGCCAAATGTAACGCCCCAAGGATGACCAGACAGCACAAAAACAGCCCAGCATAATGCAGCAATAACCAGACACGCTAGCACCAGACGTTTTGAGAGCTGTTGGCCACGGTGGCGCCCCAGCAGATAAAAACCAAAACCGGCAACACTAATAAAAGAAAGATTGACAATTGTGCGCAGACCATCAGACAGACCGCCTGCGATGGCCACTGGACCTACTGATCCCCAGCCTAATGCAGATGGCAGCAAAAATGATCCCAGAACAGAGCCTATAATGAAAAATGGCAGCGCAACCATCATCCGGCCTGAACCGCTCCCAAAGCTGTACAACACGCCAGATCCGCAGCCATTTGCAAGCTGCATGCCGAGGCCAAAAATAAAGGCCCCGACAAATAACGAAATAGTCACAGGGGCAACGGTCCCGGCCGCGCTCAGCCCCAGCGCAGATGCCGGAATAAAGACAATCGCACACAAGCCAATAAGCAGAAAATGGGCGGCAAGCCCCATTACCTCACCCCGCACCAGCGCATGTCGCCAGACAGACGCAAAGCCATATTGGAACAGTAAAAACACTACCCCTAACAAGCCACCAAGAATAAAGAGTCCAACACCTGTCAGGCCTGTGTCAAGACTAACTAATCCCGCGATCAACACTGCAAGGCTGCCAAAAAGAGTCAGACTGCCCCTTTCAAAGGACAATGGCCGGCGGACAGCTGATGGTATGCTTGCTGCTTTTGACATTCTCTGCTCCAAATAAAAAGAAGCTAAATTCAGGCAGAACACTTTTGCAAGTGCCTGCCCTTATTCACGTGTTAATCTGTGGATATCTTACCCCAGAACAGACTTGAAAAAGCCTTTAATTTTCTGGAAGTTTGATTTTCCTATCTCAAGCGGATTATCCGCATCAGCTGTCCATTCAACCATTGACCCATCATACAGCTTTACATCCTTACGGCCCAGAATTTCTGACAGCACAAACCAGTTTGTTGCTGCCCAGTGACCAGTGTTGCAATAGCTGATGACTGGCTGATCTGATCGGACATCTGCGTAAAGTGCCTGCAGCTCTCCAACTGACTTTAACTGGTTATTATCGACATCATAGGCTATTTCCTGAAACAGCTGCTGAGCACCTGGAATACGGCCAGGCTGGGCAGCTTTCGGATGCTTGGCCTCGCCATAAAATTGCGCCTCGTTCCGACCATCCAAAAGTGTAGCAGTGTCTGTTTTGCCGACAAGCTGGGCAACCTCATCAGCTGCGATGTAGCCTTGATGCTGAAAACGGGCAACAAAATTACCTGGTTCCGGAGCGACCGGCGCTCCGCGCTCAATAAGCTCAGGATGGGCAGCTACCCAGGACACATAACCGCCATTTAGGATAGATACATTTTCGTGCCCAAACACCTTAAACGTCCAGTAGGCGCGTGCAGATGACCCAAAATCAGTTGAACTCACGCCGGCAGGGATAAGCACAACATGGCTGTTCTGCGATACCCCCAGCTTGCGGGCCAAAGCTTCAAACTGCGTTTCTGTTGGCAACAAACCAACGACGTCATCACGGCCGACACGCCATCCATCTTTCAGGTAATCTGAATGAACAGATGTTGGGATGTGCCCCTCAAGGTATGTCTTGTAGCTGCCCCCGTCGATTTTATTTCGCAAATCGATTAAAACCACTTTTTCATTGTCTAAATTTTCAGCAACCCAATCTGTATTTACCAGCGGCTGGACTATTGATGACATTGCAGTGCCCGCTCCGAGAGTGGTCCACAACATAATGGCCAGAATGGCCCGATTGAAAATCGTCATAAAAAGCTCCTTCAGTTTACTGCAGCGACCGCCAAACCTCATAAATCAGGGTCTTGGTCTGTCGCTCCGGCATTATTTACGAGAGCTCATAAAAAAAATATGTTCGGTTAATCAATACCTAACATTAAAATAAAAATTTAATTTTTTATGAAAATTATTATTTTAGTAAATTATTTTTATTTGTGACTAGTTTGAGCAATCTGGTTTAGCGCGCATTTCCCAAATTACGTCTGAAGGCAAAGCAGTCTTTTATGTCGTTTATGCCTCGAGTGAGAATTGCATAAAAACCACATCGAGCCAGCGGCTAAATTTGAAACCCAGATTATCTGCCGTCCCCACATGAACAAATCCGCAGGCGCGATGCAGACCAATTGAGCTTTTATTCTCAGAATCACCGATAACAGCAAGAATTTGTTTGTATTCACGCTGCCTACATTCTGAAATCAACCGCAAAAGTAAGGCCCGACCAATTCCTTCACGTATGCGTTCAGGGTTGACATAAATAGAATTTTCCACTGTATATCGATAGGCTGAACGGGCCTTGTAAGGCCCGGCATAGGCAAATCCCGACACTGTATCATCTGGCGTGCAGGCCACAAGCACAGGGAACCCTGTTTTAGTTAGACCAGACAAACGGCGAAGCATTTCCTCTGTAGTGGGCGCCTGCTCCTCAAAAGTCGCTGTGCCTGTTAGCACATGATGACGGTAAATGCCTGTCACAGCATCAGCATCTCCAACAGAAAAGGCTCGGATTATCACATCATTACTCATGCCATGATACTACCGCACAAAAACAAGTTAACCAACGGGCTGTTGAGAATACTGTTGATCTGCCATCCTAGTTTTATATCATCATGACAGCCTGACAGGAGGAGATGATGAAACTGTTCAACATGGTATTATTCTGGTTCGGTTTGGTAACAGCAGGCCTATCTGCAGTTGCTGCGCAGAGCCTCGAAGCAGATGCAAAGATTGAGCAGGTCGGACCATCTCTGTCACACCCTTGGGGCATCAGCCTTATGGACGACAATACAGCGCTGATCACCCTACGTGACGGCGAGCTTATCCGCATGGAATTAGACAGTGGCAAAGTTACACAAATTTCTAATGTGCCTGCTGTCTTTGCCCGCAGGCAAGGAGGGTTATTGGATGTATTGGCACATAAAGATACCAAAGGCCAGCTGTCTGTATATATTTGCTTCAGCAAGCCTGTAAGCGGCGGCGCTGTTACCGCTCTTGAGCGGGCTGAGCTGAAAAAGAACAGGCTCATCAAACGCCAGGACCTCTTTCAGGCAAATGATGTTTCTTCGCGCAGCGTTCACTTTGGCTGTCGCATTGCGATACACAATAACCATCTGTATTTAAGCATAGGCGACCGGGGCCAGCGCGATAATGCTCAGGACTTGAGCTCACATGCAGGCGCTGTTGTGCGACTTCACCTTGATGGGCTTATTCCTGAAAACAACCCCAATTTTAAAAACGGAGCGCCAGGGCTTTTTACAAAAGGTCACCGCAATCCGCAAGGCATGGCCATTCACCCATTGACTGGCGCAATCTGGGTGAATGAGCATGGCCCCAAAGGTGGCGATGAGATTAATATTTTACAGGCCGGCGCTAATTATGGCTGGCCTCTGGCAAGCTTTGGAAAAGAATATTTTGGCGGGCCAATTGGTGACGGGCTGACTAGCTTTCCCGGCACGATAGACCCTATCTGGCACTGGACGCCGTCAATCGCCCCGTCCGGGATGGCCTTTTATAATAAACAGATGTTTCCTGAACTGACAGGCGGCTTATTGGTGACCTCACTAAAATTCAGGCGGCTATATCATATGCAGCTGCAAAACAATCTACCTGCCCGCCAGAGCGTTATTCTGGACAGGCGTATTGGCCGGATTAGAGATGTGGAAGTTGCCCCTGACGGGGCAATATTGCTGCTCAGTGACGAAGCAAATGGCGGCCTGTTTAAGCTATCCCGCTGAGAGCAGAATTTGCTAAAACAGTTACGAAGGCCCGGGCCTCATATTTTCTGGAAGCCATGTAGCCAGATCTGGGAATAAGATCAGCACAAATACCATCAACACCATTATTAGGAACATCGGTATAGAGGCTCTGGAAATGAATGACATCTCATGATTTGTCATACCCTGAAGTACAAACAAATTGAATCCGATAGGAGGTGTAATTTGCGCCATTTCGACCACTACAACAATAAAGATACCAAACCAGATTAAGTCAATTCCAGCCTGTCGAACCATCGGCTCAACAACCGCCATTGTTAACACAACACTCGAAATTCCATCAAGAAAACAGCCCAAAATTATATAAAAAATTAGCAGTACCATTAAAAGCTCAAACTGAGACAATTTCCATTCTGCAATCAGATTGGCCAATGCGCGTGGCAAGCCGGTAAAGCCCATTGATAGAGACAAAAACGCAGCTCCGGCAAGAATTAGTGCAATCATTGCAGAGGTGCGTGTTGCTCCCATCAAACTTTGCGCAAAGGTCTTTGCACTCAATGTCCCCTGACTTGCTGCTAGCACCAATCCGCCAATCACCCCAAAGGCAGCTGCTTCTGTTGCGGTGGCGAAGCCAAGATACATTGATCCGATTACAATCGAGATGAGAAGTAAGACAGGGATCAAAAACCTCGAATTACGCAGTTTTTCAGACAAGCTCATTACTGGTTCAGACAGCGGATGCCAGGACTTGGACGCTTTTGAATAGACAGCAACATATCCCATAAACATCGCTGCCAAGACCAACCCAGGCACGATGCCCGCGAAGAAAAGTTTTGTGATACTCTCATTAATGGTGACTCCATAAACGATGAGCGTAAGTGATGGCGGAATCATTAAGCCAAGGGTTGCCGCCCCAGCCAGCGTGCCGATAATCATTGGTTCGGGATATTTTCGCTTTCGCAGCTCAGGTATTGACATCTTTCCTACTGTTGTAAGTGTCGCCGCAGATGAACCTGATACAGCCGCAAAAACTGTACAGCCAACAATGTTTGTATGCACAAGTCCACCGGGCAACCTGGCCATCCAAGGCGACAGGCCCGTAAACATATCCTGACTCAGCCGCGTTCGGAAAAGGATTTCCCCCATCCAGATAAACAGAGGCAGAGCCGTCAGGGTCCAGGAAGAGGATGCTGACCAAATTGTTGTCAGCATCACATCTCCAACCGGCCTAGATGTGAATAATTCCATACCCACCCAAGCAACACCCATGAGCGCGAGGCCGACCCAAACACCCGTTCCTAGCAGAGTAAAGAGAACAAATAAAAACAGAATGATAATTGACAGGTTTTCCATAATCAGTGCCCCTCACCCGCCTTTTCCTGGACAATGCCATGCTGTCCTTTAAAAATAAGCTGTAGAAGATGATCAGTAAGCGCAATTGCTAAGACAACGGCACCAACCAGCATAATCGATTGAGGGATCCATAAGGGCGTCCTGTCCTGTCCCTGACTAATATCCATAAATTTCCAAGACCAGAACACAAATTTCTGGCAGTAGAAAACGAAATACCAGGAAATCAAAGTGCCGATGCTAAAACACCAAATTTCCATTACTCGTCTAATTTTTGGTTGAAGCGCATTCAGCAGTAAAGACACTCTGATGTGAGAACCCTTATTCAGCGCATTTGCGAACGCCAAAAATGACGCAGAGGCCATTGCGTAACCTGCATAATCTGGAGCGCCAGGAAATACTTCACCTGTCCATCTTGCTAACATCTGAATGACAATAAGGGCTAAAATCGCAATCAAGCAAAGTGAGGCGGCAACGCCAGATGCAGTGTAGATAAAATTTAAAAAACGTCGTAACAAGGCCATGATTTTCAGCTCTCTGAAGAGACAGGTTTTATTTGGGAAAAGTATTTTTAGTGGTAGAACAAAAAAGGCGGGCTTTTAAGCCCGCCTGTGTTTTTTATTTCATTGCTTTGAATGCATCAACGATAGCTTTGCCTTCTGCTCCAGCAGCTTCAAGCCATTCTGCAGTCATAGTTGCACCAATTTCCTGAAGTTCGCCCTTCATTGTTGGATTTGCTTTTTCAACTGTCATGCCGCCATCACGCAGCCCCTGCATTGTAAATCCAGTATACTCTTTCGACCTCCAGGTACCTGCATATTCAGCAAGAGTTGCGCAACCACGGATAACATTTTTGTTAGCATCAGAAGTCTCTGACCATACATCTGAGTTCACCATCACATAGTTGCGTGGTAGCCAGGCATCTACCTCATAAAAATAGCCCAGACTTTCCCAAACTTTCCTATCATAACCAGTTGCTCCTGAAGATACCATTGAGTCAGCAACACCCGTCGCAAAGGCCTGGCTGATTTCAGCAGCTTCAATGGTAACTGGAAGCATGCCTGTCAGTTCTGCCAGTCTTGATGTGGCATTATTATAGCTTCTGAACTTAATGCCCTTCATATCGGCAACAGACTTTACTTCATTTCTGAAGTACAAGCCTTGGGGCGGCCATGGCACTGCATAGAGAAGGGTCAGGTTCTGGTCTGCCAAAATCTTCTCAAGACTTGGCTTGGCTGCTGCCCACAACTTATCCGCATCATCAAATGATGTAGCCAGAAACGGAACAGAGTCATACCCGAACAGGGCGTTTTCATTTTGATGACCTGACAGCAGTCTCTCACCAATTGGCACCTGACCAGACTGAATGGCTCGCTTTATCTGTGCACCAGGGAACAAAGACCCTGAAGGGTGCGTGACGATTTCAATATCCCCACCGGTTCCAGTTGTTACGCATTTGGCAAACTCAGCGCCAGTAACTGAATGAAAATTAGAACCAGAATATGCCATTGGCATATCCCATTTCTCAGCCACCGCTGGCATGGCCATTGCCATACTTATCGCACCTAATATTACTGATCTCTTCAGTGACTTCATGATTGATCTCCCTTTACACTTTAATTTTCTAGTTTTCTCAGAATAATAGACAAATAGCGTGGTGCGAAATAAGCGTGGTTGTCAATAGAAGTTGCGGTAAAGGTTGGATTACAAATGCTAATCACACCTCATTTGAGGCTCAGTGCGTCAATCTTTTCAATATCTGGCGAGAACCCCAGGCCGGGGCTGTCCGGAACCACGACGTGCCCTTCATCAATGGGAAACTTAGTGCTGAGGATATCTTCTATCACATAGTATCTGGCGTGATAAAACTCACACCCCAGGGTGATTTCCGGACAGGATGCGATCAAATGGACACCGGGTAAATGACCCAGCCCCGTCTCATGCATATCACCACCATAACAAGACCAACCAGCCTTCGCTGCTATCTGTGCAGTCTTCCTTGCTCTTTTGATTCCTCCAGATTTCATTACCTTTATTGAAACGCCCCCAGCGATGTTCTGACTTATGGCCTTTTTCACATCTTCTGGGCCAAAAACACTTTCATCAGCAAGCAACAGCACAGGGCACTGTCTATTGATTTTAGCCATGGTCTCATAATCATGCGCACGAACAGGCTGTTCTATGAAATCAGGCTCAAAGGTGGCGAGATCCAGCGTTCTGCTTACCCCTTCTTCAGCTTCAAGCCCCTGATTAAAGTCAACGCGGAGAGATAATTCTGGATGATATTTGCGAATATATTCACACCGCATAATGTCAAACTGATGTGATTTAAAGCCTGTCTTCAGCTTGATAAGACGCACCCCATCTGCAGATATTTTCTGCAAGAGCTGCTTGTCCTCCTCAAAATCTGGATTTGCAATAGAGACAGATAACGGAATGCGGGCTTGAGACTTTTGTCCGAATAAAGCCCATACAGGCTGATTTAAAATTTTACCTTCCAAATCAAGAAGCGCACTTTCAAGAGCGGCTTTCGCCTCTGTTGCGTGCGCGATTGCATAAAGCGCTGTACCTATGATTCGTTCACGCTCACTTACCATCCTACCCAAAATTAACGGGCGCAGATAACGTGACAAGGCATAGTAGCTAGCTTCTGGAGAGCCAGTAAATACAGACCAGCATGCCGCCTCACCCCAGCCTTCCTGACCGCCTTCGGTCGTTAACCTTAACAGCACAACCTCAAAACCACCTTCGATGTCACCTATGCCGTGGCTTCTTGTCGACACAACAGGAACCCGAATATGCCAAACCTTAACATCTGTGATTTTCTGAAGCAGTTCTGACATTATGCCACCCATTCGCTTACAGGCGCACTCGCTTCGTGAAGCGGCTGACTGATGATATCCACAAGGGCAGGGCCGTCATGAGACAGGGCTTGTGCAATAATGCTGCTTAACTCAGAAGGCTTGTTGGCACGCCAGCTTTTCACGCCAAATGCAGACGCTACTGCGGCATGATCTGTCTGCCCAAAATCAACATTGTAAAACCGTTTATCAAAGCCAGAATTCTGACCCGCCTTAATCCAGCCAAATGTTTTGTTAGAGAATACAAACATCTTGATCGGCAACTGATAACGTAGAATTGTTTCAAGCTCACCGCATGAAAAATTAAAAGAACCATCACCCATAACTGACAATACAGTTGCATTTGGCCGGCCAACCTGCGCGCCGATAGCCGCTGCCAGAGAATAGCCAAGTGCGCCATGTGCGCGATTTGTAATGAAATGCCGGCCAGCCACTGGCCATCTGTAATGTGCAGAAAAATACGGGCATGGTGTGCCGGGATCAGCGCAGATCACAGCATCTTCAGGCAGTTCACTCATTAAAGCCGCAATTACAGCTTCCGGCTTTATTGGCGTATCTGATGATGTGGCCAGAGCCGTAAAATCCTTCACTTTCGCCTCCCAAGCAGAGGCAGCGCGAACAAGACCGTTATTTCTGTTTTCCGCACCCTCAAGACATTTTGATAATTCAGCTAGAGCCAGTTTTGCATCTGAAACAATTCCCACATCTGTTTTATAATTGGCCCCAATAACGTCAGGGTCCGAATCAATATGAATAATCTTCACGCCAGGCTTTGGCGACCGCCATCTCTCTGTTGTTACAGATCCTGCTCGGCAGCCAATAAATAAAATTACATCTGATTCATCAACAATCTGACGTGTTGACGGTACACCACCGTTTGATCCCACCACACCCAGCGCAAGCGGCGCATCTTCAGCAACAGCTCCTTGCCCAGATACTGTAGTTGCAATAGGAATTTCCAACAGCTCAGCAAGTTTATAAAGCTCTTCATAAGCACCAGAAATAACGGGCCCACCCCCACAAATGATTAGCGCATTTTCCGCCTCACGCAGAATAGCCGCAGCGTCTTCAAATTTATCTTTTGAATCTAAAAGCCTTTCAGCTGGGAAATGAGCATGTCGTTTTTCTGCCCAAACCTGATGTTCATCCAATGTGATTTTTTGCGTATCAAAGGGAAAGGCTAAATGAACAGCACCAGGCCTGCCTGTCGTCATTGTTCTGAAAGCTTTTCTGACTGACGCAGGCAGGCCAGCTGCATCATCCAGAGACGCATTCCACTTTGTGACAGGCTTGAACAAAGCAACCTGGTCTAATTCAGTTAATGGATATTTGCCACGGCTGGTAGTGGCAACATCTGTTGTGATGGCGAGAACCGGAATAGAACTTTCATTAGCCTCAACCAGTCCAGGTAGTATATACGTGGCCCCGCCCCCTGAAGGCCCCTCACAAATGCCCGGTTTGCCGGTTACACGGGCATAACCATCTGCCATGTAGGCGGCGTGCCTTTCATCGCGGGTAAGATAATGAACTATATCGTGGTCTAGTCTGGCTAGCGCGTCATAAAAAGGCAGAGTTGTGTCGCCACAGAGACCAAAAATATGTTTCACATCATAAGCCTGCAGCATACGGACCATCGCCTCTGCTCCACTCAACATGTTCCCTCTGGACATATTTCCTGTGCTTCCCATTTCTGACCCCTCGCATGTTGCTGAAAATAAAGTTAATGTCAGATATCATATTATTACAAGTTGCAATAAAAGAGAGCTGGCATGTTAGTTTCAGGCGGTAAATCAATTTACGGAGCGAGAATTGGCATCCTAATGCTGGAAGCACAGTTTCCACGTATACCCGGTGATATGGGTAATGCGGAAACATGGCCGTTTCCTGTGCTCTATAAAATCGTCAGAGGCGCGACCCCAGACCAAGTTGTGCGAAAGAATGCTGAAGGCACGTTATACAGATTTATAGCTGCTGCTGAAGAGCTGGTTTCTGACGGTGCGGATGCCATCACTACCAATTGTGGGTTTTTATCTATTTTCCAAAAAGAACTCTCCGCTGCTGTAAGAGTACCCGTTCTGACCTCTTCATTAATGCAGGTCTGCACAGTAAACATGTTGCTTCCAGACAGCAAAAAAGCGGGCATACTGACGATTTCAAAGTCCACTTTAAGTGATGCGCATCTTAGAGCCGCAAAGGTGCCGTCAGACACCCCCATCGGCACAACAGAAGATGGTGTTGAATTTAGCAGAGTTATTCTGAATGATGAGCTGGAGTTGAATATTGAGCTGGCAAGGTTGGATAATATTAATGCAGCTTTGAAGATGAAGACAGACCACCCTGGTCTGGGCGCGATAATTCTTGAGTGCACAAACATGAGCCCCTACGCCGAAGCAATACAAGAGGCAGTTGAGCTGCCGGTATACTCAATTGTGAATTTTGTGGAGTGGCTGCATGCTGGGCTGAAACCCAAACGCTTTCTCAGCTAGGCTAGTTTTTAGCAGAAAATCTGTCTGGACGATAAGGACTTAAATCAAGGTTTGTTGGGTTTTGGGTGATGATATCTGAAAGAATTTTGCCTGACTTGGCACCACCCGTCAGACCAAGGTGCTGATGGCCGAATGCGGTATAGATTTCCTGGTCAGAGGACACCTGTCCCAGCATCGGCAATGAATCTGTTATCGCTGGCCTGTGGCCTAACCATTCCACTATCTCATCGTAATTAAGGTCGTTGAATAGGGCCGCCACATGCGTGCGGAGCATTTTTATAGGCGCGTCTTGAGGGCCTGCCTTCGTGCCGCCAAACTCAACCACACCCGCACAGCGGATACGACCTTTCATCGGAGTAACCGCAAACTTTCCTGATGCTACCATCATTGGATTTACTGGATATCTGTCAGGTGACTTTAGCTCTAGATGGTAGCCCCTCTCACTTTCCATGGGCACCTTTATGCCCATCTTCTCCATAAATGGGCGTGACCAGACACCAGCTGTTAAAACCAATTTTTCTGCTGACATTTTCCCTAAAGATGAGTCAAGAAATGGGTTGCCAGTATTGTCTTTTCCCAACCCTATCACATCTGCAAGAACAAGCTCGCCCCCTGAATCTTGGAAATGCTGCGCCAAAGCTTTGACATAAGCCCCCGGGTCAATAACCATGCCATGCTGTTTACATCTCACAACAGTATGAAATTTACCTGCATAGAGGGGGTCCGTTTTTGCGTAGTCCTCTCCACTCTCTACCTGAAACTCAAACCCCAGCTGTTTTCGTAAAGTCCAACTGGACTGGTCGCCAAGGTAACGCGTTTCAGTATCATATCCAAAACAGTAATCAGCATCCTTTATGAAGGTCTCGGCTGGCGTGCCTTTGGCCAGCGTCTTGTGCTGTTCAACTGCATCATAGATCAGAGGAAGCATGCCTTTGGCATAAGTGTTTACATTCTCTTCAGTACATTTTTTTAAATAATTGAACAGGAAAGGCAATAGCTTCGGCAGATAGCGCCACCTCAAAAATAAGGGCGAGTTCTTATCCAAAAGCATAAAAGGGGCTTTTTTCCAAAGTCCAGGTGTTGTCACAGGAATTACACCACCCGCAGCAAGAACACCCGCATTGCCAAAAGATGTGCCACTAGCAGGGCCAGCCTTATCAACCAGCGTCACATGATAGCCAGCCCGTTGCAGCCAAATGGATGTTGATACACCAACAATGCCTGCACCTAAAACAATGATCTGAGCCATTTTCTATTCTGCTTAGTTCTTGTAATCACTCATCAAACAAGGCTGACAAAAACACAACTTTTCCGCAATAAAAAACAGGCATTTTTGTGTAGATAAATCGGATAAAGCAAAAGATGCTCGCCCCCATCTTACCGATAACGCGCATGTCCAGATTTCACACAACGCAGGGGAATAGATGACTCAATTGACGAAATGCCACCTATTTTGGTCAGCTGTCCCACCAGAAATTTTTCAAAATCTTCAATATCACGTGTAACCACTCTCAGTAAATAATCATGATTACCTGTCATCAACCAGCAATCAACGACTTCCGGTAAGTGTTCAATACGTGCTTCAAACCGGGCAAGCTCTTCATCGATCTGACGTTCCAGACGCACAGAGACAAAAACCGAAAAAGCAAATCCCAGCTTCTTTTCATCTATTAGCGCTGTGTAGCCTTTTATGATCCCTTTTTCTTCAAGTTTTTTCAACCTCCGAGCAACAGGTGTCTGACTAAGATGAACCGTTGCGCTGAGATCGTTGACGGACATGCGTCCATCGCTAACAAGCTGATGTAAAATTTCGATATCATATCTATCCATAGTGGTTTTCTCTAATTTTTTACTCATTTTGGCAATTATCTCTAAAATACCTTCATTTTCATAAGAATAAAACTGATTAATCATAGGACAGTGGTGTTAGCATTTTAAGAAGTTTGACAAAGCAGGGGGACCAAATGAACGCCATAACTCCTCAACGCGCCTTATCCGCACAGGATACAAAAAAACTCAAACAGATTGAGAAGCGGGTCTTGTGGCTGTCGCATTGGATGATCCATCATGCAAACCATCTCCGCCTGTCAGATGATGAAATTAAAACAGGCGGACATCAGGCATCCTGCGCATCAATGGTGTCTATCCTGACAGCTCTGTATTTTTCAGCCCTGCGACCAGAAGACCGTGTTGCGGTAAAGCCTCATGCTGCCCCTATTTACCACGCTATGCACTATCTGGCTGGCAATCTGGATGTCGAAAAGATGAAACGATTTCGCGGCTATGGCGGTGTACAAGCATATCCTTCACGAACCAAGGATACAGATGATGTTGACTTTTCCACAGGCTCAGTCGGATTAGGAGTTGCAATTACCAGCTTTGCCGCCCTCATACAGGATTATATCACCTGCAAACCATGGGGGAATAACCTGCAAAAGGGGCGCATGGTTGCCCTAATGGGAGATGCAGAGCTAGATGAAGGCAATGTATATGAGTGTCTGCAGGAAGGCTGGAAACATGATTTGCGCAATGTCTGGTGGGTTATTGATTATAATCGCCAGTCCCTTGACGGCATTATTCATGAAGGTTTATGGGAACGTGCAGAAAAAATTTTTGAAGCATTTGGCTGGCAGGTTTCACGACTAAAATATGGCCGTCTTCAGCGGGCTGCCTTTGCTGAACCAGGTGGCGAGAGCCTGCGTGAATGGATTGACGCCTGTCCAAATCAAGATTACTCCGCACTTACCTATCAAGGTGGTGCTAACTGGCGTGAACGCTTGTTAGAGGATTTGGGTGATCAGGGTGATATCTGCCGCTTGCTTGACCGGCGTAGCGATACGGAGCTTGCCGCCTTAATGGAAAATCTGGGCGGAAATTGTGTTTCAACATTAGCTGATGCTTTTGCAAGCATCAATCATGATGGGCCTGTTTGTTTTTTGGCCTATACAATCAAAGGCTGGGGCACACCCATCGCGGGCCACAAGGATAATCACGGTGGTCTGATGACACCAGCACAAATGTCTGACTGGCAACAGATGATGGGCGTGCGAAAGGGCCATGAATGGGACCCGTTCGAAGCGGTGCCTGATGCAAAATCGCTAGAAAACTTTATCAAAAATCGTCCCTTCTTTGCTGTCGGAAGCAGGCGCCAAGGGGATCAATTTGTTGACCATCCACAACTCGCGTCACCACCCGATCGCCGCATATCCACGCAACTAGCTTTTGGCAAAATACTGAACAGTCTGGCCAGAATGGACAGCCCACTTTCGGAACGGATCATAACGATGAGCCCGGATGTATCAGGCACAACCAGCCTCGGGCCGTGGATCAATAGAAAAAAGCTATTTGCGCGCAAGCACCAGGAAGATGTGTTTCGCAAACAGGCTATTCCCTCAACTGCAAAGTGGGAATTTGCGCCAGAAGGCCAGCATCTGGAACTTGGCATTGCTGAAATGAATCTGTTTCTGGCTCTGGCCGCTGCTGGACTATCACATAGCCTTTTCGGTAAGCGCCTGATACCGATTGGTACCGTTTATGATCCGTTCGTCTCGCGTGGTCTGGATGCGCTGAATTATGCCTGCTACCAGGATGCCCGCTTCATGATTGTTGGCACGCCCTCTGGGATTACCCTTGCACCTGAGGGTGGTGCTCATCAGTCTGTTGGCACGCCTCTTATTGGAATGAGCCAAGATGGGCTGGCGTCATTTGAACCTGCTTTTGCCGATGAGCTGGCCGTAATCATGGACTGGTCCTTTGATTATCTGCAGCGCGATGAGAAGCTGGCAGACGAAAGCACAGGATGGCGGCGTGAGCAGACAGGAGGATCTGTCTATCTACGTCTAACAACCAATCCACTTGAACAGCCCTCCCGCAGCCTCTCATCTGATTTGAAAAAAGATATCCTTGCTGGCGGATATTGGTGGCGAACACCAGGTCCCAATTGCAATCTTGTGATTGCCTATCAAGGCGCAATCGCCGAACAAGCCCTTTCTGCTGCTGGTCAGCTGACAGAACACAGGCGCGATATAGGTGTGCTGGCTGTCACATCAGCAGACAGGCTGAATGCGGGCTGGACAGCGGCACAATATGAACGAGGAAGCGGCCATACGTCAGCTCTCAGCCACATAGAAAAATTGCTGGCAGATGTGCCCCGGCAGGCACTGCTTTTAACCGTTATTGATGGGCATCCAGCGACTTTATCCTGGCTAGCTGGCGTGAAAGGCATGCGCACTCTTTCGCATGGGGTAGAACATTTTGGTCAAACCGGAAGTGTAGCTGATTTATATCGCCATTTCAGACTAGACACACAGGCGTTGGTTGAGGCCGTAATTAATCAATCTAGTTGACAACGGATCTACACCTGGGCCAGTTAAGTTTCTGTCCTACAGAGTTAATTGGATTTGTAGAATGATTATACTTATAGACAGATTTCCCTTTTTAATTAAACTGCAGGGTATCTTTGTATTTGGAACCAACGAGGCCAATAGATGTCATTGAAACGTGCCGTGAAAGCTATCGGCTTTAAAGACTTTATGAAGATGGGTCTGGCGTTTGCCACATCTCGTAACATGGCCATCGCTGTACCACCAAAAAACGAGGCTCTAAGATGTAACAAGGTTATCGAGACAAATATCATAGGTCGCGAATTATCAAGCCAGTTTGAAATTTTTGCTGAAGTCGCAAAAATGGTGACAGGAGCTCAACTGAGTCTGATCAATATACTTGATGGAAATGACCAATTTACCATTGGAGGTTCTGGGATGACCATTGACCCTCTACTTGCGATGCCCCAGAAGTTGTCAGTTTGTCAATTCGCACTCTCAAATATAGAGCCTCTTATTATAGCTGACTTCTCAAAAGATGAACGCTTTTCAGGAACTTACATCACCAAACCACCCATAAGCGCGAAAGCTTATGCAGGCTTTCCACTTATAACAAAAGAGGGATTTGTGTTGGGCACTTTGTGTGTATTCTATCATAGCCCGTCGCAAATTACTGATGAACAAACACGGCTAATGAAACAGCTTGCCAAAGCTGTAACCGACCAAATAATACTTCGCAATGAACAGGCCAACTTAAATGCTGAAAAGATTGCAGCTATGCTAGGTAGATTTTTACGTTTTGCTCCTAAAGGAAAAATAGATGAACTCGTTGGCTTCCTGAACTTCTGCGCCAATGGCATAGCACCACCAGAAATCCTTCAAAAACTGAGGAAAGATAAAATTGTTGCCAAAGTAAATGGCCGCTTTGTCCTATCGCAAGATGGCAATGATCTTAAGAATGAGCTTGGGCTCGCTGAAAGAGGCTTTCTAGGCAACCAGACTAACGAGCCCTCTGTAGGGCGTAGACTCGATGACCTTTTGAGTGACCTGGAGTGAATTGATATGTTTTCAACGCAATTGCAGTTTAAGTTTGCTTCTATCGCAGAAGCTAAAATTGCAGCGAACAGTTTGAGTGATATGCTGAGAAGCAGGATCTCAATTTTTGATTTCCAAGGGTTACAAGTAACAGTCGGAAAGGATGGGGACGTTGCTATCAGCGTTCGTTTTGATGAAATGGATTCTCTAAAGAATTTTGAAAGAGAATTACCGAAAATTCTTGAGGATACAAAAAAAGCGTTTGTGCACAAATATTCAAGATTTTCTGGGGTCTGTGTTTTGTCCTTCGAAAGGGAGGCGATGTCGACATCAATACCTATAGATTCATCTTAAATTAGGAATTCATAAAATGGATTTGCAACTTTATTACTCACCGCGTTCCTGTGCATTTGCACCCCACATTTTATTGTATGATGCTGATGCAAATTTCGATGTAATAAAGATAAACTTTGATAAGAAAGAGCAAAATTCGACTGATTTTCTCAAGGTAAATCCAAAGGGCCGAGTTCCTGCCTTGCTTACCTCTAAAGGAATACTCACTGAAACCCCAGCAATACTTCTCTATATTGCCCAAACACATCCAGATAAAAAGCTTGCGCCAAGCGATCCATTTCTTCTTGCACAAGCCCAAGCTTTTAACATGTTTTTAGCCTCAACCGTCCATGTTGCTCATTCACATAAGCACCGTGGACATCGTTGGGTTAACGATACCCATGCTGAAAAAGCCATGACTGCAAAGGTTTTAGAAAACATGACTGAATGTGCGGAGATAATAGAAGAACATTACTTCCAAGGACCCTACGTTTTAGGTCAAAAATACTCCATGTGCGACCCCTATTTAGCCCTGATTTTTCGATGGTTACATGCAGATGGAGTAGCAATTCAAAACTTTCCAAAACTTTGCAAACATGATGATTTAATGAGAACTAGAAGGTCAATGCAAACAGTAATTGAAATTTATGACTACCCAAATCCACGTTGACAAACTACATCTCTATTTTCAACTTTTCGAGTATCGACTCATTTCCTCAGTACTCTGTTTAAAAGCGCAGTTTTCACTAGTGTAGGCAACACATCCTGAACTGTGTTGGCGTTTCTGTACCTTTTTTTGTGCCCGGAAAACTTGACTACTCATCCTCTAGTTACCGACATTCAGAAAGACAAACCTGCACGCACTTCAAAACGTTTGCCAAATTTAATTTTTCAATAGAGTCAGTAAAAAATCAGTCAAGTATTAACGGCACACTTTTCCTAAATGGCGTGAGATTTACTAAAATATGCTTTAAATTGAAAAACAATTCCTTCGGATATCAATTAGATTTGATAATTTTCTTGGAAAATTTGCGTGCTGTGCAAAAAGACAGGCACTAAAACGGCAGAAGGCCTCTGATAAAAGGAAGAAACGCCAAAAACTTTTGGGCTACGTTAGCTATACTCACGCCAAATCTTGAAAGGATAAATAAAATCACCAAAGTTGAGATTATACAAAGGAGTAACATTAAAAACACATTACGATTTGGTTGATTTTCATAATTTTCAATCACAACATCAGACTTTTTTCGCTTAAATACACTCGTTACAAAAAATACAACTGCTGCTGCTAATAAAATAACAAAAATTAATTTACTCACCACTTAACCTTTTACAGAAGATTTAATTAACCGTGAAGGACTATTCCTAACCTTTTCATTTCTGGCTCTTAAAACCAATGTCAACAGGACAAAACTGACTTTTGATGCAGAGGTTTTTCATTTTTAATGGTTCTTATTGGGCCAGCTTTATGAATATATCGCCCATCCCGCCCTTGATTTCTGAAACGGGTGTGTTGTTTCTTAAAGGGCAATATTTTCCGGTGATTAGTTGCTCATCGACATAGGCAATTTCTTCGCGTGAACAAACATGCGCATTATGCAACATTCCAACAGTTATTTTTTCAGAGCTTAAATGCACACTGCTATCATTAATTTGGTCACCCTTACAAAAATAAGAACGCGTTACTTCAGCTGGAAAATTTTCTTTCTTACAAGGATTTTTTATTTTTAGTAAAAAAAATTCATCTTTCTGTTCGCCAATTTGAAGGTTAAATTTTTCAGCAGTAACGTGTTTCATCACATCGCAAGAGCATGGCCAACAACACCTGTAAAGCTGACCACATATTTTACGAGAGCTTCCTTCTTCATCAACATAAACCAATTCTGGAGTTGATTTTGGACTTACAAGTGAACCAGAGACTGGGCAGAACAATCTATTAAACGCAACAAACTCCTCCACATTTCTTGAGTTTTTCAAGGTGTAATCAAAAAACTTTGGGCCTCCAACATTTCGATTCCCATCAGGAAAAATTTTCCACCAATCTTTTTTCAATTGTTGGTATGAAAGCTCATCAGCTTTAACATTCTCGATGTTCAGGCTAAGAGGTAAAAAACAACAAATGAAAAATAATGTTTGCAAAATGGTTGTGATGGAAATAAGTCTGCTCATTTTCTTGTCTGTCCAATTGTATATACAGTGTTCAATTTTTCAATTTGATGTTTTGTCTCCTCACCATTCGTCCACCTTATTGTGATGTGCGAGATTACTTCTCCCTCTCGGAGACCATAGTGGGCAATTGGTTCCATCTGACAAAGATAACCTGAACCAGAATCAATAGTTTTGGCGTGCTTTCGCATGTTGGAGTGCAATATAACGGTGGCACCTCTGGCAGGAGCATTATTAATATTGATAGGCTTTACTCGCAGGTATCTAGACTGACTTTTGACTTTTGCAGAGAATAGACTCAAAGGTTGAGGGGCACTTTCTCCATGAGCAACCAAAATTTCCAAAATACCATCATTATTTAAATCTGCTACCCCAGCGCCAGTTCCCAGTCCTTCAGCCTCTTTCGCAGCAATGAGTTCTATTTCAATCAGACTTCCATCATCTAGAACTTTGAATAGTTTATTGGGTTGGCCGATATTGTTTAAAAATATTTCATCGTATCCGTCATTGTCGAAGTCCGCAGAAATAACTGTACGTATCTGAGAAGGTTCCCGAAAGCTGTCATTCGAAAAATCTAAAAAGGAGTTTCCTTTTTTTACATAAATTCTGTGAAACCCGTTCCAATTGCCAAGGATTATATCCAAGTTACCTCTATATAAAATGTCCGCAAGCGCTGCGCCTCTGGCATTCTGAAGTGTATCGTCAATTCCATACTCCACAGATTGTTGCTCAAACATCCCATTTTTATTGGTGAAAAGAAAATTTGGACCTCGCTCATTCCCGGCAAATATATCCATACGTTGGGATAGAATGTGCCCAGAAACAACCGATCTGCCTCCTGTAATTAAATTGGAACCAACATAAGGCGCGGCATCCATTAGTAATCCGTCTTGCAACTCGTATAACCTAGACGGACCTCCATAATTTGAAACATATATGCCGTATTTTCCGTTGCCATTCCTGTCCACACAAGCAACTGAGCGACCGGCTGTTAGATTGAGGTTTTTTGCATTTTTATCCAATTTAAAAAGGTCAAAAAATTCCTTATTGGCATCCAAAAGGCTATCTGAAAATTGCTTATTTCCACTATAAGTATCTGTGTTAAGGAAATAAAGTTCTTCGAAGCCATCTCCATCTATGTCGCATGCAGCAACGCCGATGGTTGATCTTTTAGGAAGAGCAAATTTTTTATCAGAAACTAAATTTTTGTATTTGCCATTTTTAAAACCAATAAGCAGATTTGGATATCCAAAACCTGCTACTACAAATTCATAATTGCCATCATTGTTAAAATCTGAGACCGCAACTCCATAACTCAGCCTTGGAACATTGTTATCGATGAGATACCCTTTGTCTCTAAAAAAACCGTTTCCTGCCTTTGCAGACTGACTAAAAGATGTTGAAACAGTGATTATGACGAAAACGGATAAGAGAATAGTTCGGTAGCCTCGTCCAAAAATGAATACTACTAAATTTTGTTTACGCCCGCATAGCACTTTGCAAACAGCTAGATATAACAAGCAAAAATAATTTAAGGGACTACCAATAGCATCAAACATATGATTTTTTCTTCCTTTGAATTTATTGTTTAAAGAGATATTTATTTGAAGTTTTGACCCCTGTGCAACTTTCCGCGCCAAATAAGAGATTGCTGATTCAACTCTTGTATATTTGAACGGCCGTCGATGATAGCTTCACAAAGCTGAACTGCTGCTGTAACTTGCTCCATTGTTAGATGTTTGTAGGCGGGGCGGTCTATAAACTCGTACCATACGCCTCCGCAAATTGTATCCAATACGATACGCTGAAAACAATGATCTTCAGCGACTGGCCAAGTCCGCGAACCATCTTTTGCCAATGATGGTAAGACACTTTTAGTAAGATACATATAACTGTTTATAAGTTCCTGCATACCTTTTTCGTCAAATCTCACCACATAAGCTGCTTTAGATTGCTTTACTTAAAAGTCATCAGAAAGCATATATTTTACTGATTGTTTAAAAACTCAATTCGACTATCTCGTCCACAGCGAAACCGGTAATACTCATATTTAAAAGTTTGCTTTTTATAGAAATCCTGATGCTCATTGCGAACAGGATAGAATGTACTTTCTGGTTCTATAGGCACAATTGAAGTCTCGGGAGCAAGACGCTTTATGGTCATTTTTTCCGCTTCAGTTTTGTAATAAATTGCTGGGCTGTAGGAACGGCCTCGATCACAAAATTGACCCTCACCATCCTCATAATCAATTGTTCTGTAAACATGGCGCACCAATTCTTCAAATGAGATGATTTGAGGGTCATACTCAACCTGCGCTGCTTCGCGGTGATCGCCCCATTTTCCTGGCTCATAACGAGGGTTCAAAGTAGTGCCACCGGTAAAACCACTGATCACGTCGCTTACACCATTTAGCTTTTCTGTGTCCGCTTCAGTGCACCAAAAACACCCCCCTGAGTAAGTGAAGGTTTCAGCATTTAACTTCAGCGATACTATGCAGCTAACAAAGATAATAGTTCCGCAAATAATTCTGGCTCTTTTCATGCTCAATTATCATCTCATTCGTTAAAGTGTTGCAGTGTTTCACTCTTACTGTTTCTAAAGCTTAAAAACTTATGTTGGTCTATACGGAGATGCATGAATAAACGACTAAATGTCTGTGAATTTTTATTCCAAGTTTACGTCCATAAACTCAGAAAACCGTTTCAAGAGAGTGTTTGAAACATTTACTCAGTTTGCAGCAACGCTTCTAAATGCAGGATATTAATCAACAACAGTGTCTTTGATCCAACTCATGAAATTAGCCGCACCATCCTCGATTGGTAGTCTCAAAACACATGGATCATCATACGAGTGTAATTTAATAATTAACCTCTCCAATTTACCATATGCTTGAGCGGTAGTTTTGAATATCAAAACTGCCTCATCTTGAATTTGGATTTGATTTTGGTAGTTGAAAAGAGATTTAATCTGAGGATACAAATTAGCACAGGCCACTAACCTTTTTTCCACAACTTTCTGAGCGATAAAAAGCCCCTCATCTTCATCTTTTACTGTGACGTAAACGAAGCAATTTTGATTTTTGTCCAATTGTTTGGGGCCTTTCAACTATTTAAAAAAACTCAAAATATATAGCCAGTTAGTGAATAAGATAGCTCTTTCAATCCTTCCTATAGTTCAGAAAATCTACCTCATCACACGTTATCAGCTTGTCCTTAGTCATTCCAATATGCAGGCTATAGATGTGCTCTACCCAATCAACATAATTCTATTTTCTTCCCATTCATTCACTTATCCTGAGATATTCTAAACAAGCAATTTTTATCATTCATTTACCAGCATTGTTTTTTCGGTTGTGGTGGATTCGTCCAATAAGATTGAGTAGCAGTTGTGCAGCTAACGTAGCCGTGCTGCCAGTCAAATCGTAATCTGGGGCGACCTCTACGAGATCAATGCCAATAATGTCACCATGCTTGGTCAATGCATCCAAAAACTCCAAGATCTCATAATACAAAAATCCACCGTGAGAGGGTGTGCCTGTACCTGACGCAATTGAGGGGTCAAAGCCATCTATGTCAATTGTTAAGTAAAATCGTTGCCCTTTGGGAATACGGGCAATCATGCCGGATACGCCTAGGTCTCGGAATTGGCGAACAGATTGAATATCTGCTCCCATCTTTTTCGCATCTTCATATCCAATACGCGCTGTTGATGACACGTTTCGTATTCCAATTTGTGAAAGTCCAGTCACATAGTTTTTTTCTGCCGCTCGCCTCATTGGATTACCATGCCCATGTTTAACCCCATGACGTTCGTCAACAAAATCGAGATGAGCATCTATCTGAATGAGATGGAAAGGCTGCTGTTCAGAAAATGCGTTAATGCAAGGAATATTTATCGAATGGTCGCCACCGAGAACTATTGGAACTGCATTTGCTGCTAAAATTGCGCGAACCCCCGTTTCAATATTTGCATGACTTTGCAGAGTATCAGTATGGACAATATCAGCATCACCAATATCGACGATCTTAGTTTTTCCGGGAACAAGATAAGTTACGTCATCTTCGTGGTCATATGCTCCAGCATGGCCAAATGAGAATAAAGTTGAGGCCTCTCTGATACTTCGTGGGCCAAAACGCGCACCTGCCCTATATTGAGTGCCAAAGTCATATGGTGCGCCTAAAATGGCGAAATCAGCATCGATCGCATTCCAGTCAGGTTGATAGGGATATTTACCAAAACTACACAAACCCACAAAAGGGAGATTCAATCTTCCAGAATCATAGCTATTTTCTTTCAATTTAGTCTCCAAAATAGGCAGTAATTTTGTTTGTTAATCTTATTGTGACTGAGAGCTTACTCACAAACTTATGACAGCGAGTAGCAATTAATAATAACTCTAGCACATTGGTTATTAAGGTCCTACTCTCTCTGATTTTTGCGTTGAGCCTATTTGATTTTAAATTTAGTAATCCTGTTTTGAAATCGACTTGGATATTACCCCCGATGTGTCAACGCCATGGGCCATCAAAACATTGATATTATTTTTCTTTTTTATGGCAGGAGTGGAGGGGCTCGAACCCACAGCCCCCAGTTTTGGATAACCTATCCTGTTTCAACGCATTAAACTCATTACGAAAAGACAAGGACTTTCGAGACTAGTCATTACGGTATAGTCAACATATTCCAGCCCGTGTTAGCCTTTTTATACCTTTTTTCGTACCTAAAAGGTTTATGACGATGCGGCTTCACTTCCCTACTCATGGCAACATTCTTGAGAAAGGAATAGACAGTGATAAAAGATAATAATCGTTTTTCATATTCTGGCATTTCAACAAGAAATTCTTTTGAATGGCCGGATGGCAAACGTATAGCCTTCTACATAGCTTTAAACATCGAGCATTTTCCGTTTGGTGAAGGTGGTGGCATAGACTTAGACCGCGAAACAAAACCTTGGAGCCAGAGAAGCTGGCTATGGCGGGAATACGGAAACCGAGTAGGCGGATGGCGCCTTGCAGATTTGTTTGATGAACTTGAGATAAATATTGGTGTAATTGTAAACGCCGCAAACTACTCGCATAGCCCAGAGCTTTTAGACCGTTATCGAAAACGCGGCGATGAGATGATTGGCCATGGTATTTCAAACGGCACTGCAAGGCCAATTGATATGAGCTTTGAAGAAGAAACTGAAATGGTTACTCAAGTCACAGAAATAATGCTCAAGACCGACGGCAAACGACCAACAGGATGGTTGTCACCCTACCTTACGCCCAGTCAAAGAACGCCTGATATCCTACATGCTGCAGGATATGAATATATGTTGGATTGGGGCCTCTGCGATGAGCAGCCATTCTGGATGCAGGTTGACGATGGCGAAATATTAACGCTGCCATACCCGATTGAACTTAATGACCAACCTGCAATAGTTGGCCGCCGTGTCTCAGCAGAAGAATATGCAAACATGATTATTGACCAGTTTGATGTTCTGATGGAACTAAAAGAACCACACCCAATTGTTTTTCCTCTTTCTTTACACTCATTTATCGTTGGCCAACCATTTAGGCAAAAACATCTCAAAAGGGCATTAGAACATATTTGTAAGAGGCGCGACGAAATTTGGATTACAACACCAAATGAGATCTCACAAATTTACCGTAAATTGCCCGATGGTCAGCAGCTGAGGTGAGACAGTACATGTAAAAAACCCTCTGCTTATTTGGTTAAAAACTGTCTAATTTTTTGTGGATAATTCTCTCAGCAAAATCATGGTCATCAACAAAGCTGAGTACTCAGCCACAAAGGGTTCTGGAACGCCAATC
>CABYZM010000014.1 GCA_902523435.1 uncultured SAR116 cluster alpha proteobacterium
GCAGCGTCAGCCTCAACATATTTTCTGTATTCATCCAGGGTTGTTGCTCCAATACAATGCAGTTTACCCCGGGCGAGGGCTGGCTTTAATAGATTTGAAGCGTCCATCGCACCATCTGTTTTACCTGCGCCTACAAGTTGGTGCATTTCATCAATGAATACAATTATATCACCTTCTGCTGCTTCTATTTCATCCAGAACTGCTTTTAGCCTTTCTTCAAATTCACCGCGGTATTTTGCACCAGCAACAAGGGCTCCCATATCTAGAGACAAAAGAGTTTTATCTGCTAGGGCTTCAGGCACATCTTTATTAATAATACGCTGTGCCAACCCCTCTGCAATTGCTGTTTTGCCGACACCTGGTGCCCCGATCAGAACAGGGTTATTCTTTGTGCGCCGTGCCAGTATCTGGATTGTGCGCCGAACTTCTTCGTCCCGACCTATAACAGGATCAAGGTTACCCTGAAGAGCCAGGGCCGTTAGATCAGTTGCATATTTAGACAGGCTTTCCATCATTTCATCGCCAACATCGCTGTCTATTGTCCGGCCCTTTCTTGTGCTGGCAATCGTCTGTTTCAGCATGTCTGCTTCTAGCCCCGCATCACTAAGCAGTTTTGCTGCCTTTGTGTCTGATGCGGACAATGCAACCAGAATAGCATCTAGCGAGACGAATCTGTCCCCTTGAGCCTTTGCCCAGTCTTCAGCAACAGCGAGGATTCGTCCAAGTTTCGTATCTATTTGCAGATTATCTGCACCGCTCCCTGTCACTTCAGGAAGCTTATCCATTTCATGCGACAGGCTTTGTTTCAGGCTTTGTAGGTTTGTGCCTGCACGAGCTAGTAATTTGCTTGCCAGTTGCTGTTCATCATCAAGCAGTGCAGATAACAAATGCAGGTCCGTCATTTTCTGATGATGGCGGCGAAGTGCAACTTTTTGTGCATCGCCAATCACTTGGCGCACGGAAGCTGTAAACTGCTCTATATCCATATTTCACTCCTGTTGCTTATTTTAGTAATCTGCAACACTCCTGGTCTAATTTGTATGTGGGGAGCTGTTTCGTTTAATCAAGAGAGTTGCCAGCCTGTCAGACTTGGGGCTAATCTGAAATGTTAAGTGAACTTATTCTTAGAAGGCAGGCAGGGGAATGTGATGGGCGCAGAAAAAAGGACAGGTGGACAGCTTCTGGTGTCTTGTTTGAAAAATTTGGGTGTGGAGACAAGTTTTGGTGTGCCGGGGGAATCTTATCTTGCTGTGCTGGACGCGCTTTATGATGTGGATATCCAATTCGTTTTATGTCGTCAGGAAGGTGCAGCAGGATTTGCATCCGCTGCGTGGGGTAAATTAACGGGACAGCCCGGCGTCTGTTTTGTGACGCGTGGCCCGGGGGCAACCAATGCGTCTATTGGCGTGCATACAGCAATGCAGGATTCCAGCCCTATGCTTTTATTTGTGGGTCAGATCGGTGTTGGGCATAAAGAACGCGAGGCTTTTCAGGAAGTTGACTACAGAGCCTTTTTTGGCTCAATGGCAAAATGGGCGACTGAAATTGATGATGCAGATCGGATACCTGAGATTGTTGGCCGGGCATGGCGAGTTGCCTTGTCTGGGCGGCCAGGCCCGGTTGTCATTGCCCTGCCGGAAGACATGCTGACAACCCTGACATCTGTTCAGCCCTGCAAAAAAATAGCGGTTGCCGAAGCTGGCGTGGACACCAAATCTCAAACAGATGTAGCAACTATATTATCAGCAGCAGAACGGCCATTGGTGCTTGCTGGGGGTGGCGGCTGGACAAAACAGGGTAAGGCAGATGTGAAAGCATTCTGTGAACGTGAAAACTTGCCTTTCGTCGCTCTGTTCCGTTATCACGATATTATTGATAATCACAGCCGTTGTTATGTTGGGGACGCTGGTGTTGGTATGGCGCCACACATCACCAAGGCAATCGAAGATGCAGATGTGATTTTAGCGGTAAATGCCCGTTTTGGAGAGGCAACAACGCAAGCCTGGACCTTGTTGGATGTGCCTTATCCAAAGCAGCGCATTATCCAGACACATGCTTCTGATGCCGAGATTGGTAAAATTTATCAACCGGAGCTGGCGATACATGCTGGTCCAAATCGATTTTCTGCAGCCCTGTTGGAAATGACTTTAGATGGTTCAAATTTAGCTCAGCGTGCAGACTGGCTGGCTGGCCTTAAAACAGCTTATCAGGCATCACTGAGACCACCTGCACAGAACAGTCCAGTAGATATGGCGGCTGTTATGGCTTGGCTGCAGGACAATTTACCAGATGATGTGATCATCACAAACGGGGCAGGTAATTTTGCACTCTGGCCAAATAAGGTGTTTTGTTATGGTCAGGGCCAGTCTCTGCTTGCGCCACAGAGCGGGGCAATGGGTTATGGTCTTCCGGCGGCAATTGCGGCCAGCATTGCTTATCCTGACAGGCAGGTTGTGTGTTTTGCTGGTGACGGTGATATCCAGATGGGACTTGCTGAATTAGGAACCGCTGTGCAAAGCGGCGCACGGCCTGTAATAGTGCTTCTGAATAACGGATCATATGGCACGATCCGAATGCATCAGGAACGGGATTATCCGGACCGTATATCTGGCACAACTCTTGTTAATCCTGATTTTACTGCAGTTGCACAGGCCTACGGGATGTTTGGTATTCGGGTGGACAGAACAGAGGAGTTTGCGGAAGCGTTTTCAGCAGCTGTTGCGTCTGCAACAGGAGGCATTATTGAGTTGGATATTTCTGTTGAGGCGATTACTCCCCGCACGACACTCTCAGCCCTGAAAGCAAAGTGATAGAGTCTTAGGCGCGGCGCGTAACCAGCCTGTCTTGGCGATAATTATGCATCCGCTTTAGGTGGTCTGTTGCTTTATTAAGGGTCTCACGGGCCGCATCCGGAACAGGTGTACCGGGACCAAATATTGCGGCAACGCCGGCATCATATAAAAACTGGTAATCCTGCTGCGGAATAATGCCACCGCAGATTACCAGAATATCTTCTGCACCCTTATCTTTAAGCGCAGCTATCAATTCTGGCAATAGTGTCTTGTGACCTGCTGCCAGTGAAGATACTCCAATAATATGGGCGCCCATTGCAATGGCTGTATCTGCAGCTTCTTCAGGAGTTTGGAACAAATCTCCGACTCTGACGTCCAGACCAAAATCGCCAAATGCTGAAGCAATGACCTTTGCACCGCGGTCATGACCATCCTGTCCCAGCTTGGCCATGTATAAAACAGGCGTTTCAGATGTTGTGTTAATAAACGCATTTAATGAGGCCTTAATATTATCTATCTCCTCTGCTGCGCCATAGGTGTTTTTATAAATGTCCTTCACCGTTTCAGTCTGTCCAGCAAATCGGCCAAAGATCTCTTCTAAAGCATCTGATACTTCGCCCACGCTTGCGCGTGCACGCATCGCATCAATCGTTGCGGCTAGTAGATTCTTATCTTCATCCTTGGCAGCTAATTTAAGCTTGCCAAGCGCATCAGAGACAGCATCTTCATCTCGTCTTTTTCGGATTTCATTTAGGCGTTCTGTCTGTCGTGCACGCACTGCATCATTGTCTATATCAAGAATATCAATTGGCTCTTCATCACTCAGCTTAAATTTATTGACGCCAACAATGACGTCTTGTCCTGAATCGACTCGAGCTTGGCGGGCAGTTGCCATTTTTTCGATCTCACGCTTTGGTAGCCCGTCCTGAACAGCTTTTGTCATTCCGCCCATGTCCTGGATTTCAGAAATAAGTGCATTGGCTTTTTGGATCAGATCAGCTGTCAGATTTTCGACATAGTAAGACCCCGCAAGGGGGTCAACAGTGTCTGTTATGCCGGTTTCATGCTGCAAAATCAGCTGTGTATTGCGTGCAATTCTAGCTGAAAAATCTGTCGGCAGGCTAATCGCCTCATCAAATGAATTTGTATGCAGGGACTGCGTGCCGCCCAAGGTTGCGGCCATTGCTTCAATCGTGGTGCGGATAATATTATTATACGGATCCTGCTCTGCCAGACTGGCCCCTGAGGTTTGGCAATGCGTTCGCAACATCAAAGAGCGTTCATCACTTGGGTTGAAAAGCTTTTCCATCCAACGGGCCCATAATGTCCGCGCGGCACGTAATTTGGCAGCTTCCATGAAGAAATTCATCCCAATACAAAAGAAAAACGACAGGCGGGGTGCGAATTTGTCGACATCCAGTCCTTTTTCTGTAGCCGCTTTCACATATTCAAGGCCGTCAGCCAGGGTAAAAGCCAGCTCCTGAACAAGGTTTGCGCCTGCTTCTTGCATATGATAGCCGGAAATGGAGATAGAGTTGAATTTGGGCATATGCTCAGCTGTATGGCCGATAATATCTGAAATAATCCGCATTGAAGGATCTGGAGGGAAGATATAGGTGTTGCGAACCATAAATTCTTTTAAAATGTCATTCTGTATTGTTCCGGATAATCGATCCTGCGAAACGCCCTGTTCCTCACCAGCAACAATGAACGAGGCCAAAACTGGCAAAACAGCACCATTCATTGTCATTGACACGCTCATCTGATCGAGCGGGATGTCCTCAAACAAACGCTTCATATCCTCAACCGTATCTATCGCTACACCAGCTTTGCCAACATCACCTTTGACACGCGGATGATCTGAATCAAAACCGCGATGTGTGGCTAAATCAAAGGCAACTGACAGGCCTTTTTGTCCGGCAGAAAGAGCCTTTTTGAAAAAGGCATTTGTTTCCTCGGCTGTGGAAAAGCCCGCATATTGCCGGATTGTCCATGGCCGGTTTGTATACATTGTCGCCCGGATCCCCCTTGTAAACGGCGCTTGTCCGGGGTTGCTGTTTAAATGATCCAGCCCTGCCAAATCAGCTGCTGTATAAAGTGGCTCTACATCAATTTGTTCTGGCGTTTGCCGCGTCAAGTCCTGAAGCGGTTTGCCGCACAGTTCATTAGCCGCTGTTGAGGCCCAGTCTGCTTTTGTTTCGTCTTTACTCATCTGTCTTCAGGTAAACTGTCTTGTAATGCCAATAAAAATCTGCAAATAACAACTGTGTAACATGGCGGATTATAGACGATGGCAGGTTAAAAAACGAGAGGGAAACTGAAACCAGCGTTTAGCTGGCTATAGCTGTGATATTCTTTCAGGTAAAAAAGTGACTTTTATTTGCCGTCACACCGTACTACTTTCGAACAGCGAAGGCTGTTGTAAGATTTTTAAATTCATCAGCGATTATTGAAAAAGGATAAAGAAAATGGACAGCGTTATTCCCTCTGCGCCGGTAAAATCGACAAAAGTAGATTTTGACTGGGCAGATCCATTTGGTCTTGAGAACCAGTTATCTTCAGAGGATAGGCTGGTTCGTGATACCGCAAAAGCCTATGCAGAAGACAAGTTAGCCCCTCGTGTCATTGAAGCTTTTCGCGAAGAAAAGACGGACATCGCCATCTTTAGTGAAATGGGTGAACTGGGGCTGCTAGGTATAACAGTTGATGAAAAGTATGGAGGCGTCGGCGCCAGCCACGTCACATATGGTCTTGTTGCCCGTGAGATAGAAAAAATAGACTCAGGGTACAGATCAATGTTGTCCGTTCAGTCCTCTCTAGTGATGCATCCGATTGAAACGTTTGGATCTGAAGAACAGAAACAGACTTATCTGCCGCGTCTGGCAACTGGCGAGCTAATCGGTTGTTTTGGCCTTACAGAAGCAGATGCTGGCTCAGATCCGGGCGCAATGCGCACAATTGCTCGAAAAACCGCGTCTGGGTTCAGCCTGACAGGCTCAAAGATGTGGATATCTAATGCTCCGATAGCAGATCTATTTGTGATTTGGGCGAAGTCAGAAGCCCATGATGGAAAGATTAAGGGATTTCTTGTTGAAAAAGGTACAGCTGGTCTGAATGCGGATGTGATAAAGGGTAAATTATCCCTACGAGCATCTACGACCGGGTCGATATCTCTTGATGATGTTCAGGTCGGTGAAGACGCCTTGTTGCCGCATGTAGAGGGCCTCAAAGGTCCGTTCAGCTGTCTGAACAAGGCACGTTACGGGATAAGTTGGGGCACATTGGGGGCTGCTGAATTCTGCTGGCACGCTGCGCGCAGCTACACACTTGAGCGCAAACAGTTCAACCGCCCGCTTGCTGCCAATCAGCTCATCCAGCTGAAATTGGCAGATATGCAGACAGAAATTGGTCTTGGGCTGCAATCTGTACTGCAGGTTGGCCGACTGCTGGATGAGGGAGCCTGCGCGCCGGAGCTTATTTCACTTGTAAAGCGCAACAGCTGTGGTAAGGCGCTTGAAATTGCCCGCAAGGCTCGCGATATGCATGGCGGAAACGGGATCTCAGAAGATTATCATGTGATGCGTCATTTGATGAATTTAGAAACCGTGAATACATATGAAGGTACTCATGATGTGCATGCGCTTATCCTTGGGCGCGCACAAACGGGCCTGCAGGCCTTTACAGGCGCTTAATCGCACCTTTGACACGATCGTGAAAGATGCGGGCTCTGGCCTAAGAGCCGTCAGTGATTGACATTTTCGCCATATAACCACATTTAAAGGCGGTCGACAGACCAATAGGGCTCTGCGGCAATTATTGATGACCATCAGGTAAATGAGATGGATAGTGTAAACACCGCATCTGCTGCTGAATTTCCGGCTGTAACATCTGATACAGCAGACGCCGTTCGTGTGCTGGATGTGCGTCACTGGACAGACAGGCTGTTCTCGTTTTCGGTAGAACGGCCTGCCAGTTTCCGGTTCCGGTCAGGTGAGTTTGTAATGATTGGATTGCTGAATGAAGCAGCACGCCCCCTAGTCAGAGCCTATTCCATCGCCTCACCTTTCTGGGACGAAACATTATCCTTTTATTCCATAAAGGTTGAAAACGGGCCGCTCACATCGCGTCTTCAGCATATTTCAGCTGGGGACTATATTATTATGAGAACAAAGCCTGTCGGCACACTGGTGCTTGATGCGTTGTTGCCTGGCGAGCGTCTGTATTTGATCTCTACTGGGACAGGAGTTGCTCCTTTCGCCTCATTGCTACGTGATCCTGAACTCTATGATCAGTTTGATGACATCATACTGACCCACACATGCCGCGAGGTAGATGAATTAGCGTTTAGCGCTGATCTAGTTCAGCGTGCCAAGATGGACCCACTTGTTGGAGAGTCAGCAAAAAAGAAGCTGATTTATTTTCCAACCACGACTAGAGAGCCGTCAAACCGGATGGGACGGGTGACAAATCTAATTGAAAGTGGAAACTTGTTCGATGATTTAAACCTGCCTGCTTTCCAACCTGAAACAGATAGGGTAATGATTTGTGGTTCAATGAATATGAATAAAGATATGAAAGACCTGTGTCTCTCTGCTGGCTTGTCAGAGGGAGCAAATTCTGAGCCTGGTCACTTTGTCGTGGAAAAAGCCTTTGTAGGCTAGGCAGCGCGCTTAGCGAGCAAAGAAGGCAGACCAGATAAGTCAGGAAGTAAGTGTGCCGCTCCTTTCAGGGCATCCGGACAGTCTGGGTAAATATTGGAAATGCCAATAAAGAGCCCTGCCCCTGCTGCCTTCGCAGCTCCAAAATCGGCATAAGTGTCACCGACCATGGCGGCTTCGTTTGGTGTGATATTCAGCTTTTCACATATTGCGATCAGGCCCTTTGGTCCAGGCTTGCTGCCAAACCCGCTGTCAAAACCCACAATCATATTTATATAGGGCAGTATGCCGATGTCATCACAGCTTTGGCGAGCAGAGTTTTCACTGTCATTTGTCAGAATTGCTAGTTGATATCCCGCTTTATGTAGGCTTTTCAGAGGAGTTTTAACGTCCCCATTCGGCACAGAACCAACAGCTTCAAATGTCGCATTTCGTGTTTCCAGAAAGATGGCTCTTATCTGTCTCCGGATCTCAGCATCATGCAGCAATAAGGGTTCAAGTGCCGGTTCAAAGCGGACAAATTCACGGAACTGGTCCGCGGAACTGCCAGCGGCAAAAAGGCCGTTTGCATCAATTTGACGAGTTTCCTCATCAATTCCAATTATTGCCTGAAACGCCTTCGGCTTGTGCCGGCCATCTGTCAGTTCAGAGACAAAATGTGTCATCGCAATGGCACTGTTCAGCCATGTTGCCTCGAGATCAAGTAGCACCCCATCTTTGTCAAAAATGACTGCTTTTATCACCTGCTTGTCCTTTTCATGTGTATTTGCTGAAAGCACCTTCATTTTTTTCTTATAACAGTCTGGCAGTGCTGTTATAAGGCTGTCATAGCTGATTTATGTAAGTGATAAAGACATGGCCCAGCTGCGCTGTAAAGGCAAGCGGATAACAGATATTTGTTTACCTTTGCTGGTTTTTCAAACTGAATAAGGCTGATTGAACAATGAAAATAGCATTGCTTGATGACTGGCAGAATAATGCCCTTACTTTTGCTGAGTTTGAACGCCTGAAACCAGAACATCAGCTAGATGTCTTTACGGACACAGTTGATGGCGCTCTTTTGGTAGAGCGGCTGCAGCCCTATGAAATCATTCTGGCGATGCGTGAACGCACTGGTTTACGGGTCGATATATTGTCTCAATTGCCGCACCTGCAAGCGGTTATCACTTGTGGCATGCGCAATGCCGCAATCGATTTGAATTATTGTAAAGCCAAAAATATTATGGTCTGTGGAACAGAATCGCCTGGTCATGCCACATCAGAGCTAGCTATGATGCTGATAGGCATGCTTGCCCGTGATTTGTACACGTCTGTGCACTCTATGGCATCAGGGGGATGGCAGGTGAGTACAGGGCGGGATTTGCGTGGTGCAACACTCGGTATTTTAGGATTGGGGCGCCTCGGCAGTCAGGTTGCTCAGCTTGGCATGGCGTTTGGGATGTCTGTCCAGGCCTGGTCTCAGAACCTGACGCCAGACAGATGCTCTGAAGAAGGCGTGTCCTATGCTTTAAAAGATGATTTTTTCTCAACTTCTGATTTCATATCCATTCACCTTAAATTATCTGACAGGGTCAAAGGTCTGATTGGTGTTAACGAGTTGGCGTTAATGAAGCCTGATGCCTGCATCGTCAACACATCTCGTGCACCAATCATTGACCAGCGAGCCTTGCTTGCAGCTCTTCAGGAAAAGCGTATAGGCGGGGCAGCTTTGGATGTTTATGATCAAGAGCCACTCCCGACAGATAATCCGTTCAGGGGTCTGCCGAATGTTATTCTGACTCCCCATATTGGCTATGTCACAGCGCAAACGATGGCTGTCTTTTATGGCGGGATGCTGGAAGCACTTGAAGCCTATCTGGCAGGCCAGCCTATCCGTTGCCTTGTCTGATGATGTCTTTGTTTGGATTGAAGGTACGCTAGGTAAATGCAAAGCTAAATTTAAGGTTTAAAAGTATTAAGCTGAGCAGAAAGCGTCCAGACCTAATCGTCATGATATGCGACCTGTTCTTTGTTTGTGTAGGTGGTCACTATCAATAATCTTCCTGACAGTTAATGATTTCAGTGAGGGCTTAACAGGACGAAGGACGGAGGTCAAATTGTCGCGGAAACATCATGCCATGCAGAAAATAGATGAAAATCAGAAGCCTCTCAGTTAATCTGGCATCATTTGCAATTCATTATCAGATAGAAAGCAAAATTAGCGGGGACAAAATGAGAAAATTAGCTGTGATTATAGGTACAACTGCCTTTTTTGCCTTATCCAGTACCCAGGTTTTCGCCGCAGGCGACGTCGCGGCAGGCGAGAAAGTATTTAAAAAATGTAAGGCCTGCCATGTTGTAAACAAAGAGCAGAACCGGACAGGCCCTCATCTTGTCAATCTCTTTGGCAGGGCGGCCGGCTCTTTAGAAGGTTATAAAAAATATTCAAAGGCGATGAAGAGCAGTGGTATTGTCTGGGATGAAGAAACACTTGATGCTTATTTAAAGGCTCCCAAAAAATATGTTAAAGGCACACGCATGGCGTTCGCCGGGTTGAAGAAAGATGCAGACCGCGCCAACGTCATTGCGTATATGAAAACGTTTTCAAAGTAAGCATAGAGGCAACACAGGGATCGGTCATGTCCGCTTTGCAGAAATATCCCCGCATCAGTGATATGGTGATGCCTGCAGCGCGGCGCTTGCCTGCCTTTGTTCATGCTTATCTTGCTGCAGGGACCGGCCAGGGCCAGGCTATGGCGCGCAATGAAGCTGCTTATGCAGATATTCATTTGATGCCGAGGTTTTTGCGGGGGCGGGTGACACCGGATACACATTGCTCTGTTTTTGGAAAAACCTATTCCGCTCCATTTGGTGTATCTCCTATTGGGTTACAGTCCCTTATCTGGCCGGGCGCTGAAAAAATTCTGTGCCGTGCAGCTGCTGAGGCAGGAATTCCCTATACCCTAAGTACGGTTGCTGGTGAGGATGTTGAGACGATTGGTCCGATCAGTGACGGGCATGGCTGGTTCCAGCTTTATGCGCCAAATGATCATGGAGTTATGCGTGACCTTCTGGCAAGGGCAAAAAAGGCTGGCTTTACAACGCTAGTGCTAACTGCTGATGTCCCCGGTCCCAGCCGTCGTGAGGATATGCGGCTTGCAGGAGCTCCTATTGGGTCACGCAACCCCATGTCCATAACACCTCGTGTTTTCTGGCAGTGTATTACACATCCGGCTTGGTCCTTTGCTGTTTTAGCAAATGGCGGAAAATTCAGATTCAAAAACCTTGAACCCTATAGTTCTGCATCTGCTCTGGCGAATATTACAGATTATATTGGTAGCCAGCTGAACGGGTCCTTGACTTGGGATTATCTGGACGAGATCAGGAAAGTTTGGAAAGGGCCTATGGTGTTGAAAGGTCTTCTTCATGATGAGGATATTGATCGCGCCGTGGGCGCGGGAATGGATGGGCTGGTCCTATCAAATCATGGTGGCCGCCAGCTTGATGCGATACCGCCATCCATACATCGTTTGGCGGATATAAGAGCCAGATTAGGTGACGATTACACGCTGATGGTCGATTCAGGGGTGCGGTCTGGCCTCGATATTGCACGTGCAATCGCCTGCGGGGCTGATTTTGTGCTTCTTGGGCGTGCATTCATGTTTGGTGTTGCTGCTCTGGGAAGTCAGGGCGGTAACCATGTCGTCTCTGTTTTGAGAGATGAGCTAGAAAATACAATGGTTCAATTAGGAATTGAGAACCTTACAGAGTTGCGAAAAGTCCAGAGTAGGTGAATATCAATTTGATATCACTGATGTTTCATCCACTTATCGATCTTTCAAGAACTAGTTGCTTTATATTTTTTAATCGCCGACCTCAATAAGTCTCTATCTTTACAATTGTAAGAACATAATTTTTCAAGTCGTGAGAGAAGTTCTTCCGCTTTTGCTGGCTGATTTAAGCTCAAGTACATCTCCCCCATATACTCCATTGCCCGAGTGTGTTTTGGGTTTATTGATAAGGCTTTAGTGTATGCAGTTTTAGCAGTTTTAAAATCGCCAGATTTGCGAGCAGAAAACCCTAATAAATTCCATGCATCTGCGTGATTAGGTTTTTCAGCTAAAATTTTATTAAGTTCAACTATAGCTTTTTTGTATTCCTTGCGGTTAATCGCTGATTCAGCTGCTTTTAGTTCAATGTTTTCTGATGTCACGGAATAACTTGAATTATTTCCAGAGTCACTGGAACTGCTTCCCGCAGAAAACCCTTGGGTGGGAATGATTAAGATTAGAAAAATGGTAAAAATAAGTGGGCGCCTCATGGAACTCTCCAAAAAATATTCTCTTCGACGAATTGTTACGTCATATGTTCTGTTCTGGTTCAATGCGTCCACGCAAAGTAGCGGGGAGTTGTGCTAGCATAAACAAGCCTGTTGCTGGAGCGACAAACAACACTTTGAAAGTGACCCAGCCGTCATCATCCAGGGTCCGCCAAGCGATTTCATTTGCAATTACAAGGCCCAAAAAAAACAGCCCCCATCTGAAAGAAAGAAGTCGCCACGTGTCTTCCCTTAATGAAAATTGCGCGCCAAAAAACAATTTCATAACGGCTTTTCCACGCAGCCAGCCACCAAGAAGCAGAGACGAAAACATCGCATTGAACAAGGTAGGCTGAATCTTTATAAACAAGCTGTCTTCTGTAACCAGCGCAGCAAAGGCAAATACAGCTGAGACCACAACAGAAAAGACAGCAAAATTTGCCCATCTATGTTCGACTATACGGTTATAAAAGACAACGCCAGCAGCAAGGCAAACGGCCGCCAAAGCGCCAATAAATATGTCTGCTAGCGCATTACCGATAAATAACCCAGCAAGTGGCAGGATTTCACCGGCCATTGACACTAGACGCATTTTCATCAGAAGAGCCCAGTTTCTAGGCCAGCAGAAAAGGCTCCACCTAGTTCTGCCACGTCCTCTTCAAATTGCTGTGTGTAATCACCCCTTAATATTAGGGGCGGTCGGATAAGCCGCCAACTCAGCCCGGCTGCAATCTGGCTTATTGCTCTGCTGGTGGCTGTGCCATCAAGCCCAGCACGTATATAGACCGCTGCTGGCAGTCCATCTGTGTTGCCCATCCATTCATTATAACATCTGTCAAATAGATCTTTGGTCAAGCCGGCCATATAGCCGATATTCTCTGTGGTTGCCAATAACAGCCCATCGCAGGTCAAAACATCCTCGCTGACCACATCAACTGAAGATTTGTGAAAGATTATCAGGTCATCAGTAATGTCATCTATTGCTGCCATGCAGCTATTGGCGAGTTTGGCAGTGTTTTCTGATGGTGTATGAGAGACAAATAACAGCGTTTTCAGTTGTATCTCCTGTCTGTACAGTCCGCTCGTTTATCTCTACCTTGTACGATGAAAAAGCAAAAGGAGACCTTAAAATGCAGACTATTGATGAGGCAAGGATTGATGAGTTCATTGCTGCGCACCCGCACTGGAAAGCAGACCGCAATAAGGTTGCATTAACTGCTGAATTTAAACTGCCTGGCTTTGCAGCAGCAATGGGCTTCATTATGGAAATTGCTGTTCATGCTGACAAAATGAATCACCATCCTGAATGGTCAAATGTATACAACCGGGTAACCATTACCCTAACCACACATGATGCTGGCGGACTGACAGAGCTTGATTTACAACTGGCTGAAAAAATTAATCTCATTTCTGCCAGAGTAGGGGCTTGATGCCAGATCAGTTTCTGTTCAGTCTAACGATTGCTGGGATTTATCTTCTTGCTGGAAGTGTAAAAGGTGTGTTTGGGATTGGCTTGCCCACAACCTCAATTACATTGATGACACTGTTTATAGCGCCGCTTGAGGCAATTGCCATTAACTTGTTACCTATGTTTGTCACAAATGGTTATCAGTTTTACAAAGCTGAAAATCATCGTCGAACTTTAATCACTTACTGGCCATTTGCCTTAGTTTTACTGTTTTTCCTTTCTATTTTTTCAGCAGTAACAGCTAAACTTGGTAACAATGTTATTGGTTTATTAATTGCATTCTCCGTAATAAGCTTTGCGATTACCAATTTATTTATTACGAAACTGTCAATTAAAGCGGAGCATGACCGCATCTGGCAATTTTCTCTTGGAGGTGTCGCAGGAATATTAGGTGGACTAACGTCATTATGGGGTGTGCCGATAACAATTTATCTTATTATCAAACAGGTAAAACCTCGCCAGTTTATTGACGCTAGCGGCTTTCTTATATTCATTGGTTGTATTCCATTAGCAATTGGTTACTCAACGACTGGTCTGCTTAGTCCAGATATTTTATTTCCTGCTCTTGCAGGCACAGCAACAGGTATTATTGGTTTTAAAGTTGGAGAGATTTTTCGTCCAATGTTAGCACCAGATTTATTTCAAAAACTGCTATTATGGCTATTTTTATTAATGGGCTTAAGGATGCTCTATACGAGCCTATAGGTTAATACTTGAAAATTAAATTTATAGCTGCTTACAATCTGGTTCAGCAAATTTTGGTATTTTTGCAAACGGATAAATCTATTGTAGTATTAAAAAAGATATTCCATAGCCCACAGGCTGGCCATGCCTACCACTATTGTGACTATCACACGCCCAGTCACCACAGTGGCAACCAGGGCGAGCAGGGCTGCCGGAATACGCATATTATTGAAAAGAGCCACTTCCTCGGTAGGCAGAAACACGCTGTAGATGATTATTGGTGTCAGAACAGCAACGGGCACATAATGCATCGCCTGCTCAATTATTGGAGGTAATTTTTCTGGCAATAGACCTGCCAAGGGCAGAAACCGCGTTAGGAAGGTGAAAAGGCCACAGGTAAGAATAAGGCCCCATAACATCATACTATCCATCAACCTGCCCGTCCTTTCTCCTTTAACTTCTCTGCAATGAGACCACCTGCAATGCCGCTGAGGGCTGCCAGTATCAGCCATAAATTCCAGGGCAGTTCATAGGTGAGGAACACAGTCGCTGTGGCACAGCCAGCCGCGATAAGTTCAGATTGCCGCTTTATAATAGGTGTGATGATGGCAATGAACGTCAGCGGGATGACAAACCCTAAAGACAGCATGTCAGGCAGATTCTGGCCGATCAATACGCCGATAATCGTTGAGGCTTGCCAAAACAGATGTAGGGTTAGTCCTGTGCCGAGTAAGTGGAAATGCATATAGCGTGAGGGGGGCTGCTGTGAAAACCGTCTGATGGATACGGCATAGGCCTCATCCGTCAATAGATAGGCAAGCAGAACACGCCAATATAGGGGTAATTTATGAAGATAGCTGGCCATGGACAGACCATAGAGAAGATGGCGCAGATTGATCATAGTCACAGAGGAAAGGATTATGCCAAAAGGTGTCGTAGCAGCAATCAACTGGGCAAATACAATTTGGCTGGCTCCGCCAAACAGAATTAACGACAAACAGATTGTCTGAATGGGGCTAAGGCCGCTTTCTATGCCTAAAATACCAAAGACAAGACCAAAAGGAGCAACGCCAAGCTGTAGCGGCAATTCTTCAAGCACGCCAGCTATAAACTCCTGTTTCCCTGTTCTGCTCCGTGGAATTCTTGTGTTCATTTGTATGGCGTTGCTTTTTGAGCCTCGAAACGGTAGACAGAAGTTTTAAGCACAAAGGTGTTTTATGACAACAAGAATCCGGGGCGGGTTCAATGGCTATACCAATCACAGGATGTCTTGAGCAGCTGGCAGGTAAAACCTGTCTTATTCGTGTGGATTTTAATTGTCCTTTGGCTGATGGCAGAGTTGCGGACGGCACTCGGATTGAACGTGTTCTGCCAGGCTTGAAACAGCTTGCTAAGGCTGGAGCAGGTCTTGTCCTGATCAGTCATCTTGGCCGGCCAAAAGGGGAAGTGATTCCGGAATTTAGTCTTGCCCCGGTCTGTGACTATCTCAGCGAAGCACTCGGATATGTGGTGCCGTTGGTGCCGCTGGATAATACTGGACAAGGACCTGCGGCAGGTCAGATCGTAATGCTTGAAAATCTTAGGTTCTGGCCTGAAGAAGAAGCTAATGACGAACAGTTTGCAAAAAAGCTAGCCGGATTGGCTGATGTCTATGTTAATGATGCTTTTTCCTGTGCGCATCGGGCACATGCCTCAACATATGCGGTGGCGCAGCAACTGCCTAGTTTTTCCGGACCTGTGATGGCGGCTGAATTGGATGCTCTAAGCGCTGCTTTGGAAAAGCCACAACGACCTGTTGCTGCGGTTGTTGGTGGGGCGAAGGTGTCAACTAAATTGGCTGTGCTGGAAAATCTTATTGAAAAGGTCGATATCCTGTTTCTGGGTGGTGGCATGGCAAATACATTTCTGGTTGCTAAAGGCGAGGATATGGGCGCCTCTTTGATGGAGCGTGATCTTACAGGAACAGCTGCTGATATCCTATTAAAGGCTAAGCAATCCGGGTGTCGGATCATGCTGCCTCAAGATGGTCTAGCTGCAACCGCGTTCAGCGCAGACGTTGCTTACAGGGAAATTCCCAATAAGGATATTTTAGCCACAGAAATGATGTTGGACATTGGTCCGAAGGCGATTGACAGTTATCAGCAGGCACTGAAAGAGGTGCGCACAGTGTTGTGGAATGGGCCCATGGGCGCATTTGAAGTCAGTCCGTTCGATACCGCGACGGTGACTTTGGCACAGATGGTAGCTGAAGCAACTGAGGCAGGCCGCATCTTATCTGTGGCGGGAGGTGGTGATACTGTCGCGGCACTTAACCACGCAGGGGTTGCGGAAAAATTCAGCTATGTCTCGCTAGCCGGTGGAGCGTTTCTTGAATATATAGAAGGAAAGACATTGCCGGGTGTTGCGGTTCTGTCAGCTTGACATATCTATATTTGTATAAGAGGGATATCTGCGAAAAGGAATGTAGGCTTTGTTTTTTACCAATCCTTTCAAATCACGTCTGCCGGCCCCAGAAGAAGCCTTAGCTGGACGTTCAACGCCAATTGCTGTACTTCACCCACATGCTGTTAGTGGACAACCTTTGTTGCCGCCTTTTCCAAAGGGATACAAGCAAATCTATCTAGGGTTAGGCTGCTTTTGGGGCGCAGAGCGCTTGTTCTGGCAAATGGATGGTGTCTGGACTACTGCGGTAGGCTATATGGGCGGCTTGACTAAAAATCCAACCTATGAGGAGGTGTGTTCAGGGCAGACAGGTCATACTGAAGCTGTGCTTGTAGTCTACGACCCAGCTGTTGTCAGCCTAACGCAGATATTGACTGTGTTCTGGCAGTCCCATGATCCGACCCAAGGCAACCGTCAAGGTAATGATATAGGCACTCAGTACCGCTCGGCTATCTACACTGTTGATGACAACAGCCTTGATGCTGCGCGTGAGAGCTGTAAGAGATATGGTCTTGCTTTAAACCGGTCCGGTTTTGGACCCATCACTACTGAGATAGGACAAGCTGGTGATTTCTTTTATGCAGAGGATTATCATCAGCAATATCTGTATAAAGTCCCAAACGGATATTGTGGGCTTGCCGGCTGTAATGTGCGGTTTCCAGATGTAGCCGACCTAACCTAAGGCCGAACAGTTGAAGTAGATAAGCACTTGATCTTTCAGCTCTGACTGTCTATTGTACGGCACGTTTTGAGATTGGTGGAACAAGCCGAGACAAACGATAGGAATAGAGAAATGAAAGTTGCAAGCTCATTAAAGACCTTGAAGGCGCGCGATCGCAACTGCCAAGTTGTGCGCCGCCGCGGTCGTTTATACGTCATTAACAAAAAGAACCCGCGTTTTAAGGCACGCCAAGGCTAACCACAAAAAGCGCCTGATTATTTGGGTTCACATGATGAAAATAGAGAGACTGCATGTTAACTAGCGTGCAGTTTTTTTGTTTCACATGTTGGAATAAGAGCCAGATGCTGACCTGACTTATGATTTACCCTGGTAAGTAATGTCGTATAGAATAACAAGATAGAACTAAAATTAGAAGGGCTTTTCATGCTTCTTCCTGAACCAGACCAGACTATACTATGCCGCCGTGATGAAATTATTTCGGCCTTGAAGCGCTTTGTGCCTGCGGGTGCTGTCATTGATGATGATACGACAATGGCTGCCTATGACTCGGATGGACTGTCTGCTTATCGAAACCAGCCTCTGGTGGTTGTTCTTCCGGAAACCACGCAACAAGTCGCAGCTGTGATGAAATGGTGCCTTGACAATGATGTAAAGATCGTACCCCGCGGGGCTGGTACATCTTTGTCTGGTGGGGCAATTCCTCTCGCAGATGGCGTCCTTCTAGGATTGGGAAAATTCAATCAGATCTTAGATATTGATTTCAGCAACCGCACCGTCACGGCTCAGCCAGGGGTAACGAATTTAGGTATTACACAGGCTGTCCAGGATGAAGGATTTTACTATGCGCCTGACCCGTCCAGTCAAATTGCCTGTTCCATTGGTGGCAATATCGCTGAAAATTCTGGTGGTGTCCACTGTTTGAAATATGGCCTGACTACAAACAATGTTCTGGGCATTGAGATGGTTACGATGAATGGTGAGATCCTGCGTCTTGGTGGGAAGCATCTTGATTCAGGTCATCTGGACGTTCTTGGTGTTATGACAGGCTCTGAGGGTCTCCTTGGTGTGGTTACAGAAGTGACGGTCCGCATTTTGCGTAAACCGGCAACCCAGCGCGCCCTTCTCGTTGGTTTTGACACAGTCCAGGAAGGCGGACAGGCCGTCAGTGACGTGATCGCCGCCGGCATAATTCCTGCGGGCATGGAAATGATGGATAATCCTGCCATCAATGCGGCCGAGGATTTTGTCAATGCAGGCTATCCGCGTGAGGCTGCAGCATTGCTTATTATTGAGCTTGATGGCCCAGAAGCCGAAGTTGATGTGCTCATTAATAAGGTCTCTAAAATTGTCAAAACCTCAGGAGCCAGCTCTATCCGTATCAGCCAGTCTGAAGAGGAACGAAACCAGTTTTGGGCAGGCCGAAAATCCGCATTTCCGGCTGTAGGGCGGATATCGCCCGACTATTTATGTATGGATGGAACAATTCCACGAAAGGCTTTGCCTGAGATGCTGACTCGTATGTCAGCCATGTCACAGAAATTTGGATTGCGCGTTGCAAATGTGTTTCATGCTGGTGATGGCAATCTGCATCCTCTTATTTTGTTTGATGCGAATGCCGATGGGGAGTTACACCGAGCTGAAGAATTTGGAGCAGAAATTCTGCGCACCTGCGTTAAATTAGGCGGGGTTCTGACGGGTGAGCATGGTGTGGGTGTTGAAAAACGTGACCTAATGACTGAGATGTTTACAGAAGATGATCTCAAACAGCAACAGCGTCTAAAATGCGCATTTGATCCGCAGCATCTGCTGAACCCAGGTAAGGTATTTCCAGTGTTGCACAGATGTGCTGAACTTGGTCGCCTGCATGTTCATCAGGGAAAATTGCCGCATCCTGATATACCGCGTTTTTGAGTGTCATGAATGGTATGACTGTTTGGCAACCAAAAACGGGTGAACAGGTTACCAATATTGTGCTCTCAGCTTTGGCTGAACGGCGAAAGCTGTCTGTCAGCGGGCATGAAACAAAGGCTGGGCTTGGTCACCCAGTTGACGCAAAGGAAAGCCTCTCACTGACAAATTTGAGCGGTATTGTTGATTATCAGCCAGAAGAGCTTGTTCTGGTCGTCAAGGCAGGGACGCCGCTTGATGAAATAGAGAAAACTCTCTCTGAAAAAAACCAGATGCTGGCCTTTGAGCCACCTCATCTTGAACGATTTTACGGAACGGAAGGCACAGGCACGATTGGAGGTCTTGTCGCGACCAACTTGTCTGGCCCGCGCCGTGTATCAGCTGGTGCTGCGCGTGATTTTCTGCTTGGCTTTGCAGCGGTATCCGGAAGGGGAGATGTGTTTAAATCTGGCAGCCGTGTAATGAAAAATGTTACCGGCTATGATCTGTCAAAATTGATGTGCGGATCTTTTGGCACGTTAGCGGTAATGACCGAAATTACATTGAAAGTTTTGCCCTGCCCTGAGACATCATCCAGCCTGTCACTTCTTTGTGATACGATTGATTCCGCGCAACTGGCACTTGCGAATGCATTTTGTTCAGACACTGAACCGTCAGGGGGTGCGATTAGTCGCGCAAATGAAGGATGGCAGGCTGTTATAAGGCTTGAAGGTGTTGATGTTTCTGTTCGTGACAGGATGACAAAGCTGAAATCAACTCTGCAGTCTGCGAGGACATCGAAAGTTTTGGACAAACAGGCCTCTGAGGCTTTTTGGGAGAACTGGCGGGATATTTCGATGATATCTGATGATGCTGAGCAGGTTTACAGGTTATCTGTTACGCCGTCTGATGCCCCTAAAATTGCATCGTCTCTCCTGAAGGCATACGATCTGGAGCTTGGTTTTGACTGGATGGGAGGTTTGATTTGGATTGGCGGCAAAGGGGCTGGCCTTGGCCAGAAGGTAAGACAAACCATTAAGGATTTTAATGGTCATGCAACCTTGATGCGCGGGACTGAAGGGCATCGTAGAGATGTGGGGGTGTTTCAGCCGCAAGCTGCGCCGCTTGCTGCACTGGCGCGACGTATAAAGAACGCGTTTGACCCGGAAGATATCCTGAATAGCGGTAAAATGGGGACGATCGGAAGAGGGGCTTGATATGCAAACACATTTTGATCTGAACGCTCTCGCTAGACCCGAGATAAGTACCGCAGATGAGATTTTGAGAAAATGCGTGCATTGTGGCTTTTGCACCGCTACATGTCCAACCTATATTCTGACAGGTGATGAACGTGACAGTCCACGGGGCCGTATATGGATGATGCGTGATCTTCTTGGGGGCGGCGATAAACAGACTGAGATCAAGCCTGCAGATGTAAGTTATCATCTTGACAGATGTCTGACTTGCTTGTCTTGCATGACAACCTGCCCCTCGGGTGTGGATTACATGCATTTGGTGGATATTGGCCGTGCTGAAATTAATAAGAAAATACGCAGAGGATTCGCAGACCATGTCATCAGGACTCTTTTGTCCATAACCTTACCTTTTGCGCGACGCTTTCATTTAGCATTGCGGTTTGCGCGTCTTGCCAAGCCTTTTTCAGGGCTTTTAACTGGACGATTGAAAGCAATGGTCAACCTGTCACCAACCCGTTTACAGGCATTGGATAAGGTGGGCAGTGAGGATCAGCTTTATCCAGCAGAAACATCTGCTGGGACGCGTGTTATGCTTCTTTCCGGCTGTGCGCAGCGTGCATTAGACCCGGAAATAAACGCATCAACAATACGGCTGTTGAACCGACAGGGCGTGGATGTTGTTGTGCGCAGCCAAGCCAGTTGCTGCGGGGCATTGGCCCACCATATCAACGCAGAAGATGCCGCGCATAAACAGATGGAAGCTGTTTGCTCAGCTTGGGAGAATGATATTGCCTCTGGCCAGCTTGATGCGATAATCGTCAATACATCTGGGTGCGGAACAACATTAAAAGATTACGGTAATCTTATGAGCAGGAATTCCCGCCATTCTGAGACGGCAAGGAAGATATCTGACTTAACGATGGATATATCTGAATACTTAAACAGCAAGATGGCGCTTCCAACGTTGGCAAAACAGAATATGACCATTGCTTATCATGCGGCATGTTCTTTGCAGCATGGTCAGAAAGTTCTGCAAGCCCCGAGGGCGTTGCTTGTGCAAGCGGGTTTTGAGGTGAAAACACCTGCGGAGAGTCATTTATGTTGTGGTTCAGCAGGCGTTTATAATGTGTTGCAACCTGAACTGTCGCAGCAGTTAAAAGAGAGAAAGATTCGCAACCTGAACAAGGTTGGTGCAGATATTATTTGTGCTGGAAATCTGGGGTGTATTCATCAGTTATCAGATGCAAGCAGCCCGATTTGTCATACTATTCAGATCTTGGACTGGGCCTATGGTGGGCCAAAACCACACAGCTTGCTTAATGGGTTAGGTTAAGTCGAAAAAATCATTTCCTTTGTCATCGGTCACAATGAAGGCAGGGAAGTCGCGCACTTCAATCCGCCAAACAGCTTCCATACCTAATTCTGGAAATTCCAGAACGTCAACTTTCTTTATGGATTCTAAGGCCAATTTAGCGGCAACACCGCCGATAGAGCCAAGATAGAATCCCCCATGTTTTTTACAGGCATCCTTGACCAGTTTTGAGCGGTTTCCTTTCGCTAGCATGACAAGCGACCCGCCAGCTTCTTGAAAGCGGTCAACATAGGAATCCATCCGTCCGGCTGTTGTTGGGCCAAAAGAACCTGAGGCCATGCCATCTGGTGTTTTAGCTGGGCCAGCATAATAGACAGGGTGGTTTTTGATGTAATCTGGCAGCGTTCCTGTGGTCTCAAGCTGTTCAAGCAGCTTGGCATGTGCAATATCACGAGCAACAATCATTGGCCCGGTTAGCTTCACACGTGTCTTAACAGGATATTTTGTTAATTCTGCCTGAATCTCTGACATTGGCTTGGTCAGGTCAATGCTGATAGCGTTATCGTCCTTTGCATCACTTAAATCAGGTAGATATTTTGCTGGATCGGTTTCAAGTTGTTCCAGAAACAAACCATCTTTTGTGATTTTAGCTCTGATTTGGCGATCTGCTGAGCAGGATACGCCAATACCGATAGGACAGCTAGCGCCATGACGGGGCAGGCGGATGACACGTACATCATGGCAGTAATATTTCCCACCGAACTGTGCCCCGATGCCAAGCTCGCGCGTCATTTTCAGAATTTCATCTTCCCAGTATGTATCGCGCCAACCATGGCCAGTCATAGATCCAGATTTTGGCAAGCTATCTAGATCGCGTATTGAGGCTTTTTTCACAACTTTCAGATTATATTCTGCAGATGACCCCCCAATGACTACTGCAAGATGATAAGGCGGGCAAGCTGCAGTGCCGAGGCTGACAATGGCTTCTTTTAAGAACTCTTTCAGTCCCTCTGGGGTCAGAACAGCCTTTGTTTTCTGGTACAAAAATGTCTTATTTGCTGACCCGCCACCTTTCTGAATAAAGGTGAATTTATATTCATCACCTGCACCAGCAGAGATATCAATTTGTGCAGGCAGATTATTAGCTGTGTTCTTCTCCTCAAACATGCTTAATGGTGCCAGTTGGGAAAAGCGCAGATTATGAGACTGATAAGTGTTATAAATGCCGCGTGATAGGGCCTCACCATCTGTGCCGCCGGTCAGTACACACTCACCGCGCTCACCATTTATCAAAGCTGTCCCTGTGTCCTGACACATAGGCAGGACACGTTCTGCAGAAATCACCGCATTTTTTAGCATTTCAAGTGCAACAAATCGGTCATTCTGGGTTGCCTCCGGATCATCAAGGATGGCGCGCAACTGTGCCAGATGTCCGGGCCGAAGCAAATGTGATACATCAGCCATCGCCTGTTCAGCCAAAAATGTCAGCCCTGCAGGATCGACCTCGATGAATGTTCTGCCGCCAATTTCTGTGGATTTGACATAGTCGGTTGAAACGCACCTGTATGGGGTATCATCTTTTCCTGTCGGAAGAAGTGGGCTGTATGTAAATTGAGACATTGTTTAGCTCTAATAATTTCAAAATTGACTGCCTAACGTTGCTCTACAGACCCGACAATGAAAAACCACATAACGCAGATTATGATTTTGGGGCAGGGTCTTTTCGAAAACGATCAAGTGATACAATCTCTGCAGTTTCTGTTTCGTCGCTTTCGGTGTCCTTCTCATCGCTTGCTTCATCTGGCTCAAAAGTCGAGGAGCTGGTCAGCGCATTTTCGACCTCGTGTTCGGTTTGTTTCTGATCCAGCGCCTCAAGTTTTTTCTGATCCCCTCGCATGACTTCACGCAAAATCACAGGCTGATCGCTGTTTTCACTATCTGACTGTTTTTGGGGCTCATCAGGATTACTGAACTGAAGGCCAAACCCAACTGAGGGGTCAGTAAAGTGAGTTACGGCTGAAAAGGGGATTACAAGCTGGTACTGGACACCAGAAAAAGAAAGACCAACAGAAAATTGGTGCTCCTCAACGGTTAGGTCCCAGAATTGGTGTTGCAGGACAATAGTCATTTCCTGCGGGTTACCTTCTTTCAGAGTATCATCTAACTGAACCCCATCTGCTTGGGTACGGAAAGTAATGTAGAAGTGGGATTCCCCTAGCAGCCCATATTCCTGAACAATCGCCAGCGCGCCGCGCACAACGGTTCTTAAAGAATCTTCAACAAGAAGTTCATAATTAATTGAGCTGGTCTGATCCGAATCGCTCATCTGCTAAAATCCATTCATCTCATCCAGCCTGATGGCTTAGGACAACTAATACTAGCGGGACCGCTTCTGTTGCCAGGTGCAGCCCCAAACCCCGCCTGACAGAGCTCAATCCGTCAGGACTTTAAAGTGGTTACGCCTGCTGCATTAAGCAGCGATAGCAACCGGAGCAGTGTTGTCGTTTGCAACTACTACATGGCCCGATAACGGCGGGTACCATACCGAACGAAAATAATGCCTTTACCACATGCGTCGATCCTATTTCGCCCCCAAAATTCCTATTGCCCCTTGGGACGGCAGGTAGATTGGTGGAGGCGCCGGGTACCGCCCCCGGGTCCGCCCTGCTTATTTCACATTATGTTTATCGTTATAGCCAGCCGAAGCTTGCTTGATTATTATAACAGGCAAACAGGTGAAAATGAAAGTTTTTTGCCGCCTTTCACTGTTTTTTAACAAACAGGTTTATGACAAGCCTGGAAACTCTATCCTTGCTTTGCTAGTTTATTTTGGCAGATTCATCCTTAGGCAAAACAGAGAAACCAATGCAGCAGTATCTTGATCTATTACGCCATGTTAAGGACAACGGAACAGTTCGTTCAGACCGAACAGGTACGGGCACAAAATCTGTGTTTGGCTGGCAAATGCGTTTTGATCTTGCTAATGGTTTTCCTTTGTTGACGACAAAGAAGCTTCATACGCGGTCAATTATCCACGAACTATTGTGGTTTATTAAAGGCGATACAAATATTGACTATCTGCAGAAAAATGGTGTCTCAATATGGGATGAATGGGCGGATGAGCAAGGCAATCTTGGCCCTGTTTATGGCCAGCAATGGCGGCGCTGGCAAACCCCTGAGAATGACCGTGTAATTGATCAGTTGGCAGACGTGGTTGAAGCCATCAAGACATCACCTGATTCCCGTCGTTTGATTGTATCGGCATGGAACCCCTCAGATGTGCCAGATATGGCGCTGCCACCCTGTCATTGTTTGTTTCAATTTCATGTTGCTGGCGGCAAGCTTTCTTGCCAGCTCTATCAGCGGTCGGCAGATATTTTTCTGGGTGTACCCTTTAATATCGCATCATATGCGCTTTTGACTCATATGATCGCACATGTCGCGTCCTTAAAAGTTGGTGATTTTGTGCATACGTTGGGAGATGCACATCTTTACCTGAATCATATGGAGCAAGCTGAACTTCAGCTGACACGGCAGCCTGGGGCACTGCCCAAATTGATATTGATAGATCCACCTGAAACTCTTGATGCCTTCACATTTGGTCATTTTAAGATCACAGAATACGATCCTGCGCCGTCGATAGCTGCACCTATCGCAGTATGAAGGCAAGCATGAAAAAACAAGCCCGTAATTTTCAGATGGCCCAAAGTTTCCACATGGTGTGTGTTGTGGCCATGGCCAAAAATCGGGTTATTGGTGATGGTAATGACTTGCTCTGGCAGCTTCCAGGTGACCTCAAGCGGGTAAAACAACTGACAATGGGTTGCCCGCTGATAATGGGCAGGCAGACATTTGATTCAATAGGGCGGGCATTGCCAGGCCGTTTGTCTGTGGTGATGACACGCGACAAGCACTGGCGGGCTGATGGAGCTGTTCCTGTTGCCAGCCTAGCGGCGGCCATTGATGTTGCAAAGGACTGGCTAATTGAGCAGAAATCAGGTGAGAATCGAATCATTTTATTTGGTGGGGGTCAGATTTATAAGGTTGGCTTGCCCTACTGCAAGACGATAGAGGCAACTTTTGTTGATGCTGAGCCAAGTGTGGGCGTTAAGTTTCCAGCATTTAATAGCCGGGATTGGGATGACAAGCTGCTGCAGCAGTTCGCCGCTGAGGGTGATATACCTAGCTTTTCTTATCATCATTTAACGCGCAAACATGACGCTCTTTCTCTAAACTAACCTGTTGGCTTAGTCCATAATGATGGCTGGTCCGGTTCGGGTTTCTTTTTCTAACTGTGCAATGAGCGTCTCTGCAATTTTAACGTAGGCTTGTGCGTGCGGCGACGAAAAGTTTTCTACTACAATGGGTGTGCCTGCATCAGAAGTAGCTCTTATTTCCATGTCTAAAGGGATGCCACCTAAAAAGGGCAAACCAAGCCGTTCAGCTTCAGTTTTGGCGCCGCCAGTTCCGAAAATATCAGAGATCTCGCCGCATGAAGGACATACAAAATAGCTCATATTTTCTACGATTCCAAGAACAGGAACATTGACTCGCCTGAACATGTTCAGACCTTTTCGGGCGTCAATCAAGGCTAAATCTTGCGGCGTGGATACGATAACCGCTCCGGCCAGATCAGCACGTTGTGACAAGGTTAACTGCGCATCGCCCGTACCAGGTGGCATATCAATTACCAGTATATCCAAATCCCCCCACGCAACATCCCGAAGCATTTGCTGAACTGCGGACATGACCATTGGGCCTCGCCAAATTGTTGGTGCATCCTCATCTACAAGAAAGCCGATTGACATGGCTTCTAAGCCGAAGGCAAACAGGGGAATCAGTTTGTTGTTTTCGCTGCGCGGCTTTTCGCTCAAGCCAAGAAGACGGGGCAGGGATGGACCATAAATATCAGCATCCAGAATGCCAGTTTTCAGGCCTTGAGCGGCAAATGCGAGCGCAAGATTAATCGATGTCGTAGATTTGCCAACACCACCTTTGCCAGAGGCCACAGCGACCACATGGCGAGCTGGTTTCAATAAGTCTTCTCTAGCACCTTCTCCAACTGCCTCTACGGGTGCCTGACTTGTAGATGACACCGCTGGTTTATGGGCGGTCAAAATAACAGATACCGAAAGAACACCATTTATCGCGTTGACGGCATTTTCCGCGTCCGCTTTCAATGCGTTAGCCGCTCCAGCCTGTTCTGGGCTGATTTCAATCGTGAAACCAACATTCCCGTCTTTCACAACAATATTGCTGACCGCCTCGGCGGTTAAAATATCGCTATTTTGTCCCGGCATTTGCACTGTTTTCAAGGCGTCCAAAATTTTTTGTTCGGTAATTTTTGCTGACATTCTTGAATTTCCTGTCAAACGTCTAAATATAAGTTGTGTGATAGCACTACCATCTAGTCTTGCCAGATAGTTTTTGCAAGTTAAAGCGATAGCGTATATCACCATGCAGATGAAACAAATATGGCAATGGAGTGCATTAAATATGCCCTGGAATAATCAAGGCAATAACCAAGGCGGAAATCAGGGTGGAGGCCCATGGGGCGGTGGCGGAAATAATGGAGGCCCATGGGGTGGTGGTTCCGGCCGACCACCTGGCCGTCCAACTCCTCCTGAATTTGATAAGATGTTCCGTGATTTCCGCAATCAGTTTGGAGGTGGTATCCCTGGTGGAGGCAGCCCGATGAAATTTATTTGGTTGCTGTTGATCGTAATTCTGGGATTATGGGTGGCCACAGGCTTCTACCGTGTAAACCCTCAGCAGCAAGGGGTCGTGCTTCGCTTTGGCGAATGGATAAAGACTACTTCGCCAGGATTGCACTATCATCTGCCCTTTCCGATCGAAAAGGTGCTGAAGCCTGATGTGACTCGAGATAATCGTTTAGAAATTGGCTTCCGTGATATTTCTGGTCGATCAGCCTCACGCCGGGACATTGCTGATGAAAGTCAAATGATCACTGGGGATGAAAATATTGTTGATATCGATTTTGTTGTCTTTTGGCGGATAGCAGATGCTGGGGCTTATCTGTTTAATTTGGCTGAGCCCGATGACACTATCAAGGTAGCAGCTGAAGCTGTAATGAGAGAGATTATTGGTCAGACAGCGATTCAGACTGTGCTGACTGAAGGACGGCAGAATGTACAGACATCAGTGCGTCAGAAGCTTCAAGAACTGCTTGACGAATACAAGTCTGGTGTTCGGGTACGTGAAGTTCAACTTTTGGCTGTTGATCCGCCTTCCGATGTGATTGACGCCTTCAATGATGTGCAGCGTGCGCGTCAGGATAGAGACAGGCTGAAAAACGAGGCAGAAGCGTTCCGTAACGACATTGTGCCTCGCGCCCGCGGTGAGGCAGCTCGTCTCGTTGCAGAGGCAGAGGCTTATCGTGAAGAAGTGGTGAGCAGAGCGCAGGGTGATGCCTCGCGCTTTGATCAGGTTTACTCTGCTTATGAAGTGGACAAAGACGTTACACGCGAGAGAATTTACATAGAAACAATAGAAGAAGTCTTTGGCAATATCGAAAAGATAATCATCGATGAGGACGGTAAATCCGTAGTGCCTTACTTACCGCTAAAAGAACTGGGCAAAGCCCGGAACGCGAATTGACGGGGGACCAGACAATGAAGTTGACACGTAATATCTCGCTCCTTGCTTTGGGCCTTTTGCTTTTAGGTCTTTATTCAGCTGCGTTTACTGTAAATCAGACTCAGCAGGCACTTGTACTCCAATTTGGTGAACCCAAACGTATTATTCAAAGCCCTGGTCTTCAGTTTAAATTTCCGTTTATCCAGGATGCTGTTTACTATGAGAGCCGCGTTTTATCTTTGATTCCTCAGGATGCGGAAGAGGTGATTCTGGCGGATCAAAAACGTCTTCAGGTGGATGCTTACGCAAGATATCGGATTATGGACCCTCTTCTGTTCTTTCAAACTGTTAGAAATGAATTCGGTGCCCGGGCTCGTTTAGAATCCATTATTGACTCATCTGTTCGCCGGGTTCTTGGAAGAGAGACATTGGCCTCTATCCTAACGGGTGAGCGTGAAACCATCAACGGCTCCATTCGGGATGAAGTTAATCAGTCAGTAGAATCTCTGGGGATCGAAATTATTGATGTGCGTCTGCGACGTGCAGATTATCCAGAAGCCACAAGTCAGAATATTTTCAACAGAATGAAATCTGAACGGGAAAGAGAAGCCAAAGAATTTCGGGCAACTGGTGAGGAGGAAGCTCAGAAGATCAGAGCTGACGCTGAGAAGACGAGAACCGTGATTGTAGCTGAGGCTAAAAAGCAGGCACAGCAAGTCCGAGGTGAAGGAGACTCCGATGCAATACGCATTTATGCAAATAGTTTTGGACGCGATCCTGAATTTTTCTCTTTCTATCGCTCTATGGAGGCCTACCGGAAGTCAATCGGTGAGTCTGGCACATCAATGGTGTTGTCACCTAATTCGACATTTTTCCGTTTTTTCAAGGATAAAGACGGGTCCTAATAGATTATTGTGGGCATAGTTGCGATATGCGCCCCATTATGGCCGCAATACAGTCGAATTGAGAACAAGTACTGATTGTAATCTTTTGTGTAAGTAGAACAGCAATGCCATATTGTGCATCTTCTGTTTATCATAACAAACTTTGATGACGTAAAAAGTAACAGGATTAAATGATGCCTAATCATCTTTCCCCATTCGTATTAGATAATGTATGCAAAAGTGTAATTGTCCGGCGCGGCATAGATAAAGCGCTGCTATTGCGTTATGCCTTAATGACAGCATTCGTGGCCTTATCGGTCGTTCTAGGCGGTCAGAGCGCTGCGTCAGCTGAACGTCCTGATAGTTTTGCTGATTTAGCTGAAAAACTGTCTCCTGCTGTTGTGAATATTTCAACCACGATGGTTGTAAACGGCAATAATCGCCCCCAAATGCCTCAATTTCCAGAAGGTTCACCCTTTGAAGACTTCTTCAAGGAGTTTCAGGACAGGGGTGAGCCGTCTAGGCGTGCCCAGTCTCTTGGTTCTGGTTTTATTATAGATGCATCAGGAATTGTTGTGACAAATAATCATGTGATTGAAAATGCTGATGAAATCTCTGTAATCTTAGCCAATGATGAGAGTTTTAAGGCGAAAGTCCTTGGCCGTGATGCGAAGACGGATATTGCGGTATTGCAAATAGATCCTGGAGATTCAGAGTTAACTGCAGTTTCTTTTGGAAACTCTGACGGGTTACGGGTCGGTGACTGGGTTATGGCTATCGGCAACCCATTTGGTCTTGGCGGAACGGTGACAGCAGGAATTGTATCTGCACGAGGGCGTGATATTGGTTCTGGACCTTATGATGATTTCATTCAGACTGATGCGTCCATAAATCGCGGAAATTCTGGGGGACCTCTCTTCAATCTAGATGGAGAGGTCATAGGTATTAATACAGCCATTTTTTCTCAAACTGGTGGTTCAGTCGGCATAGGTTTTGCTATTTCAGCCAATCTGGCGACGCAAGTTGTTAGCCAGTTGCAGGACTATGGGCGTACACGCCGCGGGTGGCTAGGCGTTTTCATTCAAGAAGTCACCGAGGATATAGCAGACAGCCTTGGCCTTGAATCTGCCAAAGGTGCCTTGATTGCTTCTGTTACGGAAGCTGGTCCTGCTGATGAGGCGGGTCTGCAGGCAGGTGACGTCATCATCCGTTTCGATGGCAAAGGCGTTGTTAAAAGTCGAGACTTACCACGCATCGTAGCGGAAACGCCTGTTGAAACAACAGTCGATGTTGAGGTTGTACGAGGTGGAGAGCGGAAAACTTTATCTGTAACGTTAGGTGAGCTTGAACAAGCGGAAAATGGTGGATTACTGTCACGGTCTCAGTCAAAAGAAAAAACAAATGACACTAGCATTGAAAACATTGGTCTTACGGTTGCGCCACTTACTGAAGAGCTTGCTGAAAAATTTGATTTAGACACAGGTCAGACTGGCATTGTAGTGGTTGATGTTACAGATGGAAGTCCAGCGGCTGACAAAGGGGTGCAACCTGGAGATATAATCCGCCGTCTCAATCAATCTGCTATTACATCAATTGATAAGTTGATTGAAGGCATTGCTAGCGCGAAAAAAGAAGGCCGCAAAGGTGTACTGATGCTTATTGAAAGTGATGGGCAAACCAGATTTGTGCAAATCAGTTTTGATGAGTAAGTCAAGTTTATTCAAAGTTTTGAAAAAGCCGGCAACGCGCGCCGGCTTTTTTATCTTTCAGCAAGTCTAGTTGGTTGAAAATTCAGCTGAATGATATCCTTGAAGATATAGCAAGCCAGTCAAATCAGTGTGATTGAGTTGCAATTCTACTTTTTCACGAAGCGCACGCTTACCCTGAAACGCCACTCCCATTCCTGCATGCTTCAGCATGGCCATATCGTTTGCACCATCGCCGACACAAAGGCAGTCGTCAGGTTTGAGATTAAATTTTTTGATATAGTGCTCCAGAAATCTGAGTTTTGCCCGCTGGTCTAAAATTGGGGGAACTGCCTCACCTGTCAGCATGCCATTTGAAACACCCATGATATTGCTGTGATGACCTGTAAACCCCAATTGATGTGCGATAACGCTACTTAGAAACGTAAACCCACCTGAAACAAGGTAACAATGTGCGCCATGCGCGCGCATTGTGCCAACCAGTTCATGTGCGCCATCTGTTATTTGTGTGTTTTTCACAACCTGATGAAGCAGCGTCTCAGGCTGGCCATTCAGAAAGTTTAAACGGGCGGATAGGGCCTCTTGAAAATCCAATTCACCAGCCATCGCTTTTTTAGTAATTGGAATTATTTTATCAGCAATTCCTGCCAAGTCTGCAAGTTCATCAAGCGACTCATCTCTTATGATAGTCGCATCCATATCAGCCAAAAGAAGTCTTTTTTTGCGTCTAATGTGCCCCGAAATGATGTTCACATCAATCTGAGCTTGATTTGCTTTTGTTCTGATTTCCATTATTGATGGGTGACTATGATAACGGGCTTCAAGGGCAACACTTGATGAGCTATCAGTGCTAAGGACAGTGTAGCTAGCCAAATCTGTTTGCTGTGCAAAATCTGATAGGGTTTTGATAGAATTTTGGTCTGAATTGAGTGTTGAAAACACAATGATCGATTGCTGACTTAAATCTTGCCTGACTACATCTTGCGTGGCCTTGTCCAATCAAGTAAATCCTTTGCTTATGACACAGCTTAATTCCTCAGCAGACTATATTATCTTGGCAGGCCCAACGGCAAGCGGCAAATCAGCAATTGCCCTTGATTTGGCTGCAGAAATTGATGGCGTCATTATCAATGCTGATTCAATGCAGGTCTATAAAGACCTTCATATTCTTACAGCCAGGCCAACTGCCGCCGATGAAGCATTGCGGCCTCACAGGCTATATGGTGTTGTTGATGGGGCTGAACGGTATTCAGTCGGGCATTGGCTGCGCGATGTGCAAGAAATTGTTCAGCAGGTGCGCACCCAAGGTCGCTGGCCGATACTGGTGGGTGGAACAGGGCTTTATTTGAAAGCAGCAGAATACGGTCTCTCATCAATCCCAGATGTTCCTAGTGTTGTGCGCGCAGAAGCGACTTCTCTTTATTCTGAGCATGGGGGCGAGGGCTGCCTAGAAAGGCTGCGTGAACAGGATCCTGTGATTGCAGATCGTCTTCAACCTGGTGATAAACAGCGTGTTATTCGTGCTCTTGAGGTTGTCATGCATACTGGAAAGCCATTGTCCTATTGGCAAGCACTTCCCCGCCAGGGTGGCTTAACAGGCCGTGCCTTTAAGCTGGCTCATATTCCTGATCGTCAAATGATTTATGAATGGATAGATAGACGTTTTGAAAATATGGTAAACGGTGGTGGTCTCCAAGAGGTTGAAAAACTTGTTTTGCGAGGTCTTTCAGCTGATTTGCCTGTCATGAGAGCTTTAGGTGTACCTGCTCTTTCAGCTTATTTAAGAGGAGATTTCGACAAACAAAGGGCAATTTATCTCGGCTGCCGGGATACTCGGCGCTATGCGAAGAGACAAATCACATGGTTAAGAAATAATTTTATTTCAAATTATGAGAATAACGAGATATATTCAAATAAAATTTGTCAAAAAATCTTTCCAAAAATTTTATTAAATATTTGACTTTGGCACAGTTTTTGTTGTAAACCCACGCTTTGTTATATGAGACTATTTTTTGTGCATAGCAAAAACCGAATGCCGAGGACGATCAGTTTAGACTGTTGAACTGTAAATCAGACCGTTTTCTGAAGAATTTGATAGGAAATAAAACACAATGAATATGGAACAGACCAAGTCGGTGCCGCAGATGATGGAAGGCGCAGAGCTGATTCTGAAAGTATTGGAAGATCAAGGGGTTGAGGTAATATTTGGGTATCCTGGTGGGGCTGTCTTACCAATTTATGATGCGTTATTCCGCAACAATTCCATCCGTCATATACTGGTTCGTCATGAACAAGCAGCTGTTCATGCAGCAGAGGGTTATGCACGCTCTACGGGGAAGGTGGGCGTGGTGCTTGTCACATCTGGCCCCGGCGCAACAAACGCCGTTACAGGGTTGACAGACGCAATGATGGATTCTGTTCCGATCGTTTGTTTGACAGGGCAAGTTCCCAGCCATCTAATCGGCACAGACGCTTTTCAGGAAGCTGACACATCAGGTATCACACGCCCATGCACAAAACATAACTATCTGTGTAAATCAAGCGCGAGTTTGCAAGCTAATGTTGAGGAGGCGTTCCATGTTGCGCGTTCAGGTCGGCCAGGACCTGTTGTCATTGACTTGCCAAAAGATGTCCAATTGCTTGACGCGCCCTTCGTTGAAGGCGGTGTGCTCAATGCAAATAAGCAGCGCTATCAGCCCCGCATAAAACCTGCGGCTGAGCAGGTTAAAAAGGCTGTAAAATTGATGAAGAAGGCCAAGCAGCCTATAATCTATGGCGGCGGCGGCTTGGTCAATTCAGGACCAGAAGCTTCAGAAAAGTTAAGAGAGCTTGTAGCCCTGACGGGTTGGCCCTCAACGCTGACCTTAATGGGGCTTGGCGCGCTGTCTGCAGATGACCCGCACTTTCTGGGTATGCTAGGCATGCATGGCACCTATGAAGCAAATATGGCCATGCATCAGTGTGATTTCATGTTAAATATTGGGGCGCGGTTTGATGATAGGGTTACGGGCCGCCTAAACGCTTTCTCACCTAGTTCTGTAAAGGTACATGCTGATATTGACCCATCATCGATTGGTAAGGTCGTCCAGGTGGATGTTGGGATTATTGGAGATGCAGGCGCGGTTTTGGACGCATTGCTCGCTGAATTAAAGAAGGAGAGCTTTGCGCCAAATGCCAAGGCGCTGTCTGGTTGGTGGAAACAGATTAATGAATGGCGAGCTCGTGATTGTCTGAAATTTGTACAGTCTGGTCAGGTCATTAAACCACAAAATGCGGTAAAGCGCTTATATGAGCTCTCGCGCGAGCGCGATATTTATATCACAACTGAGGTCGGCCAGCATCAAATGTGGGCGGCACAGTATTTTGGTTTTCATCAGCCTAACAGATGGATGACTTCAGGCGGATTGGGTACAATGGGCTACGGTTTGCCTTCAGCAGTGGGAACACAAATTGCGCATCCAGAGGCTACAGTCATTGACATATCTGGTGAAGCCTCTTTTCTAATGAACATGCAAGAACTGTCAACGATCGCGCAATATAGATTGCCAGTGAAGGTTTTCATTCTCAATAATGAATGGATGGGTATGGTGCGCCAATGGCAGGAACTGAATCATGGCTCACGCTATTCGGAGAGTTATAGCGCGTCACTTCCAGATTTTGTCAAATTAGCTGAGACCTTCGGCATGAAAGGATTACGTGCCTCGAATATCGACCAACTAGATGATGTGATAACAGCTATGCTAGATTCTGATGGGCCTGTCATTGCAGATATCTGTATAGAGAAAGAAGAAAATTGTTTTCCGATGATCCCATCAGGTGCTGCACATAACGAAATGATTTTGAGCGCTGCGGATGAAGCGTCAAATCCTGTGTCTGATGAAGGTAAGTTACTTGTCTGAACGAAATGCTGCACTTTCTCTGTTCCACGTCTTTGAAAACAATAATGTTTGATTACTTTCAATAAGAAGGACAAAGTAAGCTATGCTTGATACCTCTGTTTCAGAGCGACATACATTATCTATATTGGTGGACAATGAACCAGGTGTTCTGGCTAGGGTAGTTGGGTTGTTTTCAGGCCGAGGGTATAATATCGAAAGTCTGACCGTATCCGAAGTTGATGAAGCCAGACATCAATCGCGCATTTCTGTTGTGACATCAGGCACTCCAATAGTTATTGAACAGATTAAAAAGTTACTGGCCCGTCTGGTTCCTGTTCATTCAGTTCAGGATTTGACCATTGGACCAGCTCATGTAGAACGCGAGCTTGCTCTAGTGAAAACTATGAACACGGGTAATAAACGTGTTGAGGCTCTTCGTGTAGCTGACAGCTTTCGTGCGCGCACTCTGGACTCAACGCTAAATAGCTTTGTGTTTGAGGTGACTGGTAACTCATCAAAGGTGACCGCATTCATTGAATTGATGAGCTCGCTTGGCGATGTTGAGGTGGCCCGTACAGGTGTCTGTGGCATGACCAGAGGCAACAAAATTGATATGTCTTAATAGCTAGTCATGTGAAACTGAGTTTTTTCTTTTTTTTCTGCGGTTTACAGTTTATTACCTTAGGTCAAAATATAAACGAATTATTAATGCACAGGAAATCAACTACACCCTGCCAGACAAGCTGCACCGCGCCCGACGGGCGTTTTAGTTAAAGGAGATAAAACTATGCGTGTGTATTATGATCAAGATGCCGATATTGGCCTGATTAAATCAAAAAAAGTCGTCATTGTTGGTTATGGCTCACAAGGCCATGCTCATGCTGCTAATCTTAAGGATAGTGGTGTTCCAGAGGTTGCTGTTGCGCTGCGAGAAGATTCGTCAAGTCGGGCTAAAGCAGAATCTGCAGGTTTTAAAGTGATGTCAGTGGCTGAAGCAGCAGTATGGGGTGATGTTGTGATGATGTTAACGCCTGATGAGTTGCAGGCGGATATTTACGCAAATGAAATTGCTGCAAATATCCGCCCTGGTGCTGCCATTGCTTTTGCACATGGGTTGAATGTTCACTTTAGCCTGATCGAACCACGCGGTGATATTGACGTGTTTATGGTTGCCCCAAAAGGTCCTGGACATACAGTGCGCGGTGAATATTTGAAAGGTGGCGGCGTGCCCTGCTTACTTGCTGTTTATCAGGACGCTTCAGGCAATACCCATGATATAGGCCTGTCTTATGCAAGTGCTGTTGGTGGTGGGCGCTCAGGGATTATTGAAACAACCTTCCAAGAAGAATGTGAAACCGACCTGTTTGGTGAACAGGCTGTCTTATGTGGTGGCCTGGTCGAACTGATTAAGGCTGGCTATGAAACACTGACGGAGGCAGGATATGCGCCTGAAATGGCATATTTTGAATGTCTACATGAAGTAAAGCTGATTGTTGATTTGATTTATGAAGGCGGCATTGCCAACATGAATTACTCAATCTCAAATACTGCGGAATATGGTGAATATGTCACAGGTCCGCGCATTATCACTAACGAAACAAAAGAAGAGATGAAGCGGGTTCTTGAAGATATT
>CABYZM010000015.1 GCA_902523435.1 uncultured SAR116 cluster alpha proteobacterium
TCCATCGTGCCTAATCCGCCAGGCAGGACGATAAAACCATCAGCCTCAACATACATTTTTGCCTTCCGCTCATGCATATTTTCTACTACATCCAGCTTTTGGACCTGGTGGTTTCCAACTTCAAGCGTTTCCAAAAAATAAGGAATGATGCCATGCACATATCCGCTAGCCTCCAGCGCGCCTCCTGACACAGCTCCCATTAATCCTGTCCGACCGCCGCCATATATCAGCTTGTGGCCGCGAGCGGCGAGCATACGCCCCACAGTTTCAGCGTCATTTGTGAATTGTTCTGACGTCCCTTTCGCTGCGCCGCCAAACACACAGAAATTCGCCATAGTTTTCTCTTTCTAGCCTGAGTGTTTTACGCAGGCCCTGTTCTGCAAGGCAGATTATTATTAACTGTTGAAGACTAAAATAATTCCTACATTACCACCACATGTAAAAGGCAATATCACAATTAGACAACTAGACCAATAGGGTAAGAGAAGTGCAGGTCTAGGACTTTGGTCACCTAAATATATTTGTCATCATATAGTTTCAACTATACGATAAAGTGAGAGGATGCTGCGGGCAAACTTATGCGAGGGGACGGCACATGCGAGTGCTTATTGCTGGATTATTAATTATAGGGGGCGGGCTTGCCGCTTTGGCTCTTATCTGGATGTTTTACACGACTTCTGATCCCAAATCTTCCTCAGCAATTTCTGTCGTCACAGATGAGGAGACAGAAAAACATAGAGAAAACTCGACTAAAGGTCAGACAGACTCAACAGAAGGAACATCTGAGTCGGCTTCAAAGAAATCTGAACGGGCGAAACAGGCTGATCCAGATGACACATCTCCTTTGAGGATTGATGTGGTCCGTATCGGCCCTGATGGAACAGCAGTTTTTGCAGGCCAGGGGAGTGCGAATGCAGGTGTGGTAATTTTTGAAAAGAATAAAATTTTAGCCCAAACATCTGTGTCAGTGGATGGTGAATGGGTGGCGGTTGCTGAACAACCGCTTACCGCCGGGAAACATTTGATTATCGCCGAGATGACAACGTCTGACGGCAAGGTTTACAGAGCAGATCAGGCGGTCATTGTCGAATTGGGAATATCAGGACAGGATATGCCACTTATTGCTCTTGTGCCAATGACCGAACAGTCTGAGGCGGAATTGATACAGACGCCAAATGCTCTTACCGGCAAGCCGCAAACACAAGTAGGACGGCAGACAGCAGGCACGACAGACTTAAATGCTGATTTGAAAGCTGTTTTGATTGAACCGGTCAGATTGTCAGTGATGACTCTAAGCTGGGCTGACCAGGACAGCCTTTACATCAAAGGGACGTCTAATGGTGGAGAGGCTGTTCGCGGAATGCTGAATGACCGTGCTTTCACTGCCAATCATAACAAGAACAGCGGTGACTGGACGGCCCGCATTTCTCTTCGCGGCTTGAAGGGAGAGTCTGGTCTTCTGGTCAGTCATTTGCTGAACGCAGCCGATAAAGTTATTGTCTCGCACCAGTTGGATTTCAGCTTAAGTCAGCTTGATGTTGGCCGTGATGGTAGTGAAATGATTATTATTGAAAAAGGTGATATGCTTTGGCGTATAGCTTATCGCACCTATGGTGATGGTATTCGATATCTTGATATTGTGAAACGCAATCAAGACCGTATCGCTGATCCTGATTTAATTTATCCTGCTCAGATATTTGCTTTGCCTGAATAAAAGTAAAATAGATAAGGCAAAACAGGTAAGAAAGGCCTTTTGTGACTAGTGAAATGAAGCTTTCTGAACTGGTTATAACACCGTCAACCGTTCCTGGCTGGCCTGTAAAAGCCTGTGTTGGTCTGTTTTGTATTGGCTTGCTGGCTTTGTACCTTCCGCTTGGTGTGCTTGGTCTAGGGTTGCTGGTCTATATCAGTTTAATTCTTCGTGTTGCGGTTAAGCCAGAATCATACATTAGGCCGGATGAAGTAGTATACGCTCCTGTTGATGGACGAATTATATCCGTCGATGAACGAAGTGATGGCACTAAAACAGTTATACTTCAGCCGGATTTGTTTGACAGCCATCTACATTATGCGCCAGTCGCAGGCCAATTAGAGGACATCACATGGGTCGATGGGAGTTTCAAATTCAAAGCCCTTGATGGGGTTTTGAATGATTTACGTGTGCGCCGCGAGATCACTTGGCGGACAAAAAAGGGGCATCGTGTTGAAATGATACAATTCGGTGATAAGTGGTGTAGATTAATCCAATGTTTCCTGCGTGAAGGTCGCCACACTATAGTATCTGACCCCGCAGGGCTCGCGTTGTTCAAAGGGGTGGTGATGGTCAGCTTTATCACTTCAGCACCTTTGAATGTTGTCCCCGGGCAACGTTGTTTAGCAGCGCAAACACAGCTTGGTCAGGCAATTTAATCCTGCGTCGTCTGACCTTAATGTGTCCTAAAGTGGCTCGAAAGGACAGAGACCTGATGTTTGATGCCAAACTCAAACCATTGATTGCTCCTAGCCTTGTTCAGATTGCCAAAATCTGTCTTCGTTTTGGATTTAATGCTAATACCCTAACTGTGATTGGGTTTGCATTTGGGTTTTGCTGTGGCGTGCTAATTTGTGTTGAAGCTTATGGCTGGGCTATTGGGGCACTTCTGTTGAACCGAATGTGTGATGGTCTGGATGGAGCCGTTGCCCGGCTAAGCCGGCCAACTGATTTTGGCGGTTATTTGGATATTGTGTGTGATTTTATATTTTATGCGTTTGTGCCTTTCTGTTTTGCAGTAACTCATCCTGAAAAGGCGGTAGTTGCCGCATTTTTAATGCTAAGCTTTGTTGGAACAGGCAGCAGTTTCCTGGCCTATGCAATTTTGGATGCTAAACATAGCGCTGGTGATACGCATAAATCCAAAAAAACGAAAAGTTTTGCCTATCTTGGCGGACTGACAGAAGGCACAGAAACTATCGCTTTTTTTGTGTTGATTTTGCTGTATCCGGATTACTTTTCTGTGTTTGCGCTTATATTTGGTTTCTTGTGTTGGCTGACAACAGGTTACCGTGTTCATGTGACTTGGGCAGAATTTGGAAAAGGGAGTTGAAAACAAGAGAAACCCTTTTATTTTGGATACGTGGGTCTGGGAAAATTTTTACAATACTAGATAAGTTTATTAAGTGAAATATAGGAATATATCATTATGAAATTTGGTGTAGGGCAGAATGTAAAGCGGATCGAAGATGCCAACTTGTTGATTGGTAAAGGCCAGTTTACAGATGACCAGTTGCCAGGACATGGATTGGCTATCGCTTTCCTGCGCTCGCCTTTTGCTCATGCACAACTTACACATCTGGACCTGACAGAGGCACGAAATTCAGCCGGTGTTCAACTGGCAGTTAGTCAAGCTGACATGGATGAGGATAATGTCGGTGAAATTCACTGCCAGCAATATGTAGAGAACCGTGACGGCTCGCAGATTCCAAGAACAACAAAGCCAGCTATGGCGCGTGATATCATCCGGCATGCAGGCGATATAGTTGCTATGGTGGTCGCGGATACGCAGCAGCAGGCTTTGGATGCTGTAGAATTGATCGACGTCAATTACGACATCCTGGAATCGGTGTGTGATGTCTATGAGGCAACGGAGCCAAATGCGCCACAGCTTTATGATTGTTATCCAAATAATACGGTTTTCACATGGGAAGCTGGGACAATTGATAAAGCACGTTCAGCGATAGATGGGGCCATAGCGTCGGGGGCGCGACTTGTTGAGGTTGATGTGATTAACAGCCGCATTATGCCAAATGCCATGGAAACACGGCCAATGGTGGCCCAGCCGACTAAGGAGAATGGTGGGTTGCGGATATGGAGTGGAACACAAGGGCCTGTTGGTCTTTCTGCCCAAATCGCTAAGGCGCTTAATATGAAAAATGAACAACTTCAGCTTTTGACAGGTGATGTGGGCGGCGGATTTGGTTACAAGATATTCTTGCATCCCGAGCAGCTCTGTATTGCCTGGGCGGCAAAAAAGATTGGCCAAACTGTCCGTTGGCAGCAGGAAAGAACAGATTCTTACCTATCTGATTTGCATGGCCGTGACAACCGCACTAAAGCCAGAGCGGCTGTTGATGAACAAGGTAAGGTTATCGCCCTGGACGTCATAGTGCATGCTAATATGGGAGCCTGGCTATCAAATTTCAGTATATATATTCCTACGTTGTCTGCTTGTCGCACCCTTACAGGACCTTATGATATTGCTGTTGCCGGCATGGAAGTGCGCGGAATTGTGACCAATACTCCAGCTGTCGATGCTTTCCGCGGTGCAGGGCGTCCAGAAGCTAATTATTTGCTGGAGCGTCTAATGGATCATATTGCAGATGTAATGGGCATGGACAGAGTTGGGGTTCGCCAGGTGAATTTGATCAAGCCTGAGCAAATTCCCTACAAGATGGTTGTGGGCGGAACAGTTGATTCAGGAGACATGCCCGGCCTGCTGACTGAGGCGATGAAGAAGGCAGACTGGCTGGGATTTGATGCGCGGCGTAAGGTCAGCGCAGAAGAAGGTAAATGGCGTGGTATTGGGTTGTCCATGTATTTAGAGCAGTGTGGCGGCGGTGGCGGTGCAGGCGTGGATATTGAATTTCATAAAGACGGAACAGCAAATGTCTATGCTGCGCAACAGGATAATGGCCAAGCTCATCGCACTACATTAACGCAGATTTTTTCGGGCAGGCTTGGTTACGATGCAGAGCTGATTAATATAGTGCAGGGCGACAGTCTGCGAACACCGCCAGGAACAACAGGTGGAGCCCGAATGTCCGCAGTTCTGGGTTCTACATTAATGCAGGCCGCTGGTATGATTGTGGAGCAAGCGCTACCATTTGCGGCTGAGCATTTGCAGGCAGAGATAGATGATATTCGGCTTGCAGAGGGAATATTCACTGCTGCGGGAACAAACCAGTCGGTTACAATTGAGGATTTGGTCAGACTTATTGCTACAGATGACCCGGCCCAGCATCCGTTGAACCGGGTGCATCAATATACAACTGATGGGGCGACTTATCCTTATGGTTGTCATATTGTTGAGATTGAAGTTGACCAGCAGACCTATCGCCCGGAAATTGTTAATTATACTGTGGTTGACGATTTTGGCGAAATCATCAACCCATTAACATTGGAAGGCCAGATACATGGCGGAATTGCGCAAGGGATTGGTCAGGCGCTTTACGAACACGTCGCCTATGATGAAGACGGGCAATTGCTGGCCGGTTCGCTGATGGACTATACCTTGCCACGCGCTGACCATATGCCCTCATTTTCAATTTCAAGCCGCGGTACTCGCTGCCAGAATAACCTTCTTGGTGTCAAAGGTGCTGGAGAGGCCGGAGCGATTGGCGCCCCACCTGCTGTGATTTCTGCATTATGTGACGCGCTTGGTATTGTCCATATTGATATGCCAGCCACATTAGAACATGTCTGGCAAAAAATGAAGTTAAAGAAGGATGCTGCATGAGTCCAACAATCGTGAAATCTGACCAGGAATGGCAAGAGCAACTGACCTCGGAACAGTATCATATTACCCGCAAGCACGGCACTGAACGGGCGTTTACAGGTAGATACCATGACTGTGACAAGGATGGGACTTATCATTGTGTTTGTTGCGGAGCAGCCTTGTTTGGCAGTCAAGACAAATTTGATTCAGGCACAGGCTGGCCATCTTTTACGCTGCCTCTCGATGAAACTGCTGTCAGTACAAAGTCAGATCGCAGCTTTTTCATGGTCCGCACAGAAGTACATTGCAGCCAGTGTGAGGCTCATTTAGGCCATGTGTTTGAAGACGGGCCTGTCGATGCAGGGGGCTTGCGCTATTGTATAAATTCGGCCTCTCTTGACCTTGTCGCTGAAGATGCAGGTTAGGCGATCCAAACAAAGTCACATGTCTGGGGACTACGAAGCGTGTTTATGGCTGTAGTGGTGAGTCTCTGAAAAGTGGAGAAAGCTGGTGATCAAAAAAACTATCGCCAGCCGGTGGATAGCTATAGACTTTTTCCAAAAAAGCCATAATCAATATTCTTCAATCTTTTTCAGGTTATCTTATGAAGTAGGTTTTTATTCGCAATATTCCTTTACATGCTGAGTCCCTTCATATTGTGCAGGCGGATTTCTGCTGGCGACAGCTTTTGATCGGAATCTGCGTCTATAGTTAAAAATAATTTGATATGCTGATCTGCATATTCATCGGGGTTAATCATACCGTCCTTATCGGTGTCCAGACGCCCAAAATGACCCTCAAGCATCTGCCTGACCTCATGAAGAGTCACTAGCTGGTCCTGGTCAATATTTGCCGCTAGCAATGCATCAGGTTGCGATGCAGACGGGCGTTCAACCGATGATATATCAGTGGTTAAAAGACTGATGATGAGGGTTATGCTGACCCCGGTAAAACCGGAAAGCCAAAGGAATTGTTGACTCTTTCTCATATCGCGACACTTCCTACTGTTTTTGAATTATCTGGAACGTCAGGGTCTTTCCTGATGATTTTTAAGACTTATTAGTATAACAATAGGGACAATCCAGGCTGAATTTAGGCGATAAAACGGCAAGAGTCTGTTGTCGGCCTACCTGATCTGAACGGTGTTTTAAAAAATAGGAAGAGGCAGACCTTGCAAATGACTAGGCATGATTCAATCAGAGCTGTTACAGGGACAACACGTCTGTTTGGCTGTATTGCCAGTCCGACTGACCATGTGAGGGCTCCGATGATCTTTAACAGAATTTTTGCTGAACGTAACATTGATGCTGTAATGGTGCCTATTGATATTTCCGCAGAACAGCTGTCAGAGGGGATTAAGGGTCTGAAGAAACTCGGAAATTTTGAAGGTGCGGCGGTCACCATTCCGCATAAGCTTAACCTTGCTGCGCTCTGTGATGAATTAGGGGCAGGGGCAAGAGCAACGGCTGCGGTAAATGCTGTCCGTTTTGTGGATAATGGTCGTTTGCTCGGTGATAATTTTGATGGTCATGGTTTTGTTGCTGGTCTTTTGGGTGAAAACCCCAGTGGTCAGCCGCCTGAGCAAATCCTGCGTGATAAATCAATTCTTATTATTGGTGCTGGTGGGGCTGCTCGTGCGATTGCATTATCACTAGCTGCTCAGCCAATTTCTCGTGTTGATGTGACCAACAGAACGCATAACCGAGCAGAAGAGGCTGTCCAGCTTGTTCATAAGTTGGGTGGAAAAACAAAAGTTCTTGCTATTCAAAGCAATGACATTGATTTTCATGCTTATGATATGGTGATCAATGCCACGCCTCTTGGCTTGCACGAAAATGATGAGATGCCCCTGGATGTAAATTTGCTGCGCGCTGATTGTCTGGTGTGTGACATAATTATGATCCCTGAGCGGACCCGCCTGATAACAGCAGCTCAGCGGTCAGGCCGCCCGGTCCATATTGGCAGATACATGCTGGATTATCAGGTCGAACTGATTGGTGAATTTATTGGCGCATATGAGAAAAACAGTGGCTGATGAAGATTGCATATTGAAACTTAAAGGTCAGCGGTTTAAGTAAGGTTCCAGTGATTAAATTGAGGGTAGCTAATGGCTGAAGAAACAAGCTGGACAGAAGAACGTCTAAAAAAATTGCAAAAATTGTGGGATTCGGGCTTGTCCATCTCACAAATTGGTGAACAGTTGGGGGTAACGCGGAACGCGGTAGCTGGAAAAGCTCATAGATTAAAGTTGCCCAAACGGCAGTCGCCAATATCAAAGACGGAACGACAAAAGAATAAAGAAGTCAAACAACGCGACCTGCCTCTGCGTCTTGTATTGAGGGATATAAAATGGTCACGGTCAAAATGTGTCTGGCCCTCAGGCGACCCAAAGACAGTTGAATTCAATTTCTGTGGCGCGCCCATCGTACCCGGCAAACCGTATTGTTCTAAACATTGTGAGCTAGCCTATACGACGTCGCGCGATGGAAGCTAAACAGACACCGATACGGATCCACCGGTTAGATTACGCTCCCTTTGCCTGGATTGTCACTACCACCCGCCTAGATGTCAGCATCAACTCACCTGACACGCTAGTTAGTGTGACACTGGATATACAGCCTAATCCTGCGGCCAAACCATCTGATGAGCTGTTACTAAATGGCCGTGGCCTTAGCCTGTTATCTATAGAGGTTGACGGCCTGCATCTGGCTGTTGATCGGTATTGCCTTGACAGCAATCAGCTGCGGATTTTTGGACTGACAGATCAGCATCAAGTCAAGGTTACTTCAACATGCACACCCTACACCAATACAGCTTTGGAAGGGCTATATCTGTCAGGTGATATGCTTTGTACACAATGTGAGCCGGAGGGCTTCCGTCGGATCTGCTATTACCCTGACCGGCCAGATGTCATGAGTATCTTCACGGTGCGTATAGAAGCGGACCTTCAGTATAAGCAATTACTATGCAATGGAAATAAGGTGGAAGATGGACCAGTTGGGTCTAACCGTCATTTTGCTTTATGGCATGACCCGCATCCGAAGCCCTGTTATTTGTTTGCTTTGGTTGCAGGCGACTTGGCTCTTGCGGAAGATAGGTTTACCACAGCCTCTGGACGTGATGTCACACTGCAGATTTGGGTTGAACATGGCAACCAGAATCTGACTGAACATGCAATGGTAAGCCTAAAAAGTTCGATGAGATGGGACGAGGACGTCTATGGCCTTGAATATGATCTTGACCTGTTTCAGATTGTTGCGGTTAGTCATTTCAATATGGGAGCGATGGAAAATAAGGGCCTAAATATTTTTAACAGTAAATTTGTTCTGGCAGACCCTGCAACAGCCACTGATGATGATCTGAACCGTGTTGAATCGATCATAGCGCATGAATATTTTCATAACTGGTCAGGCAACAGGGTCACCTGTCGTGACTGGTTTCAATTAACATTAAAAGAGGGATTAACTGTCTTTCGAGATCAGTGTTTCAGTGCAGATATGCACGATGAAACTGTAAAGAGAGCTGAAGATGTCGCTATGTTGCGGGCTATTCAATTTCCCGAAGATGCAAGCCCCACAGCCCATCCTATCCGCCCGGAAGCTTATGCTGAAATTAATAATTTTTACACCCCCACAGTTTATGAAAAAGGGGCTGAGGTTATTCGCATGCTCAGCAGCTTTCTGGGCCCAAAAGGCTATAGACGGGGTGTGGACTTATATTTTCAGCGTCATGACGGCCAGGCTGTGACTTGTGATGATTTTCTGGCTGCGCTTGCTGATGCAAATGATATGGATTTGTCATTATTTTCGCTGTGGTACAGTCAGGCAGGTACGCCTGACCTGACAGTCAAGCGGAATACTGCCTCCAAAGGCCTAATTAATCTGACTCTATCACAGTCGTTGCAACAAACTGCTGCTGCAACTGCAATCGGCCCAATGCCTGTGCCTGTGAAGCTCGGCCTTGTGAGTCAGACAGGAGAGGCCGTTAAGTTTAGCATTGGCGGGCGGAAGCCGGTAGTAGAACAGACGATATTATTGACCGCTGATATGATGGAAGTTGAATTAGAATTGATGCAGCCATCTGTTTCGCCCGTTGTGCCATCTGTTTTGCGCGGCTTTTCTGCGCCTGTGCGCATGCATGATGATTTATCTGTGGATGAGCTGGCCATTCTGGCAACCCATGATACGGACGGGTTTAACCGTTATGAAGCTTGTCAGCGTCTGGCGCATCTGGCACTTGAACAGCGGCTAGGTTCTGATGGTGCAAATGCGGCCATAGAGAGCGCGCTGATAAAAGCAGTGATTAAAATTTTTGAAGATGCATATTTAAGAAGTGATTACAAATGCTTGTGCCTATCTATCCCTAGTCAGTCTGAGGTTGAGCACCACGGAGCACAAGCCGACCCGGTTGCAATCTGGCAGGCGCGGCAGGCTCTGCAGGGTGAAATAGGCAGCCATTTATCAGATCAGATCAAGTTTGCGTTGGCGACAGAGGACTTGTGCCATACATCTTCTGGCCGTGCGTTACGTAATCGGTGTATTTATTTGGGGGTGGCTTCAGAAAGCGAAACTGCTGTCCGCTTTGCAGCAGAACAAAGCTCAGATCTGAATATGACGTTATCCATGGGCGGCCTGACGGCTCTTAACGTCACCATGCATGACTCTCGTAGTATCTGTCTGGAAGCCTTTTATGAACGCTGGCGGAACACCTCTCTGGTCATGGAAAAATGGCTTGGCCTAGAAGCATCTTCACCCTTTTCAGGCACAATTCAACGTATGCAAAAACTGATGTGCGATCCTGTATTTGATCCTGATAACCCAAATAAATTGAGATCGGTTCTTGGGACATTTGCAATGGCCAATCCAGTGCAGTTTCATAAAGAAGATGGCAGTGGGTATCAGTTCATTGCAGAACAGATTGCCGAATTGGACAACCGTAATCCGCAGATTGCCGCCCGGCTTGCTCTGGTGCTGACGCGTTTTGCCCACATAGAGCCTAGCCGCAGAAGATTGATGAGAAAATCTGTGTTATGGTTGTCAGAACTAAAGTTGTCAGACAACCTTCAAGAAATAGTTGCCAAAGCCTTAACGGCGGCGACAGTTTAATCCTATAGTCAGGTGCTGCTATCCTATTTAACGCAGGAATGCTGGAATATGATCACTGTCTTTAAAACTATTTCCTTTCCAAGCGGGAGGGCGTTTTTTACCCTGTTCAGAGCGTCTGAAAGGGCCTTTATCAACCTTATCAGGATTTTTTTCTTCCGCGCTTAACTCATCTGAATCAGTCTTATTTAAAGTGCGGCTTTTTCGATGTTTTTTTGCGGATTTTCCAGCATCGTCAGTTGAATGCTCTTTTTTTGACTGCCGGTCGGTGTTGGATAAAACAGGAATAGGCTGACCTGTTAGTTTTTCGATCGCTAATATGGCTTTTTCATCATCCTCACCGGCAATCAGCGTAAAGGCATGGCCATGGCGACCGGCACGGCCAGTGCGCCCGATACGGTGCACATAATCTTCTGCGTTAGACGGGACATCAAAATTAAACACATGGCTAACACTGGGGATATCAAGGCCGCGTGCAGCAACATCAGACGCAACTAACAGAGGTATCCGCCCATTTTTGAATTCATCCAGTGCGGCCAGACGTGCACTCTGGGTCATGTCGCCATGAAGACCTGTCGCTGAGAAGCCATGCCGTTTCATCGATGCTAGCAAAGTTGAGATATCTCGTTTTCGGTTGCAGAAAATGACTGCATTCTGAATATCCTGGCTGCGCAGTAGTTCCCGCAGTGCCTCACGTTTCTTCTTAAATGTTGTACGCACTAGGTTCTGGCTGATTGTATCGGCTGTTGATGCAGGTTTGGCAACTTCGATTAGTTTTGGGTTCATGACAAATTTGCGACCGATTGTATGAATTTCTTCAGATAAAGTTGCTGAAAAGAACAGGGTCTGCCGCATTACAGGTAAAAAGCTCACAATGCGTTCCACATCAGGAATGAAGCCCATATCCAACATACGATCAGCTTCATCAATGACTAGAATCTTTACATCTTGAAGGAGTACTTTGCCGCGTTCAAAATGATCTAATAAGCGGCCAGGTGTTGCAATAAGAACATCAACACCTTTGCTAAGAGCGGCATCCTGCTCAGAAAAACTTACACCGCCTATCAGCAAGGCCATACTCATTTTATGGTTAACTGAAAACTTTTTAAATGACTCAGAGACCTGAGCGGCCAATTCTCTTGTTGGGGCTAAGATAAGCGAGCGGGGCATGCGTGCCTTCGCTCGTCCAGAAGCTAAAATGTCAATCATTGGCAAAGTGAAAGAGGCGGTTTTGCCTGTTCCTGTCTGCGCAGAACCTAGTATATCACGACCCATCAAGACAGACGGGATAGAGGCAGCCTGAATGGGAGTAGGCGTTTCATAGCCGAGCAAAGTAACAGCTTTAACAAGCTCATCACTGAGCCCTAAATCAATAAATTGGGAAGAAATAGTGGTAATCCTTTAATATCGACGAATTTTACATCTGCTCAAGACATAATCAACGAGTTGTTCTAATTACCAATACAACAGCGTCAGCGTTAGGCTACACTGATTTTGTTGCCTGGTCAAATGACAAGCGGCTCTGGTGTTGTTTTCCATTCCTGCGTATACTGCGCGATAATTTTGGCTATGAACCTTGGATTTTTTCTTATGCCGACACTTGTATTTATACCCGGCCTGCTCTGCACATCAGCTTTGTTTCAGGCGCAGATCAATGTGCTTGAGACGACACATAAGATTAAGGTTGCGGACACAACTGGCCTTGACAGTATTTCGGCGATGTCTGAACGCATTTTGGCACAGATAGACGGGCCTTTAATCCTGTTTGGCCTGTCGATGGGCGGCTATATTGCGATGGAAACTGCAAGGCTGGATGCTAGCAGGGTACATGGACTTGGCCTGTTTTCAACAGGGGCACGTGCGGATACAGAAGACAGGCGCAAAATGCGGAATGATCTGGTAAGGCTGTCAGCTATAGGCAAATTCAGAGGTGTTACTCCCCGTTTATTGCCAAAATTCCTATCGCCGCGAGCATTGGAGAATGAACAGTTGACAAACACGGTCCTTCATATGGCAGAGACAGTAGGGCAACACGATTTTGCGCTGCAGCAAAAGGCTATTTCAAACCGCATCGACCAACGGCCCCATTTGTCTTCCTATACCAGTCCATCCTGCGTGGTTTGCGGGGATATCGATGAATTAACACCGCCTGAGTTATCTGTTGAAATGGCAGCTTTGTTACCGAACTGTAATCTGAAGTTGCTAGAGGCAACAGGGCATCTGTCAACTATGGAAGCGCCGGAAGCTTGTCTTGCTGCGATGCAGAGTCTCATTGAAAGAGCAGAGCAGGGTAGCTGAACCGCACCTGTGTGGTCTAGACATCCAATTCTTGTATCACCTCATAAGCATGATCACGAATATAACCAAATCGCAATTCTGGCTTTTTTCCCATCAACGTGTTTACTAGCTTGTCAACATTGCGGCGGTCATCCGCGCCATCAATGTTCCGTTTAGGAAGGTCGACTTGCAATAATCTGCGGCTGTCAGGGTTCATGGTGGTTTCTTTCAATTGAGCGGGTGGCATTTCCCCGAGACCTTTAAAGCGGCTGATATCGACCTTTGATTTCTGCGTGAATTGTGTTTGTAGTAGACGGTCGCGATGCTCATCATCCAACGCATAGGCTGTTACCGCGCCCTGTGTCATCCTGTACAGGGGCGGCTGGGCAAGATAAAGGCGGCCTTTTTCAATAAGATCTGGCATCTCGCGGTAAAAATAGGTCATCAACAAGGCGGCAATATGGGCCCCGTCTACATCAGCATCCGTCATGATGATGATCTTTCCATATCGCAGCCTATCTATGGAAAATTCCCTGCCGCCCTTTACCCCGAGTGCAAGAGCCAGATCAGATAGTTCCTGATTCTGAGATAATTTTTCGGCTGTTGCACTGGCGACATTCAAAATCTTGCCACGCAGAGGTAATACAGCCTGTGTCTTTCTGTTTCGGGCTGATTTTGCTGATCCGCCAGCACTGTCTCCTTCGACCAGAAACAATTCTGTGAGCTTTGTATTTGTTTCAGTACAGTCAGATAATTTACCTGGCAAACGCAGTTTTCGCGTGGCTGATTTGCGGGCCACATCTTTCTCTTTGCGTTTGCGTTTGCGATCCTCCATCCGCTCGATCGCGCGTTCCAGGAGGTAATTTGCCCTCGTGGGCTCATCTGAAAGCCAAATTTCAAATCTGTCACGCACAGCCGATTCAGTTTGTTTAGCAGCATCAGCAGTGACCAACTTGTCTTTTGTCTGCCCCTGAAATTGGGGATCCCGTAAAAAAACAGACAGCATCCCGGCAGTTTCTGCAAGGATATCTTCTGCTGTAAGTTCCGCAGCTTTCTTCTGGCTAACCAAATCACCGTAATTACGCAGTCCACGGGAGATGGCTTGCCTGAATCCTGTTTCATGTGTGCCGCCCAAAGGGGTAGGCACTGTATTGCAATAGGAGCGGAAAAAACCATCCTCCGCGGGGGTCAGCCAGGTAATCGCCCACTCAAATTTTTGCTCCTCAATTTCTATTCGGCCAGCAAAAGGCTGGCTTAAAAGCAGTGGTTTATCCTTTGTTGAATGGTTTAAGTAATCAGCTAGACCGCCTGGAAAGCAAAGCTGCTGTTGTTGGGGGACAGGGTTGGTGTCTGTGATCAGTTCAAGGGCACATTTCCATCTGATCTCAACTCCAGCAAACAGATAGGCCTTGGAAAGGGCCATGTGATAGAGCGTTTCGGCTTTAAATCGACAATTTGTCCCAAAAATATCTTCATCAGGAGTGAACCGGATTGATGTCCCGCGCCGGTTTGCTGTTTTGCCCACAACGGCTAGTTTTCCAGTTGGTCTGCCGCGCGCAAAAGACTGACTGTAGAGGGTTTTATCACGCGCAACCTCAACCTCTAAATGGCTGGACAGAGCATTTACCACAGATGCTCCAACACCATGAAGTCCGCCGGAGGTCTGATAGGCTTTGCCAGAAAACTTACCGCCAGCATGCAAGGTGGTCAGGATGATCTCAAGCGCAGATTTATCTGGAAATTTTGGATGCGGATCAATTGGGATGCCCCGACCATTATCGCGTATGCTAAGGGTGTTCGTATCCTCAAGATGAATTTCAATCCAACTCGCATGACCAGCAACAGCCTCGTCCATGGAATTATCCAGAATTTCAGCTGCTAAATGATGGAGTGCTCGCTCATCTGTTCCGCCAACATACATGCCTGGCCGATGCCTTACGGGTTCTAGCCCTTCCAGAACTTCAATCTCGCTAGCATCATAGCTAGTCTTCTGGGTGCCATTTGGAAACAAATCTGACATTTCATTTCTGGTAAAAAGTTGAGTCTCACGAATTTTACAATATGTAGGGGATCAGGAAAAGTGTTAAAACTAGATACAGCAATTTAAACTTAACGATGGATTCATTTTTTATGCGATTGCCTTTATTGAGAGTGGGCTAAAATGAGCTTGGTACACAGTTAAGAGTTTAAGAAATGGCTGATAAGAAATTATTTTCCAAGGAGCATTAAAACCTATCCTCACAACAAAGCTGGGGTCAAAAAGGTAAATATATGGAATCATCTTCTGACGCGTCTTTGCTGTTCAACTTCATTGTCAGTTTTTCATTCTGCCTGAGTTTTTGCATACAAGACAGCCAGTCTTGTTAGACCAGGGGCTTTAAATATGAAGCGTGTATTGCTGAGCCTTGAATAATAAAAAACCCCGAGCGTATCTGCCCGGGGTTTATCATTATCTGTCTGCCAGATTTAGTATGAGTAATACATCTGAAATTCAACGGGATGGGGGGCATGCTCAAGAGCGATGACCTCTTCCATTTTTAGTTCGATGTACGCGTCAATCTGGTCGTCTGTAAATACATTACCTTCTGTTAAGAAGGCACGATCAGCATTTAAGCTCTCTAGAGCCTCACGCAAGGACCCGCAGACTGTTGGTATTTGCGCAAGCTCTTCTGCGGGCAAGTCATACAAATCCTTATCCATGGCATCCCCAGGGTGGATTTTGTTGCGAATACCATCCAGCCCAGCCATCAGCATAGCTGAGAAAGCAAGGTATGGATTAGCTGTTGCATCGGGGAACCGCACTTCAACTCGCTTACCGTTAGGGCTGGCTACAAATGGGATACGGCAGGAGGCTGAACGGTTCCGTGCAGAATAGGCGAGCAGGACTGGGGCTTCGAAGCCTGGGATCAAGCGCTTATAGCTGTTCGTTGATGGGTTAGTAAACGCATTCAGCGCTTTTGCATGTTTGATAATACCGCCGATGTAATGCAATGCTGCTTCGGATAGATCCGCGTAGCCGTTACCTGCAAATAATGGCTTACCGCCTGCCCATAAAGATTGGTGAACATGCATTCCTGATCCATTATCACCGGCAATCGGTTTTGGCAGAAAAGTCGCAGACAGTCCGTAAGCATTGGCAACCTGATGCACTGAGTATTTGTAAACCTGCATGTTATCAGCTGTTTCAAGCAGCGTGCCGAATTTCATACCTAATTCGTGTTGAGAAGGAGCGACTTCATGGTGATGCTTTTCCACAGGCACGCCCATATCCGCCATAACTGACAACATTTCAGAACGAATGTCCTGTCCTGAGTCGATCGGTGGAACGGGGAAATACCCACCTTTCACGCCTGGGCGGTGACCCATGTTGCCCTCTTCATACTCACGTGCGCTGTTGTAAGGCCCCTCAACTGAGTCCACCTGAAACATCGAGCGGTTCATGGACACGTCCACTTTTACGTCCTCAAAAATGAAGAACTCCGCTTCTGGACCAAAATAAGCTGTGTCCGCAATTCCGGCTGCTTGCATATGAGCGAGAGCCGCTTTCGCCGTGCCACGCGGGTCACGTTCGTAAGGCTCACCTGTGATAGGATCTAGGACATCACAGAACACGGCCAATGTGGTCTGTGAAAAAAATGGGTCAATGTAAGCGCGAGAAAGATCTGGCATTAATTTCATGTCTGATTCGTTAATTGCTTTCCAGCCAGCAATTGAAGACCCATCAAACATAAACCCTTCCGCAAGGGAATCTTTGTCTATTGTATCAATGTGCTGTGTTACATGCTGCATCTTACCGCGTGGGTCGGTAAAGCGCAGGTCGACATAAGCTATGTCATTCTCTTTGATCATCTCCATGATTGTTTTTGCGTCAGACATTTTCGTTTCCTTTCAAATATTCATCTTGGCTCTGGTTCATTTCATCTCAATGTTTTCAGCAGCCTGGACAGGCCACATGATCTTAAATTACAAGTTTGTCCAATTAGATGGCATTTCCGCCGGTTTCGCCGGTGCGGATCCGAATGGCTTCATCAATGGAAGAGATGAAAATTTTTCCATCCCCGATTCGGCCTGTTTGTGCTGCTGTTTTAACAGCTTCAACAACGCTTTCAGCCATATTGTCCTCCACCACCACTTCAATTTTTACCTTAGGCAGGAAATCAACCACGTATTCAGCACCACGATACAGCTCGGTATGCCCTTTTTGGCGACCGAATCCTTTTGCCTCAAGTACGGTAATTCCCTGAATGCCGACTTCATGTAAAGCTTCTTTCACTTCATCAAGTTTGAAAGGCTTGATGATTGCTTCTATTTTTTTCATTGGCTTTCACCTGAACTGTTTTCTGGTAAATTTTCTAGAGTGTCGAATCGGCTTGTTAATTTTGCCTATCTCGAAAACCCATAAACATTGAACGTTAAAGCCCTGTTCATATCTTTTCGCAAGACTTTGAAGGAAAGTGACTACAGAACAGCCTGCATTTGCACATTAATTAGGCAGAGTCGTCCAACATTTTTTGAATGCGTGAGACAGCCCGTTCGATTGCTTCATCTGAATTGGCGCAGGACAAACGAATATAGCCTTCACCGAAACTGCCGAATGAAGTACCTGAGATTCCCGCAACACCATAATCTTCCAACAATTTTTCTTGAAATGCATTAGAGGAGAAGGGAGTGTCAATGATATTTGCAAAGGCGTAAAACGCGCCGCCTGGTTGTTGGCAACTTACTCCTTCAATCTGGTTCAGTAACTTCGTGATAAGCGCCCCCCGCCGCCTGAACGCTGTCAGCATTTCATCGACACAGGACTGGTCACCCTGCAACGCAGCAATCGCCGCATGTTGGGAAGCGGCATTGACACAAGAATGGAAGTTAACGGCTAATCTGTCTGCATAATCGACAAGCCGTTTGGGCCATACACCATATCCAATACGCCAGCCCGTCATCGCGTAAGTTTTTGACCAGCCATTCAAAATGATTAATCTGTCCTCAAGGCTGGGGTAAGTCATGAGTGAAACTGGTTCGCCTTCAAAAATTAACCGGTCGTAAATTTCATCCGACAGGACCGTAACATGTGGAAAAATTTCAAGCCCCTTGACAAATTTGTCCAATTCAGCGCGCGGGGTGACGCCACCTGTTGGATTTGCTGGTGTATTTACAATAACAAGACTGGTTCTATCCGTGATTTTTGACAGCACTTCCTCCGCATCAAAAGCGAAACCGTTTTTCTCTATTAAACCGTAAGAAATAGATCTGGCCCCTGAATAATTGATGGCTGACTGATAAATTGGAAAACCAGGGTCAGGCGTCAGAATTTCGTGTTCTGGTCCGCCTAATAGCATCATTGCTGTAAACAAAATTGGCTTTCCGCCAGGGACTATCTGAATGTTATTAACGTCGGGTTTGTTTCTGTAGCGTTGATGGATGTCTTTGGCAACAGCTTCACGCAATGCAGGCAATCCCATGGAGGGCGTGTAACCATGAGCCCCATCGAGCAAAGCTTGGATTCCTGCTTCAACGATATGTTCAGGCGTTCTGAAATCTGGCTGGCCTATCCCTAAATTGATGATATCATTTCCCTGTGCGGCAAGCACACCAGCTCTGGCTAAAACTCCAAAAGCGGTTTCAGTTCCCAGTTTGTCAGCAGATGGATTAAGCATAAACAATTCTCATATAGTGGTTTTTATTTGACCATATACATATTTCTACCCTATTAAAGCATTGATTTGCATTTCATGAATGCTGTGGCGGGTGTAGCTCAGTTGGTTAGAGCGCCAGTTTGTGGTACTGGATGTCGCCGGTTCAAATCCGGTCACTCGCCCCATTTTCTCCCTCCTAGCTGTTAATTTGAGCTTCAGAATGAGGTCACTTCGGTCCGTTTTCGCATTATTGCTTGACCTGGTATCTGTTTTTCGAGTACCGATGCCCATCACATGGTAATGATGCGGGCGTGGCGAAATTGGTAGACGCGCCAGATTTAGGTTCTGGTATCTTGCGATGTGGGGGTTCAAGTCCCTCCGCCCGCACCATCAACACGAAATGATGCCCCTCGGTAAACCACATGCAGGTTTTGACGGGTGATTTTTGACAGGCAGTATAGTGTCAACAGGACAGATTATGAACACCAAAGAAACACTGAGCGAAGGTCTTGCGCGGGAGTATGAAATTACATTCACCGCTGCAGAAATGGATGAAAAAATTTCAGCTAGACTGGCGGAGGTTGCAACAACGGCCAATATGCCTGGTTTCCGGCCAGGCAAAGTGCCGATGTCAGTCGTGAAAGCCCGCTTTGGGGACCAGGTGAAAGGTGAGATTATTCGCACAAGTCTTGATGACGCCGCGAAAAAGACAATTGAAGAGCAAGGGCTGAAACTGGCCAGCCAGCCAAAGATGGATATCACAAGTTTTGAAGATGGCAGTGACCTGGTAGCTAAGCTTTCTGCTGAAATTATGCCAAATATCACAATTCCTGATTTAGCTGCCCTTTCTATCGAACGCCCGGTTCTGCCTAACGACGAGGCAGGTATAAAAGAGACGATGCAAAGGCTTGCTGATGAAAATAGGCCAACTAAAAAAGTTGAGACCAAGCGTATGGCAAAATTGGGTGATGTGGTTCGGATTGACTTCACAGGCCGTATTGATGGCAAGGCTTTTGAAGGTGGAGCAGCGCAGGACCATATGCTGGAATTAGGTTCAAATAGCTTCATCCCTGGATTTGAAGATGGCCTTGTTGGCGCGCACGTAGGCGAAACAGTTGATGTAAAGGTTACTTTCCCAGCCGATTATCAAGCTGCGCATCTTGCAGGTAAAGAAGCTGTTTTTGAATGTCCGGTTAAAGAAATTCATGAAAAAGGTGATTCTAAGGTAGATAATGAACTGGCCAGCAAGCTTGGGTTTGAAAATCTCGACGCGCTGCGAGATGCCGTTGCTGGTCAACTAGCATCTCAGCATGCCACAGCCCTTCGTGCGGCTGTCAAAACAAATGTTTTCGACCAGCTGGCTGACCAAATAGACTTTGACGTTCCACCGAGCCTATTAAAGTCTGAATATGACGTTGTAGCTAAATCGATTGCTGAGCCTCATGACCTTAATCACGATGACGACCATGATCATACGCACGCAGCTGATGAAGGTCTGAATGATGAGCAAAAAGAAGAAGCACGGACTGTGGCCACACGGCGCGTTCGACTAGGTCTGCTGCTGACTGAAATAGGTCAAAGCAACAACATCCAGGTCAGCGAAGAGGATATCAAACGTACTGTGATCGAACAATCCAGTCGTTTTCCGGGGCAGGAGCAGGAAGTTATCCAATATTATCAAAACAATCCTGATGCAATGCAGCAACTCGCTGGGCCGATGTTTGAAGAGCTTGTAATGGATTATATCCTTGAAATGGCAAAAGTCACAGACATTGAAATAACTGCAGAAGAGCTTTACGCAGAACCGACAGAAAAAGGTGCTGGAAAGGTTTCAAAGAAAACTAAACCTGCGCCCAAGAAAGCGTCTTCTAAAAAAAGTAAAGCTAAGAAGGCAGCAACTAAAGAAGCCGCTCCTAAAAATGCTGCTGCGAAGAAAAACACAGCAGCAAAGAAAAAAAGGTGATGTCACCCTATCAGCTTTATTTTGGACGGTCATAAAATATGCAAAATTAAAAAACTGCCAGCCTTGGGGTTGGCAGTTTTTACGTTCGTGCTTAAATCTAATAGCAGAATGTTGTAACCAACATTTACTCGTGATAGCACTCAGCAATGAGCAGATTTGGCAACTCCAGAGGAAAAGTCTGCTTTATCAGGTTAAAATCACCGGACAGCTTTCCTCTGTACGGCATTTAGGAGACACAAAGATGGACATGTATAAAGCTGGAACGTCGCCTATAGATATGAATCTTGTGCCGATGGTGATCGAACAGACTGGCAGAGGAGAACGTTCCTTTGACATATTTTCCCGCCTGTTGAAAGAACGGATAATTTTCCTCAATGGTCCGGTTGAGGATGTGATGGCTTCACTTGTATGCGCTCAGCTTCTGTTCTTGGAGGCAGAGAACCCGACCAAAGATATTTTCATGTATATCAATTCACCAGGTGGAATCGTAACGAGTGGTCTAGCAATCTATGACACTATGCAATATATCAAGCCCGATGTGTCTACTGTCTGCATGGGGCAGGCAGCTTCCATGGGCTCACTGTTGCTAACAGCAGGGGCGGCAAATAAAAGATATAGCCTGCCTCACGCTCGTATTATGACGCATCAGCCTTCAGGCGGTTTCCAGGGTCAGGCAACAGATATTGAGATTCATGCTAGGGAAATCCTGAGCCTGCGCAGCCGACTGAACAAAATTTACGAAAAGCATTCAGGCAAAACAATAAAACAAATAGAAAAAATAATGGAAAGAGACACCTTCATGTCGCCACAGGAAGCCCAGGAGATGGGGCTAATCGATGAAGTGGTAACAAAACGCCCTGATACAACAGAAGACCTTGATAAATAAGGATTGTCTAAATAAAGCGGTGAATGTGAAGATTTTATGTTGAGAAAAGCAAGATCTCGCGCCTACTATAAGGTGAACGGCAAGTCCGTTTGGAAAGCAATTTTTTTGGGACGGCAAGCGCAGGAGAGTTAACATGGCAGAGACAGAAGACGATAACAAATCGACTCTTTTCTGTTCTTTTTGCGGTAAAAGCCAGCATGAGGTGAAAAAGCTCATCGCCGGTCCGACTGTTTTTATATGCGATGAATGTGTCGAATTATGTATGGACATTATTCGTGAAGAGCATAAAGGGGCCGTGAACAAACATCATGAGGGCGTTCCTTCACCTAGCGACATTAATCAGGTGCTTGATGATTATGTAATTGGACAAACTAAAGCTAAACGTATTTTAGCTGTCGCTGTTCATAACCATTACAAACGTCTTGCTAATGAAGGCAAGACAGGTGATCTTGAAATTCAAAAGTCAAATATTCTGTTGGTTGGGCCAACTGGATGCGGAAAAACGCTTCTAGCGCAGTCACTGGCGCGAATGCTGGATGTGCCTTTTACAATGGCAGATGCAACAACGCTGACGGAGGCAGGCTATGTTGGTGAGGACGTTGAGAACATCATTTTGAAACTGCTTCAGGCCTCGGATTATAACGTTGAGAAAGCTCAACGTGGAATTGTTTACATAGATGAGGTAGATAAGATTTCACGTAAGTCTGATAATCCCTCCATCACTCGCGACGTTTCGGGTGAAGGCGTTCAGCAAGCTTTATTAAAGATTATGGAAGGTACAATTGCGTCTGTTCCCCCACAAGGTGGTCGTAAACATCCTCAGCAAGAATTTTTGCAAGTTGATACGACGAATATTCTATTTATCTGTGGCGGTGCATTTGCTGGCTTAGATAAGCTGATAGCAAGTCGAAATAGTGGAGCTGGCATTGGATTTGGCGCGAATGTGCGAGATCCTGAGGATCGAAATATCAGTCAACTGCTTGTTGATCTAGAGCCAGAAGATTTAATCAAATTTGGACTAATTCCCGAATTTATTGGCCGGTTGCCGGTGATCGCCACATTAGAAGATTTGGATGAAGAGGCGTTGGTGCGGATTTTAACCGAACCTAAGAATGCGTTAACCAAACAATATAAAGCTTTGTTTGACATGGATGGGGTAAATCTTGATTTTAGAGATGATGCGCTGAAAGCGATTGCAAGAAAAGCAATTGAAAGGAAGACGGGCGCGCGGGGGCTGCGTTCCATCTTGGAAAACATATTGATGAACCCGATGTTTGAAATTCCAACTGCGACAAACATTCAAGATGTAGTGATAAACGAGGATGTTGTGATAGGCAACACACCCCCATTAATGGTACACACGCCAAGTGCTAAAGAAGCAAAAACCTGATAAAGCTTGTGCTAGGCATTCTCAACAATTATTTTTGAACAGCTTCAAATCGACGACAAAAAGTTCGATACGAGCAGGTAGTCTTTCGCGGTTTTTAGATTTAGGTAGGCACGATTCTTGCACAACGCAGCATTTATGCGTTCACCCCTTGATTTAGCCACAGACAAGCCACACATCTATAACAAAATATCGGTGGCAGTCAGCAGGTATTCATCCTGAAGAGTAGCCGTAAAACAAAACGCGAAGGACAGATAGTCATGACTGAATTTTCTCCTCCAATCCAGCTTCCTGTATTACCACTTCGTGATATTGTGGTTTTTCCACACATGATTGTACCGTTATTTGTTGGCCGAGAAAAATCAGTGAAAGCATTAGAAGAGGTGATGAATGAAAATAAGCAGGTCCTCCTGCTTACTCAAACAGACGCCGCTATTGAAGACCCTTCCGATTCAGACATGTATCGGATGGGAACAATTGGTAATATTTTACAGCTGTTGAAGTTGCCCGATGGCACGGTGAAAGTTCTTGTCGAGGGATTGTCTAGGGCAAGAGTGGACAATTTGGTCGATGTTGGCGATTTTATGACAGGAGAGGCAATTGAAATTGCTGATCCTGATGTTGTTGACGCAGAAGTGGTTGCTCTTGGCCGTGCAACAATCCAACAATTCGAGCATTACATCAAACTAAACAAGAAAATCGCATCAGAGGTCATCGTATCGATCAATCAAATTGAAGATACAGGAAAAATTGCTGATACGATTGCCTCTCATCTGGCTGTTAAGATAACTGAAAAGCAGAAGCTCTTGGAAACAGCTGATGTTACTCAGCGTCTTGAGTTGATTTTCAGCATGATGGAAGGTGAAATTGGTGTTTTACAAGTTGAGAAACGCATCCGCAATCGCGTAAAGCGGCAGATGGAGAAAACACAGCGTGAATATTATCTCAACGAACAGATGAAGGCAATTCAACGGGAGTTGGGTGAGGGTGAGGATGGAAAGAGCGAATTAGATGAGCTTGGAGAACAAATAAATGAGGCTGGCTTGCCTAAAGAAGCTCGCGAAAAAGCGGAGGTCGAGCTCAAGAAGCTTCGCAATATGGGGCCGATGAGTGCAGAGGCAACCGTTGTGCGTAATTATCTTGATTGGATGACAGCCATTCCTTGGAGAAAGGCCAGTAGCATAAATAAAGATATCAAAAAAGCTCGTGAAATTTTGGACGCTGATCATTTTGGGCTGGATAAAGTTAAGGATCGAATCGTTGAGTTTTTGGCTGTTCAAAAGCGTACAAGGAAAATCAAAGGACCTATCTTGTGCCTTGTTGGTCCACCAGGAGTGGGCAAAACCTCACTGGGGAAATCCATTGCACGCGCATCGGGGCGTGAATATGTGCGTATGGCCTTAGGTGGTGTTCGGGATGAGGCTGAGATCAGAGGCCATCGGCGCACCTACATAGGCTCAATGCCCGGAAAAATTATCCAGGGCATGAAAAAAGCAGGTAAAAAGAATCCACTTTTCTTACTGGATGAAATTGATAAATTAGGTTCAGATTGGCGCGGTGACCCCAGCTCCGCCTTGCTTGAGGTATTAGATCCAGCACAAAATAGTACATTCCAGGATCATTATCTGGAAGTTGATTTTGACTTGTCAAATGTAATGTTTATCACCACGGCTAACAGTCTGAATATGCCTCAGCCACTGATGGACAGAATGGAAATTATTCGCCTGTCCGGTTACACGGAAAACGAGAAAAAGGCAATTGCTTTCGAACATCTAATTCCACGCCAGATAAAAGAACACGGGCTAACGGAAGATGAGATTGAGTTTACTGAACAGGCGGTTATTGACATTATCAGATATTTCACTCGTGAGGCGGGGGTTCGCTCTCTTGAGCGTGAAATTGCGAAAATCGCCCGGAAGGCCATTACTAAAATTGTTAGCGAAGATGCGACTAGTGTTAAAGTTGATGCAGAAGATTTGGGAGAACTATTGGGCGTTAAAAAGTTTCGCTATGGCGAAATCGATGCAGAAGATCAGGTAGGGGTGGTCACTGGCTTGGCTTGGACAGAAGTCGGTGGTGAATTACTCCAGGTTGAATCTGTGAAGGTTCCCGGAAAGGGCAAGGTAACTGCCACAGGGAAATTGGGTGATGTGATGAAGGAATCAATACAGGCAGCTGAATTCTTCATTAAATCGCGCGCGAATACCTATGGAATAGATTTGGTGAAGGCAGAAAAGACAGATATTCATGTGCATGTGCCAGAAGGGGGAACTCCAAAAGATGGCCCATCTGCAGGAGTTGCCATGGTGACTTCTATCGTATCGGCACAAACAGGTATTGCTGTGCGTAAAGATGTTGCCATGACAGGTGAAATCACTCTGCGTGGCCGCGTACTGGCTATTGGTGGTTTGAAAGAAAAACTGCTGGCTGCCTTACGTGGTGGAATCAAGACCGTTTTGATACCAAAGGAAAATGAAAAGGATCTCGCTGAAGTTCCTGATAACGTTAAAGACGGCTTGGACATTATTCCGATTTCACTTGTTGATGAGGCACTTAATGTTGCGTTGATAAGATCTTTTGATGACCGCGTTAATGAAGATGAAGTGCTCGCTGACACGCCACTTGCACCAGGCAACGCTGTGCAGGAAGACTTGATTGCGCATTAAATAGAATAGACTTAATTACCGCTAATTTTCCCAGTATTCATGAGTTTTTTGTTGACCCCATAAAGCCCGACAGATTAACATCTGCTTAGGCTGAAATTTCAGCTAAAACCATCTATCCAAAAAAAAAGGGGGCCTTCCCATGAATAAGAATGATTTGGTATCAGCAGTCGCAGGGCATGCAAGTTTGTCGAAAGCGGACGCTGGGCGCGCTGTTGACGCGGTATTCGCTTCTATAGAAGGGGCATTAACTTCAGGTGATGAAGTACGTATTGTTGGTTTTGGTTCTTTCTCTGTCGCACACCGCGCCGCCAGCACAGGTCGTAACCCGCGCACGGGTGAGGTAATCCAGATTGCTGCATCCAAGCAGCCTAAATTCAGAGCAGGTGCACCATTAAAATCTGCCGTAAACAGCTAAATTATTTTGATAATTTCGGTGACCGTGAGTCGTTATGCGTCACCGACACAGTTACGACCTCATTTACTAGGGTGGTTAGCTCAGTTGGGAGAGCAACTCGTTTACACCGAGTAGGTCGGGGGTTCGAGCCCCTCACCACCCACCAAGAGGAAATGAAGAAAAAAACTAAAAGACCTCTGCCTATTTGTGGCGAGGTCTTTTTGGTTTTAGACGCAGATCATTGAATTGTGGCATGTATCTGATCATTTTTGAAGTCTACCCGCATGATGACCAAAAAGATCGTTATTTTGAGCTGGCAGGTCAATTGCGTGAAACCTTGCATCAACAGCCTGGTTTTATTAACGTTGAAAGATTCCAGAGCCTTGTAGATGAGGGTAAAATACTCAGTTTATCTTGCTGGGAAACTGATGAAGCAATAGCGAATTGGCGTCATCACGCCGATCATATGGTTGTTCAAGCAGAAGGTAAGCGCAGTGTGTTCAAATCTTATCGATTAAGGGTTGCAGAAGTTATTCGAGACTATGACTTTTCGATCTCATCTGAGCTGGATTAAAAGGCAGAGCGACTAGATAGAACATTTATTTTTTCATTGTAACGCGAATATTTTTGAAATCTGCAGGTGGTTCAATCAGACGTGTCTTGTAGACCATCTCCTGTTGAGGTGAGATCGATGCGCCCGAAGCAGCCATCGGCCATTTCATTAACTGTTTGTTTGCATCATCAACAAGCTCAATTTCAAATAATTTTGGCCGCCCAGCTTCTTCGCCTATATTCGCAACAGTAATGGCTATATCTAGAACTGGGCCGAGTTCACTTTCAACAATATTATAATTTGCCGCCTGCATTGAAAATTTAGCAGGTGCGGGTGGGGGAGCTTTGTCAGTTGCTTGTGATATGTCGGCGATAGGTTGCTGAGAATGCGCCTCATTTGATAGACCACTTTGCTTTGTTTCAGCGGTTTTTGTATTATCTATGTTCTCTAGGCTCTTTAGATATCCTTTCGCAATCTGCGCGACAACAAAGCTTGTTGCGCCCAATAAAATAAAAATAAAAAGATATTTCACCAGGCGCTTCAAACTGCTTTTGTTTTTCCCATGCCGTGATTTGCTTTTTACTTTTTTCTGAGATGACTTTTTGTAATTGCGGCCCTGGTCAAGATTGTCAGAGACTGCTTGCATTTTCTTTTGCAAACGTTCAATCGCCTGGTCAATTTCCTGATCAGCCGGCAGTGAGGCCATCATTTTCACATTCCTCATATTGATGTACTGCAAATTTAGTTTTTATGTTTGCAATTGTTGGGCCAACCCGCCTCTATCTGCAAATGTAAACGCCTTAAAGGCTATCAGTTTAAGGTAGATATTATAAAGTGTGAAGTAAGAGTGCAGATTAGGAGTATCAATTTTACTCTATACTAAATGTTTGTTAAGAAATCCATGTAACTTGTCGTTCATGCTTGATTGTTAGGAAATAATGGTTCAAATGAAAAAAGCGGTTTTTGACATCGCAAAAACTTTTGTTTTCGTAATCTGTGCATCTTTCACAGGTAATAGCGCTCTCGCGCAGGCATCAAGCGTTTCATCTATTTGTCCTGAACCCCCAACTTATATTCAAATTTATCATCAGTTTGATTGGTTTCCTGTCGACCAGAAGCGCTTAATGCGTGATTTACAGCTTAAATGTGGTTTACCAGAGGATGTTGATTGGCTGGTAAGGCTTACCGAAAAAGCATTAAAAGCACAGGGAATTCGCGTTACAAAAAGTAAATTGTCTATGGCAACTCAATTCGAGCAGGTCAAAATAGAACTGGAAACAGATAAAGATGACGGTCAGCCGAGATCTATTTTATTTCCGGTGAAATATTTCGATCTTGATAATAGTCTCCTTAGCCATGCCGAAATTTCAGGAATAGTTCGTGAAGACGAAACCTTAGTATTGAGTTATGTGCTGGATGAAAGCCGAATACATGATCCAAACAGCCGAGTCGTAATTGAATGGTTACGTGATGGAAAGCAAATTGAAGGAGCAAACAAGAGCAGATATACCCTCACTTCTGAAGATGTTGGAGCAAAGATTACCGCCTTGGTAAATTTGAAGGATAGCCGAAATATTGTCTATTCACATCGCAAAATCACTCTCGCAAATAAAGTGGGCATGGTTATTAGTTTGCCAGAAGCTAAGGACCTCACAATTGAGGGTGAGGCTGTTGTTGGCAAAGTTGTGAACGCAACTTATGTGTATGCAGATAGAAACGAGATAGATAGAGAAGAGAACAGTCGATTTGTTTGGTTGCGTGACGGCTTTGTTATGAAAGAAGCGAAAGGTCCATCGTATCAGATCGTGCCTCAGGATGTTGGAAAGCGAATTTCTGTCCGGCTCACACCCAGAAATATTAGAAATGAAATTGGCCAAACTGTGGTAGCAGAAATGGAACAAATTATTGAAGATGAGCTTGTGACGTTGCGACCAGACATATTAGCTGGAATTGAGAGTGTAAGTAGTCAAATGAACCTATTTGAAACATTAAAGGTTTCAAAAAAGGTCTTCTCTGAATTAGACGAAGTCAATTTAACTTCGAAAAGAATGGTTAATCTAAGTTCAAAAGAGACGTCTGATATTTACTTAATGCCTGAATTATCCATCCGCCATGCATCCACAAGGAAAATAACAGATATCGTATTCCATCCAAATGATCCATTTACGAAGTCTTTTTCAGAAAACATCAAACATCAGTTCTTTGGGAATGATATTTCATTTCGGACAATAAAAATTCTTTTAGATAGACTAAATTCAGAACTAAGAAATTCAAACTATGATTCCATTGAAGCTTATTTACCAGAGCAAGTTGTAAATGATGGGGTTTTGAGAGTTCAATTTAAAAAATTTCCAGATAGAGTCGGCGACACACAAGAAAAAATTAATAAAGAAATGTCAGGCTATAAATTTCTTTTAATGGGATTGGGTTTAGTCTGCTGTTTGTGAATAAATGCTTGAAAATATCGCGATACCATAGAAACGAAGTTATCTTAATCTGATTGTTATATAATGAAATTTCAAAAAAAAGGTTTATTGGACGCCCTTGACCATCTTGTTATTGAATTGGCCTGGTCTGACAAGGTTACTTTTGAATCTATTGAGCAACAAACCGGCAAGAATGAAAAACAAGTCATTGAACTCATGCGGAGACATCTCAAAGCATCATCTTTCAAACTTTGGCGCACTCGCGTGAATGGGCGAAGCAAGAAGCATGAAAAGCGTTTTTCTCCATCTGGATAAGTCTAAGGCAAAAATCTTGAGCAATGCTGATTTAAATTCAAACTTAGTATCTCTTTTTGCTTAATGCTTGACAGTCTTGCTTGGTAGCAGTATTCCAAAGATCCCACTTAGATGGAGCTCTCTCGAATGCTCCTTTTTTGTATTTGGGGGTGTAGCTCAGTTGGTTAGAGCGCCGGCCTGTCACGCCGGAGGCCGCGGGTTCGAGCCCCGTCACTCCCGCCACTCTTTTCTTAAATAAATACAATAGTTTATTAGCCCTCGGCGTTCACGCGCCGGGGGCTATTTTTTTATTTGTTGTAGTTTTTGTTGTAGTTTTTTTGCTCCACCCCTTGTAATATGTGACGTAAAGCGTGTCATTGAGGCGTAATGAGCTACTTCTGTGTTAATGTATGAATAATTGGAGCAAGTATACCCTACCGGAAAATCAGCAGGGCATAACTCTTACTTCAAGCCGAAAGCGTGGCATCGTGCCACCTTACCGTAAGCCTTTTGCTTTCTTTTCAGTGACGGCATGATGTCACCTTTATTTTTTTACCTGCCTTAAAAATTCTCTTTTTTCGTCGGTGTAATGATGTCATGCTCAAGCGTGATAAGTTGTTTGTTGAGGTTTAAAATATGCATTCTTTTGCTGAGTTTTATTCAAGGCTCTCGAGCTCTGTGAGACCAGCAATAGTTTTTTCTAAAAGAGGCTTCTGATCTGGTCTAAATTGCATCTTAAATTTTTTAATATTGAAATTTTTCTCTTTGGCTCTCTTTAGAAATTTCTTTGCGTTCTCAATATTGCCTCTTTCTTGTTCAAGAAATGCGTAAAGAGCTAAAACTCTAGCTGTCATATCTTCGGCTTCAATATTTTCACCAATAAGGTTGTAGATTTCACTAATCTGATTATCTTTATAGAGGGAAAATACCAGGCTACTAGTGATAAACCATCCATTATCATTTGGCACTAAATTGAGCGCATCTCTTTTTGATTTGATAGCATTTTTACTATCACGGCAGCGTTCGTAGACGATCCCAGCAGTTGTCAATGTATCTACTGTGCCGCTTAATTTTTTAGCTAACTGGATATCAGCAATTGCCTCTTGGCAATTCTTATTGAGCATATCCACACCTATCAAAGCTCCAGCCGCTAGTGCGTCAGAAGATTTGGGATTGAGCTCTATTGCTCGGTCCATAATCGCGGATAGTCTCTCTAGATCTTGATCTTTGTTTGTGCTCAACTTTAAAATAAGCTTTTGATATACTTGCCAAGCCTCCATTATCGACACTGTCACGTTTTCGTCTACATAGGATGGTTTTAGGTTTTCCAATATTCCCAATGCGTTAATATAACTCTCTTTGTTGAATTTCCGATATTCTTCGCGCCAATTTAAAAAAAGAACAAAATCTTCCATGGACTTAAAGTCTTCAGACCAATTACTTCCTTGTACGGCTCCAACACCAAGGTCAATAGAGAGGTCCTGCAATATTTCATTACTAAGTTCATCCTGAACTTTAAATATGTCCTGTAAATTGAAGTCTTTCTTTTTAGCAACTGTTATCTCAAAGGCTTTTAAGTCACTAACTTGAAGATTGAGCCGAGCATTTTCGCCCATTACTTGTATTGAGCCTCTAATAATATAACTAACACCGTATTGATCTCTGATATCTTGATCTGTCATTTTAGCCTTTTTGCTATAATTGCTCGTGCTACTTGAAAGAACTCTTACTCCATTATAGCTTGCAAAAGTAGAGATCATGCTTTCAGTGACCCCATTTGCGAAGCTTATGATATCTCCAGAAACGCCCGTAGCATTAATAGGCGAAACCAAAATCTTCGGAACTGAGGACCCGACGCTTTTGTTTTCTATAGTTTGTTGGTTGGGAATTAACATAAAATATATAAGGCCCAAAACACCTACAATTACAGAACCTGCAAAAGCTCCTGTGATAGGGCTAATTGATTTAGACTTTGTTTTTAATGTTCTCTTTTGCGAAGGATCTAGAAGAATATCAAAGGCATGAAAGTCATTTTTCTTTATCCTTTGTACGCCGAGATCGTTGAACTCGTGTTGTGTCTTTCCTTTGACATAATCATAAACTGATTTTGATATTGTGATGCCACCGCTTTGCGCTAAGGCTTCAAGTCTGGCGGCAATATTAACCCCATCACCTAGTAAGTTGTCTTTTTCCTTAATGACATCACCAGAGTTTATACCAATTCGAAATTCTAATTTTACTTTGGCTTGCTCAGACAAGTTTCTTTGCTTAATAGCATTCTGAAATTCTACAGCACATTCAACGGCAGATACTGCACTTGAAAACTCTGCAAGAAAGGAGTCGCCACCAGTGTTAAATAAACGGCCTTTATGTTTTTTGAAAAGCCCAGTGAGTAACTTTTCACACGCACGGAGATTTTTGACCGTTTCACTTTCATCAGTTTCTATGTGCTTGCTGTAACCAACAACGTCAGTTGCAAGGATCACTGTGATTTTACGGTCTATTTCTTCTTCTGACATTCAAGTCTCACAAACCTTAATTTTCTATAAAGATTGCACAAAGATTTAAGTTAGTACAATAGACACTTCCATCACACTACGGCGTATTTTTGTGTCCATTTTTCTCAGATGATTTACATAATCTCTCAGTTTTTCATATTGAGATTTAACCCAATCTTTGAACTTGACCAGTGAAGATTTTACATCCTGATTGTCTTTTAATTTTTCACTAATTTGATTTCAGTGAAAGTAAATGAGAGAGAGAGATGACCAAACTGCAATTTAATTGATTAATTGAAGAACTAATGACATACTTTGCATGTATTTAACTAATTTTACCTGCCACATAGGTGTCTCAAACTTCTCTGTTAGGTAGCAATAGCTCACTCAAAAATTTTGGGCGAGGCCCAGACTCGTGTCTAGAAGTTAGAAGTTCAATCCCAACTTAAAAACAATATTGAGTATTGATTGCGTGGCCTCACCCAAGCTGTGCATTCCTCCCCAAACTTATCGATATCTATCGAAAGCACAGCTTTTTAAGAGTCGGGCATGTTCTATAACATTATGAAGTTATATTGAAATAAACCGATGGATTTATGTCCCAAAGCACCACGGTTTCTTTACCCAACATAGCTTCGGACTGTACCAGAGTTATAAGAACTTATTCAAGTTGGAGGAGTAATTGTTCCACGCTACGGGCGGTAAATTTAAACAGCAATCTTTTCAATACGGAAGATGGTCTAAAACCTATTTGCCGTAAGGCTGTCCAGAAAAGCCAGAAAAAATATTTTTACGGCTCTGGTCCCACTCCGTATATCTCTGGGAGTTATGACCACTTTTTAATCGGATGTTCCAGTAAACCTCTCGGAACACTGAAGCTAATTTTGTCATATATCTGGTTAAGACCGGTGTTTAAAGAGTTGATAAAAAAATGCGGCCCAGTTCGGGAGGAAAAGAACGATAAAGGGCCACAATAATGAAATATGTCAATATCACTGACCCTTCTACTGCTAAAAATTATTCATTACACTGCAAAAATTGCATCACGTAGCGTTTAAAGGACTGTTTGAATTCAAAGCGTGCAGGTCGGTTTCAGGGTAACTTCTGAGCTTTAAAATTGTTGATTGACATTCTTTTTTGTAATTTTAATTTTTCTCAAAATTTGGGCTTATTTCAACTTGGAGAATTTCGTTATTAGTTCCAATCCGCATTCTTGGCCCCCATGTTCCACTGCCTGAGGATACAAATAATCTGGATTGTTTTTCTTTGAACAATCCATAGACGGTTTTAAATTGCATCCGGACTAGAAAATTAAAGGGAAATATTTGTCCATTATGAGTATGGCCTGATAACATAAGGTCTGTAAATTCTCGTGCTTTCTCCCAGACGGATGGTTTGTGAACTAACAATAAGTTGAATAAATTTTTTTTAATCATACTTTGCGCTAATAGAAATTGGCGCTCAGGTGACTGATTATCACTAATGCCAATTAAATTTATTTCACCTAAAATTATACTTTCATTATCCAATATTGATATATTTTGCATGGGGAGTGCTTGTAGTTTTATCTGATAATCTTTGACATAATATTCATGATTACCAGTAACGAAGTAGATCGGAGATTTTATTCGTTTTAGTGGAATGAGGTCCTTTGAATTAAATGAACTTGAATCGAAAAGGTCGCCACCAATTAATAAAAAATCGAAGTCTAATTTTTCTATAGTGGTGCAAATCTTTTCCAAGTGGCTTCTGGGGTTTGAGCCTAGATGAACGTCACTCAGAAATAAAAATTTTGCTGCTGCATTAATCTTAGCACTCTCAAATTTTAAAACTTTTAACTTTATAAGCCGACCTTGGATTAGGCCATGTAGGCTCAACAAGAAAAATACGAAAAAGGATGAACACCCAATTTCATATTTATAATCCTTTTGAAAAATTGAAAATAAAAGACCTATGTTGAAAACCCAGAAGCCGATAAAGCCCAGTCCCATGCCATTATGAATAAAACTTCTAATTAAAGAATTAGTGAAGTGTGTCTTTAGATAAATTAGCGTTACACAAGTAATTATTAATGATGGAATGATTAGATAAAACAGACTCGTTTTAAAATCAAAAATTAAGTAGCTAATCAAAAATACCGGATGAACATAGAGTAGATAGCTTAATAACAGAATAAGAAGAGCAAAAATAAAAAACCTCACGGATTGCGTTAAGTATCTATTAAATAAAATCACTATTGAAAAAGCCCTGATATTAATTCTTCGCGGTGACCTGGATTACTTTAAATCTCTAGCTTGAACGCTGGTGTGAACCTTTCAATTCTCTAAAGGTCTAATAGAAAACGCTTGAGTATCTTACGGCAAAGTCGCTTATATTACGATTACAGAGTGCAAAATTACCGGAGACGTATGTTATCAGTTCGGATTAAAACCTTAAAGATCGAGTGCATTGTTTCTCCCAAGAGAGTTTTTTCCTCGGGATATTAATTAAAAATCATAGCTCAGAGTTGAGCCTTTCCAGCACAACTGACACATCTTCACGCAAGCTTTTTAAATAAAGAAGTTGGTCCAACGCTTTATTTGTAAAACCAAATTTTTTTGCTCTAACAAAGAAAGTTTTTGCTAATTTTTCTTCGCCAGCTTTGTATTTGTCGTAAGCAATGAATGCAAGTAATGGTGCAGGTAGATCTATTGCGTCAAGCACGTCCTCCAGGAGAATATACATTTCCTCTTTCTGTTGATTTTCGTATAATCTGAAGGCAAGGCGAGTTGTTGAACGCCAATTCGTATCAATTGGTGTCAAGTCGAATTGGTTTCGAGCATATGTTGCTGCTTCATGAGTTTTGCCGCACCTACCATAGACAACACTTGCATAGCCATAACTATCAGCATTACCCGCTTTTTGATGAGCAAGCCTCAGATCATTGAAAGCTTGCTCACATCCTGTGATACCCATACTTAAGCTTAATAATGCTCTACTGGCATAGTTCTCAGGACTTGGTTTAATATTTATCGTCAAGTCTAGTTCTTCTCTGAGCTTGTCAAGGTTCTCCGGTGTTTTAGGAAGTTTGTTCATGGCCATCCCAAAAAAATCCAACCAAGTATCCTGAACCAACCAATCTTCCTGTTTATTTGGTCCAGGCCACCTTTTCATTTCAATAAGAATTCTGCTTGCATTTACGAAACCTTCCTCCGTCCATTTCGCCATTTCGGATCTAAAATTCGCATATTGAACTAACTGTTGAGGAGTAATAGGGGTTTTTCGCCAACTAAAATAGCTTTCATAAAGCCCTTTTTGATTTAAAACATTCACAAGAAATTCACTTAGGATATGCTCTCCTACCTGATCTTGAAAACTAAATTTATTAGTGAGGTCAAAATCTTTGATAGTGGAAACAACAACCTGTCTTTTTTCAAGATCGGATATTTCAATGTTTATCCTTGCTACAGACTCAAAAATTTGCATCGACGGAGAAACTAAAAATTTCACGCCATTCAAACTAGCTAATTCATCATTTTCAATTTTTAGTTCCTCAAGGCGAACTGCTGTTTTTCTTGGAATGATTCTAATTGAACCTGATTTTGATAATTGTGAAGTAATGGCCTCTGTAAGCCCTTCCAAAAATTGTTTTTCTTCACTTTTAAAATTTGCCCCTTCAACTCTAGAGACAAAAACTAGCGGCTTTGAGGAAAAGGCTATTTTAGCTTCATCCTCTGTTTGTTTTGATAGGAAAAAAAATAATGCTAGCCCAATAATTAAAAAAACAGATACGCTTCCCGCAATAGAAAACCTCAACCTGTTA
>CABYZM010000016.1 GCA_902523435.1 uncultured SAR116 cluster alpha proteobacterium
AGTTTATAAAAGGCACCTGGCGGACAGGTGAGCGTGATTTTTTAGAACAGCGTTTTTCAGAAGAATGCCGGTTTGTTGTATCTGGTGAAGGTTTTACCTGGGAAACACAGAACAGGGCCCGCGATATCGCCGCGGCACAAGCAGGCTGGGAACAAGCAAAGGCCTTGATTCGCACCCCTGAAATCCAGTTTGTGTTATTGGATGAGATTAATATCGCGCTGCGTTATGATTATCTAGATATCGATGAGGTTGTCCAATTTTTGCTGAAAGAAAAACCGCCAGGAACGCATGTGGTGCTGACTGGCCGAAATGCAAAAGAAGAGCTGATTGCAGCTGCCGATTTAGTGACTGAAATGAGCCTTGTCAAACATCCTTTCCGAGATGGGATAAAAGCCCAAAAGGGTATTGAATTTTAAGGGTCTGTCGAGATGCCGGCGATTATGTTTCAGGGAACCGGGTCCAATGTGGGCAAGTCTGTTCTGGTAGCTGGGTTATGCCGGGCCGCAGTCAGACGGGGTCTGCGGGTGGCCCCGTTCAAGCCGCAGAACATGTCTAATAACGCAGCTGTCACAGAAGATGGCGGCGAGATTGGACGCGCACAGGCCTTACAGGCTAGGGCATGCCGGGTGGCCAGCCATACTGATATGAACCCTGTCTTGCTGAAGCCAGAAACTGAAACCGGGGCGCAGGTAATTGTGCAGGGAAAGCGGCTTAGCAGCCTTACTGCACGTGACTATACCCGGATTAAGCCGCAGCTGATGCCAGATGTGCTGGAAAGTTTCAGACGACTGACAGCAGATTATGATCTGGTGCTGGTGGAAGGGGCAGGCAGCCCAGCAGAAATAAATCTGCGTAAGGATGATATTGCCAATATGGGTTTTGCGCTAGCCGCAGACGTGCCAGTAATTCTGATTGGAGATATTGACCGTGGCGGGATCATTGCCCAGCTGGTTGGCACAGATGCGGTTCTGCCTGCTGCCGACAGACAACAAATTGTTGGCTTTATTGTTAACAAATTCAGAGGGGATGTCGAGCTTTTTGACGATGGCTATCAGATGATAAAAGCGCAGACAGGCTGGCCCGGCTTTGGGGTGCTCAGCTATTTTTGCCAAGCCTGGCAGCTGCCTGCAGAAGACGCGCAGGATATTAGAACACGTCCGTCTTCAGGCCAGATAAAAATTGTATGCCTGAGTCTTTCGCGCATGGCGAATTTTGATGATCTGGATCCGCTTGTGCATGAAGATAATGTTCAGCTTGTCATGCTACGAGCTGGGCAGGCAATCCCTGGTGACGCTGATCTGGTTCTGATCCCAGGCAGTAAATCCACCCGCGGTGATTTGGCCTTTCTGCGGGCGCAAGGCTGGGACATTGATCTGCAGGCACATCGGCGGCGCGGCGGCCATATTTTAGGATTGTGCGGCGGCTACCAGATGCTGGGGGAGGTGATCACTGACCCAGAGGGGCTGGATGGCCTACCAGGAGAGTGTGAAGGGCTGGGACTATTGAAGGTGACCACTACGATGGATGCGCAGAAAACCCTGCGTGAGGTGACCGCCCAACATTCCAAAACCGGTCTAACGCTAAAAGGATATGAAATTCACCTTGGCAACACAAACGGCCCAGACTGCCAGCGCCCGTTTGCTTTTATCGGGCAAAAAAGAGACAGGCGGGCTGACGGGGCTTGTTCAGAAGATGGTCATGTTCAGGGCAGTTATCTGCACGGACTGTTTTGTGAAGATGAATTCCGTCGTGCCTTTCTGACCCGCCTTGGCGCCCCTGTTAGCTCATTATCTTTTGAAAAAACCGTAGATGATGTCCTTGACCAGCTGGCTGACCATATAGAACAGCAGCTGGATGTGGATGCGATTCTGGCCTGCGCACGCTAACGGATAATAGCCTGTTGCAGGCGATCCCACCCGGATGCAGGCGGCAAACCAAGACGCAGCCATTCGTCATTATAGCTGAAAGAACGAGCCCAGATACGTTGTCTTGCCAAATGTTCCTGCCAGTAGCGGGCATCTGTCATCTGGTAAAGCCGGAACAGGCTGGTCCCCCCAATGGTCTGCCAGCCAGCCAGAGCGGCAATCTGGTCAAGTCGATGGGCGTCATGGGCGAGCTGTTCTCTCATGCGGGTGGCCCAGTTCTGGTCTCCCAGAGCGGCTTTGCCGATCGCCAGTGAAGGACCAGATACTGCCCAGTTGCCAATCCGGTCTGCCATTTTATCAAGCACTGCCTGCTCCCCAATGGCAAAGCCAAGTCTGGCCCCGGCAAGACCATAGAATTTCCCAAAAGACCGCAAGACTAGCACATTGTCATGCGCGGCTGTCAGATGCGGACAGACAGACAGGTCCGGCAGCGGATCACAAAAGCTTTCATCGATCACCAAAAACTCCACCCGATCAGCTAGCGCAAGCAGTTCTTGTGGCGGCACAGACCGGCCATCCGGGTTGTTTGGGTTAACTATCACCGCAAGATTTGCCCCGACAAGCTGTGAAGCCTGTGTCTTGCGCGTGACCTGCCAGCCCTGCTGCAAAAGCTGGTACTCATGTTCATTATAGCTGGGATAAAGAACATGTGCTGACAGGCGTAAGCGTTTTTCTGCCCATAAAAGTGGGTAGATCTGGATCGCCTGCTGAGCACCGGCAAGACAGAGAACGGGCCTTGTGGTCTGATAGCGCGCGGCACCGGCTTTTTCCACAGCCTTGGACAATTGCTTGTCCGGCAGCGCTGTCCAAACAAAGCTGTCCAACTGAGGCAAGGGATAGGGGTGCGGGTTTATCCCGGTTGACAGATCAAGCCATTCGGCACGCTTGCCGCCAAACCTGGCAATGGCCGTGTCTAAATCCCCTCCATGTTCTGTTGTCACACGCCTGCCCCGTTACCCGCCAAAAAAACAAGAACCGCCCCAGACAAAAGTAACAGGCTGACCACCCAAAGCAAGCGGCTGTAAAGGCGCAGCGCAAGAGAAATGTCAGCTGCGCTTGGGTCACGCCCAGTTTTATTTAACCAAGGGTCCGCTGTAACAGTGTCCTCATAATGGCGTGGGCCGGACAGGCGTATGTCAAGAGCGGCAGCAACAGCAGATTCAGGCCAGCCTGCATTTGGTGAGCGGTGGCGGGGCGCATCTGCCACCATTATCTGTACCGCTCGGCACCGTTGTTTGGCCAGCAGGGCGTAGATAAAGCCAGTCAGACGTGCAGGTATCAAATTGACCAGATCATCAAGCCTTGCAGCGGCCCAACCAAAGGCCACATAAGTCTTGTTTCTATAACCAATCATCGAATCAGCTGTATTAATTGCCTTATAAACCACAACACCAGGCAGACCGAAAAGAACCCCCCAAAACAATGGTGCCGTTACCCCGTCTGATGTGTTTTCAGCTAGACTTTCGATGGCCGCACGGCTGATGCCTGCAGTGTCGAGCTGAACAGAATTCCGGCCTACAATCATCGCCACAGCCTGTCGGGCGGCAGGCAAATCCCCTGCGTGAAGCGGCGTTTCAACAGCACGGACATGAGAGCACAGTGATTTTGCAGCCAGAAACGGCCATACCAGAACAGCGGTCAGCACGATTCCAGCCCACCCAGAAGGCAGAAAAGACATCACAGACAGACAGGCCGCAGCCAGAAGACAAAGCAGCACAGACACGCTGATAAACCCGGTCATATAGCGAACAGGAGCAGACCAGTCCGGGTTGTTCAGCCTGTTTGCCAAGGCACTGATGATATGCCCTATACCCACAACAGGATGCGAAAAGCGGCGATAGACCGGTTCGGGCCAGCCAATAAGCCGGTCGAGGCAAAGCGCGAGCAGCATGGAAAGAAAAAAGGACATATTCTCACCGAAAAGATAAGATCAGAGCCCCAAAATTAGCCACCCTGATTGATGCAGACAAGTGAAAACTGGTTATCAGGCAAAACCCGCAGATGCGTTATAGACAGCGGGTCAATTTCACATTTCAGCGCCGCTTCAGGACTGTCAAACACCAGCGCAAGCACTGCGCGAATCACCCCTGCATGGGCAAAGACAGCGATCTGCTGTACATCCACATCCTGTAGCAGGGAGTAAAACGCTGGCTGTATGCGGGCACATAAATCCAAAAAACTTTCCCCGTTTGGCGGCGTAAACTTGGCCAGTTCCTGTCCATTCATCGAACCCAGATCAGGCAAATCTGGATAAGCGAGGCCTTCCCAGTCACCAAAATACTGCTCCCAGAACGCCGCGATCAAGTGCGGCGGTGTGTGGTCAGGAAACAGCGCCTGGCAGGTGCGCACACATCGCTTTGCAGGGCTGCTGCAAAGATACTGGCAGTCAGCTAGTTTCTGCTGCAGGCGTTCTTGCGTGGCAGTTTCAATCTGCCCGATATCAGCATCTGTATGGCCATAAAGATAGCCTGGCGGGCAAGCGGGCGCATGACGGATAAGCCAGATATCGCGATTGTAATGAGACATACTTAAAAAACGTTCCCTTTTTTCCTCAGAATAGAGTAACACCTTATATCTATGGCACTGACACTATTGGTAACCGGCGGGACTAGGTCTGGAAAGAGTAATTTTGCTGAAGAGCGGGTCAGAGATTTTGGCCAGCATCTTGGCAAACGCCTTGTCTATATCGCCACGGCAGAAGCCTTTGATGAGGAGATGGCGGCGCGGATCGCCCGTCATCAGCGCAGACGCGGGCCGGAATGGCACACTGTGCATGCACCGCTTGACCTTGTGCGGGCTGTCACGCAGACAGATGGAAAAGGCCCCTGCGTTATTGATTGTCTCACCCTGTGGCTGAGCAATCTGATGCTGGCTGGACAGGATACAGAAGTCGCAGCAGACGCGTTGGTTGCCTCCCTTGCCAGCCGAGCTGATCCTGTGATTCTAGTGACGAATGAAGTGGGCAGTGGCATTGTTCCCGAAAATGCGCTGGCAAGGCGGTTTCGGGATGAAGCTGGTCGATTGAATCAAATCGTCGCGCAGGCGGTTGATGAAGTCTATGTCTGTATGTCGGGCATACCGGTGAAAATTAAACCGCGACAATGATGATCAATAGCAAGACTGAACATAATAGGATAACAGAACAGATGATCACCTTCACGGATCTGAACCAGATTTCTGCCTTTGCACACAACCTGCCTGAAAAAGACGAGGTAGTTGAGGCAGCTGCTCTAGCGCACCAGAACCAGCTGACTAAACCGCCGGGATCGCTGGGACGACTGGAAGAGCTGGCCGTATTTCTGGCTAGTTGGCAAGGGCAGGTCAAACCCTCCTTACAGACAGCACAAGCGATTATTTTTGCTGGAAATCATGGCATCTGCGCGCAACGCGTAAACCCATTCCCACAGAAGGTGACTTCTCAGATGGTGGCCAATTTTGAGGCTGGCGGCGCTGCCATAAACCAACTTTGTGCAGAAAGCAGAGCTGAACTGAAAGTAGTGCCGCTGACACTTGATGTGCCGACAAAGGATTTCACAAAAGAAGAGGCGTTAAGCGAGTCTGAGCTGTGTGCAGAAATGAGTAAAGGTGCAAAGGCTGTGAACTTGGATGCAGATATCCTTATTCTGGGCGAAATGGGCATTGGCAATTCAACAATCTCATCTGCGCTGGCCGCATCTGTGTTTGGCGGTGATGTGGCACGCTGGGTCGGAGCCGGCGCGGGATCTGATGCAGCCGGAATTGCCCACAAACAGGCAGTCATACAAAAAGGCCTTGCCAAAAATGGTGCCCGTCCCGGTTTGGGGGCCCTGCTCGCTTTTGGCGGGCGTGAGCAAGCTGCAATTTGCGGCGCCATTCTGGCAGCGCGTTCGGCGCGTATCCCTGTTTTGTTGGACGGATTTATCTGTACAGCAGCAGCTGCGCCCCTTTTCGGGCTGACGCCAGCGAGTCTCGACCACTGCCTAGTCGGTCATATGTCTGCAGAACCCGGACACCAGCATCTGTTGACGGCAATGGGTAAGTCAGCCATCTTGAACCTTGAGATGCGGCTCGGAGAAGGCAGTGGAGCAGCCTTAGCTTTATCTATATTGCGCGGCGCGGTTGCATGCCATAACCAGATGGCCACCTTTCAGTCAGCAGGCATAGTTGGCGGATGAAAAGACTGCTCCGGCACATCACTGAATTCCAGATGGCTTTTCTGCTGCTGACCCGCCTGCCTGCGGGCCGTCTGGCTGGTAATCCGCCTGAGCTGGCTGCTGCCAGCTGGGCCTTCCCGCTGGCCGGAGTTGCTGTAGGATGCGGGATCGGCGGCAGTTATATGGGCTTTGTGCTGTTGGGGCTGCCAGCGCTTCTCGCAGCTGTTCTAGCGCTGGCGGTTGGCCTTGTCCTGACAGGCGCATTGCATGAGGATGGGCTGGCAGATTGTGCGGACGGATTTGGAGGCGGACAGACTCGCGCCCGGAAACTGGAGATTATGAAAGACAGCCGTGTTGGCACTTATGGGGTATTGGCCCTGATTATAACCATGGCTGCTCGCATCGCGACCCTGTCCACCTTCCCAGCTGACCTAAATAGCCTGATGCTGATTATCAGTCTAGCTATGTTCAGCCGCCTAAATATGTTGGCCTGTCTGGCCTATTTGCCTGCAGCCCGATCCGACGGGCTGGGACATTCAGCTAGCAAACCACATTCCCTTTCAGCTGGAATCGCCACTGTTTTTTGTGTGCCAGCGGTGCTGTACTGCAGCAGCCTGATTATTTATGCGCTGCTCGCTGCAGCCATGGCCGGGATGTGTTTTGCCGTTTTTTCAAGACGACAGATTGGCGGGCAAACAGGTGATGTGTGTGGAGCTGTGCAAGTACTGAGTGAGACAGCAGGCTGGCTGTGTCTAGCCTCCCTATTTACGTCGGCGTCTGTCTGACTTTAGCAGACCTTATGCAGCCAAACACTGAACTGGCAAAGCGTAGTTGTCGCCGCCAGAAAATAAGATGGCGACATTTTACTACTTTTTTTTGATTCACTGCAGAACTCTTAACCTTGTAAGGAGAGGATCATCTATTTTTAAAAGGGAATCTGGTGCGGTAAAAACCAAGTCCAGAGCCGCCCCCGCGACTGTAAGTGGAGAGTGCATATCAAAATGCCACTGGGAAACTGGGAAGGCTGATTTTGCATGATGACACACAAGCCAGGAGACCGGCCTTACCTTTTTTACCAACACCGTCGGGGAAGACGGTTAAATAAGGAGACGAAAATGCATATTGAACCAGGCGTCGTTAACGAAGTGAAAATGGCTCTCAGCTATGCAACAGCCGCTGGCGCGACCGGTCTGACAATCAAATCTGCGATCGACACAATGCGGCAGTCCAACATTGCAGCACTTGCCCTTCGATTCATCATGGCAACTTTATTAACTGTATTTTTCTTTGAGGTTCTGCCAAAATTTCCCGTTGGCGTATCAGAAGTACATTTTATCTTTGGTTCGACCTTATTCCTTTTATTCGGGGCAGCTCCTGCAGCCATTGGTCTTGCTGCCGGCCTAGCCATTCAAGGCCTGTTTCTTGCGCCAGCTGACCTGCCTCAATATTTCATGAACACAACCACCCTGTTGTTTCCATTATTTGCGATTTCATGGGTTGCGGGGCGGATTATCGCTCCAAATACGCCCTATGTGGATTTAACCTACACACAGGTGCTAAAGCTGTCGGCGACCTACCAGACTGGCATTGTGGCCTGGGTGGCATTTTGGGCTTTCTATGGTCAGGGTTTCAGCGCAGAAAATATCAGTGCAGTAACCAGTTTTGGTGTTGCTTATCTGTCTGTGATTCTGATCGAACCCGCAGTTGACGTCGCAGTTCTGGCGATCGCCAAAATGAGACGTGGCATGGCCAGCAGCAGACTGTTAACACCGAGACTGACACAGGTAGCATGACGGTTGTGAGCTTGAAAGGTACATTTCTGAATATTAAATTATGAAATCGGAAAGGCTATACAGCCTGACCGGTTTTTGTGAAGCAGAGATGATGAAAAACAAGCCCAGCGGATAAAAGTTTATGCGCAGATTAAGCAGAAATCTTTGGATCAAGTTGGCCGTTCGCATAAAAGCGGGCCATATCGGCAAGGGAAATGGGCTTTATTTTATGAGCGTTTCCAGCTGTACCAAACCTCTCAAATCGATTCCGGCATAACGTTTCCATCGCGTCTTGAGCTGGCTTTAGAAATTTGCGCAAATCAAATTCTGACGGGGCGGTCTGCGCAACTTTACGAATCACGCCTGCCATAGCTAGGCGACAATCTGTATCAATATTGACTTTGCGCACACCATGCTTGATGCCCCGTTCAATTTCCTCTATCGGCACCCCATAAGTTTGCGGCATTTCACCCCCAAATTCATTGAATATATCCTGCAGCTCCTGTGGCACAGAAGAGGAGCCATGCATAACTAAATGGGTTTGCGGCAGGCGGCGGTGAATATCCTCAATTACATGCATAGCCAGAATCTCACCGTCTGGCTTGCGCGAGAATTTATAAGCTCCATGACTCGTACCCATCGCAATCGCTAGCGCATCAACCTGTGTGGCTTCCACAAAATCAACAGCCTGTTGCGGATCTGTCAGCAACTGCTCTTCCGATAATCTTCCTTCTGCACCATGGCCATCTTCCTGGTCACCCATTCCGGTTTCAAGAGAGCCAAGAACGCCGAGCTCCCCTTCAACAGACACGCCTCCATGATGGGCCATCTGTGTGACATCAGCTGTAATTCTCAAATTATAATCATAAGACGCGGGAGTTTTGCCATCTGCTTCGAGCGAACCATCCATCATTACAGATGTAAAGCCATATTGAATAGCAGTCATGCAGGTTGCTTGTGAGTTGCCATGATCCTGATGCATGCAGATAGGAATATGCGGATACATCGCTTCTAAGCCTTTAATCAGAGACTGAAGAATAAGGTCACCTGCATAGCCCCGAGCGCCCCGGCTGGCTTGAAGAATCACAGGGGAATCCACACTGTCAGCTGCTTTCAGGATCGCAAGGCCCTGCTCCATATTATTGATGTTGAACGCTGGAATCCCATAGTCATGTTCAGCCGCATGATCCAGAATTTGTCTCAAGGTCACAAGCATAGATAACTCATCCGATTAACCGCGTGTTTTCCACTCATATAGTGGTTCTTTTCAGACAAAACCGCAATTTAAAATTTCTAGGTTGCAGACAAAATCAGCTTGATTTATACCACTCAACCTCATCAGCAGACCCAAAGATAAGCGAGACACGCTGATGCAGGTCAGTGGGCTGTATATCTAGAATATCCTGTTCTCCATCTGTGGCAAGACCACCTGCCTGTTCAACCAGAAAGCTAATTGGGTTGGCCTCGTAAACAAGACGCAGACGGCCGGATTCATAGCCCCTGCGGCTATCTTCAGGATATAGAAAAATGCCACCACGCCGCAAAATACGCCAGCAATCAGCAACCAGTGATCCCGCCCAGCGCATATTGAAGTTTCTACCCCTTTCGCCCCGTCTGCCTGCAAGAAGCTGGTCAATATAGCTGGCTGTATGGTCAGACCAGTGCCGGTGATTTGCCGCATTAATAGCAAATTCAGATGTCTGGACCGGAATTCTGACCTGCCAATCCATTAGCCTGTACTGCGTCCCGTCAAAGCAGAATGCAAAAACCCCATTACCATAGGTCAATAGAAGCGCTGTCTGAGGCCCATAAGCAAAAAAACCTGCGGCAATCTGACCACGGCCGGGGCACAGCAGGTTTGTTTCTGTCTTATGGTCAGGGGCAGGATAGAGTGAGAAAATTGTCCCAATCGTCAGATTGGTATCAATATTAGATGATCCATCCAGGGGATCACAGGCACAAATCAGCCGGCCGGATGCCGAAAAAGGTACAGGTTGTTCACGTTCTTCGGACAGATAGGCAAACAGACTAGTTTTTGCCAAAGCCTGTTCAATTAGCTGGTCAGCAAGAACATCAAGTGCCTTTTGGTCATCACCATCTGCATTTTCCTTACCTGTCTCTGCCCCCAAGGCAGCCTGGCTTATGCCATTCTGTGCCGCTAACTCAGCGATGTTGATTGATGCCTCTGCTAGACAAAGAACCGCTTCCTCCACATCTGGCAGGAGCTCTCCAGCCTGTGTGGCAGACTGCAAAAAAGCAGTCAGGCTGGGCGCTAAAGTTGAAGACTGAGACATTATGCGAGACTATCCGAGGACGAAGAAAATACAGCCAAATAAAAATAGCCCGGAACATGAGTATGATGCCCCGGGCCTGATAATCAATGGTGAAAATTTACCACCTCAAAAAGCTCTATTCGCGGTTACCAAGCAGCTGGACCATGAATAAGAACATATTGATGAAATCAAGGTACAGGGTGAGCGCCCCATGGATGGACTTGCGTCCGGCCACCTCACTGCTGTCACCTGCATAATAGATGGATTTCACTTTCTGCGTGTCGTAGGCGGTCAGACCAGCAAACAGCAATACACCAACCACAGAGATTAGAAATTCCATGCCTGATGAAGCTAAAAATATATTGACAATGGAGGCGAGAATTAAACCAACTACACCAACAATCAAAAACCCGCCAAGCGCGGTCAGATCACGTTTTGTGGTATATCCAAATATTGACAGAGCTGCAAATGCACCTGCGGTGATGAAAAAAGCTCTGGCGACGCTGGCCCCTGTAAATGCAAACAGAATGGTGGACAAAGACAGACCCATAACTGTGGCATAAATGTAGAATAATGTCCGGGCCTTTCCAGGAGACATGCTGTTGATTTTGAAGCTGATCCACATAACCATGGCCAGAGGGGCAAACATGATAACATACATCAAAGGTGTGCCAAACAGCAACTGACCGAAGGCCGGATTGGCCTGAACCATAAGCTTTGTGCCAAAAGCAGCAAAGCCTGTGAGGGCAAGAGCGGTTGTCATATGATTGTAGACGCCCAGCATGTAGCCGCGTAAACCGGCATCAATCGAAACTGATTGGCCAGTCACAGATGACGCGTAACGGTTTTCCTGCATTTCAAACTCCTTGGTATGAAAATTTAATGTTAGAGAGAGGTTGCAGAATGCCCACCACCTCTATTTTACTATTTAATGTCGTTTTGAATGTGTTTCAAGTAGAGATCATCACTTACGCAGCCGTCAAAAAGTCGCATCAGGCTTGTGCGGCTTGCCTCTCAGAGGCCCGCAAGCGGACAGAATTAGATTTCAGCTGGCCGCAGGCTGCCAGAATATCACGCCCCCGCGGGGTTCTGACAGGTGAGGCGTAGCCAGCACGCATGACGATTTTCGCAAATTTATCAATGGCCTCATCATCAGAACACTTATGTGCCGTGCCTGGCCATGGATTGAAAGGAATCAGATTAATTTTTGACGGGATGCCTTTTATTAGCTGCACCAAAGCCTTGGCATCAGCTTCACTATCATTAATTCCCGCAAGCATCACATATTCCCATGTCACCCGACGAGCATTTGAAAGGCCGGGATAGGTCCGCACCGCATCAATCAGCGACTTCAGATTATATTTGCGGTTAATAGGCACAAGCTGATCTCGCAGTTCATCCCGCACCGCATGCAATGAAATAGCAAGATTCACGCCCAGCTCTTCACCACATTTCTGAATTTCAGGCACAATGCCGGATGTAGATAAGGTCACTCGCCGGCGCGACAGTGCAATGCCTTCACCGCTCATGATGGTCTGCAGCGCTTTAGCAACATTCTTATAATTATATAATGGCTCGCCCATGCCCATCAGCACAATATTAGTCAGGCGGCGGTCAGGCTTACCAGCTGGCCAGTCCCCGAGCTCATCCATGGCCAGAAGGACCTGACCACAAATCTCATCCACGCTGAGATTGCGCACCAGACGCTGTGTTCCTGTATGACAGAAGGAGCAGGTCAGAGTGCAACCTACCTGTGATGAAATACATAAAGTACCTCTGTCTGAATCTGGGATATAAACCGTTTCAGCTTCCTGGCCATCTACAAGTTTAATCAGCCACTTAATTGTCCCATCTGCTGAATTCTGACGGCGAGAGACAATTGGCCGGTCTGCATGAAAATGCTGGACGAGCAGCAATTGAACAGATTTCCCCAGATCAGTCATATCTGAAAAATCCGTTAGCCCATGCCGCCAGATCCACCGCCAGAGCTGGCGAGCGCGAAACCGCGGCAATTGCAACTGTTCTATCCGCATCTCCAGCTCGTAAAGAGACAGGCCCAGAAGAGGTATTCTGGTCTCTGGCAGCATAGTATTCACGAAAGACACTCCTCTGGCTGTCCTGTCACTTAGTTTGCCCAGCTTTATCCGTCTTCTGCAGCAGATGTGTAGACAGACGCTATCATTCACATACTTTTAGGGGCAGGCTTTATCCAGGAAATTTTTTGCTGCGGTGAAGCCAGACAAAGAATATTCATCAATGGTTTTGTTATTGCGTGATGACACGCCTGTCACTATTAACTTGGAGCCCCGTTTCATAGCTGCTATCAGTCTCATATCATCTTCCGGCCCCTGTGACCAAGCACGGTTGTCTAATGTGAACAGGGTTGCACTTTTCTTATCAATGGAAAAATCAACCTCTGACTGCTTTTTATATCTGTAGCCCGCTAACACAGACACAACATCTCGCTCTGCCTTGCCTGGACCATGCGAGACGAAAACACGGGTTTCGCCACGATTGGCCCGGTCATAATCTCCACGCAACTCTTTTGGTACGCTTGACATAAAGCAAATCCGGCCTTTGGCCGTTTCCTGCTTATAGATCATCCAATCCTTGAATCCCTTAAGCTCTTCAGTTTTTGCCTGAACTTGCCCTATGACCATTGTTACACACAGAACCCAAAGACACAAAACCGCAACACCATATCTGCCCGTCATAACTTTCCCCGTTTTTGACATAAATTTACCAGATTATGAAAAGACCTGTAGCCCATGTGGTGAAGAATCGCAAAACTTTTGTCATGGAGCAAGGCTTTTTCATGAAACCCATATAAAGAAAAAGTGGCATTTTCATGTTTGAATTTCATAATGATGCAAATGAGACATCACTTTTTGTGCAAAATCCCCATTTTTGATAGGCGGAAACTAGAAAAATGTATGAAAATCGACCTGAAATGTATTTTCAACTTGTAAGTGAGCTCGCTGTCCCGTTAACTAAAGTCATGGGAACTGGCTACACAACTGTCAAACCGAACGGTCTGACTAAATGGGATAATTTACTCGTGCGCGTCGGCCGCGAACGCGACAGAGTTGCTTTTGCTGAGTTATTTGAACATTTTGCACCGAGGATAAAGTCCTTTTTGCTGCGTCTGGGTACAGATGATTCCATCGCTGAAGAGGTTGCACAGGAAGCCATGATTATGGTCTGGCGCAGAGCAGAAACTTATGATGTCCGGCAATCAGGGGCCAGCACATGGATTTTTACGATCGCCCGCAACAAACGTATTGATCGTCTAAGACGTGAAAACAGACCCCTGCCAGATATGAGCGACCCAAGCCTAGCTCCAGATGACGTCGAAACAAGCGATATTTTTGTCTTCAGACAACAAGAAGAGAAGAAAATTCGCCACGCTTTGAAAAATTTACCCGAAGAGCAAGCCAAAATGATCTTTTCTGCGTACTATGAAGAAAAGTCACATAGAGAAATTGCTGATGAGAGCGGAGTCCCTCTTGGAACTGTGAAATCGAGGATTAGATTAGCACTAAATAGGTTACGCGCTCACTTGGACGAGCCTGAAGGAATATGGAAGTCATGAACGAACAAGCAACATTAAATACGCAAGTACTTGATGCTCTGCTCCTCGATTATGCAACGGGCGCGCTTTCCCGTCCACTTGAGCTATTAGTTGAAACACATCTGGCGATGAATGAAAAAAGTAGCCGGTCAATGCGAATGCTGATGCAATTGGGCGGCATATTGCTTGAAGATTCAGAGCCCGTTTCGCTGTCAGAAGGCGCGCTTCAAAACGTAATGTCACAGCTAAGCCAGATTGAAAAAGAGACAGATGAGATATTTTCAAGAGTAAGTGCGCATAACGAATGGTTACCGCATCCCATTGCCAATTATGTGCCTGAACCAAATTGCAAACAAAGCTGGCGCCGAGCAGGAATTGGCATTCTTGAAACAGATATCAATTTCGGTGAAGTCGGCGGTAAAGCAAAGATTTACCGAATTGCTTCTGGCACGGCTGTGCCTATCCACTCCCATACGGGGGTAGAGGTAACATTGGTGCTGTCAGGCGGATTCACAGACGAAACCGGCAGCTATGGTCCTGGCGATATTGCTATCCAAGAAGCTGGTAGTGAACACCAACCCGTTGCTGATGATGATGGGGAATGTATGGTCTTGGCCGTAAATGAGGGCGAAATCAAGTTAACTGGTCCGCTAGGCCGTGTTTTGAATCTGCTGGTGAATTAAATCTTTTTTTCTTGTCAAAGGGCTAGGCTTGTTAGGCTGGCAACAGCGATCAGGCTGAGATGCAGGCGTAATGGCCGCATCCAGACTGGCCATATCTGCTCCCGAAACAACTTCTGATCAATCTGTAAAGCAGCCAGAAAACACAGTGACAGAACTACTGCACCAACTTTTACCGGCAGCATCAGGGTCACCCAGCCTAAAAGAGACGGGCAAACAGACCAGATAAGCCAGGTAGAATCAGAGCTCCCATTTGCATTAGGGCTCGTGATCACCCGGCCCCAATGCAACCCTCCCAAAAAGCTGAGGATAATAGCCCCATAACTGAGCAGAAGTTGGGCTGGCGCAAGACCCAATACGGCCACCTGCTGGCTTGCAGCAATCGCGCCACACAAAAACGGAAGCGCTCCTCCATAACCTAGGACACGTGCTATTAACACTGTCTTTACCGGGGCGACGCAAGGATCTGATTTGGTCATTGGCTAGTCCTTATCTAAGACAGACAACACAGAAGGCAGCACTGATTTTGTGATCATCGCCACGCCAGACTTATTAGGATGCAGCCCATCAGGTTGGTTAAATTTTGGGTTCAGCGCGACCCCGTGGAGGAAAAACGGGTAAAACTCTGTATTAAATCTGTCTGCTAATTCAGGATAAATCGAATCAAATTGTTGTCTGTAGGCAAGTCCTAAATTCACCGGAGCTAGCATGCCGCATAACAATATCTTAATATTCTGCGCCTGCAGACGGCTCAGAATCTGCTTCAAGTTTTCACGGGTCTGCTGCGGGTCAAGGCCACGCAACAAATCATTGCCGCCCAAAATTATCATCACCGCATCAGGCTGGTCGCTCAGCGCCCAGTCAAGACGGGCTAGACCGCCAGCTGTGGTATCACCGGACACACCTGCATTAAGAACTTTGACATCCCTGCCCGCTGCTGTTAACGCCTGCTGAAGCTGCTCTGGAAATCCCTCGTCAGCACTCAGCCCATGGCCAGCCACAAGGGAGTCCCCATAGACCATTAATCTCTGCTGAGCAGCAAGGGCAGGAGTTGAGCCAGCGGTGATTGTTATAAAGACCAGCAGAGTGAAAATCAGGCCGCATATTTTTAGCGTATACAGATTTACAGAAAACATTTATTGCTCCGTCTTGGCAGGCCTGCCTGTCATACCCATATACTCGAACAGGATATCAGAAAACAGGCGACTCTTTTTTATCTCAACCCCTCACTCTGCACCATACCATAAGCATTACAGGAATATGGATGACCCCTTCAAAGCGACATAATGTGTCAGAACAGGCAAATCAAGATAAAGGTCCGCCTGCTGTCATTAAACTGAAGAATGCCTGGCTGCAGTTGCGTAGCCAGTCAGGTACAACAGATATTCTGAAAGGCATTGATCTGAGCATCCCGGCCGGCCAGCATGTTGCTGTGGTGGGCCCCTCTGGTGCCGGGAAAACAAGTCTTTTGATGGTCATGTCAGGGCTGGAAGCGTTAACTTCAGGGAAGGCTGTGCTGACAGGTCTGGACACAACAAATATGAATGAAGACAGGCTAGCCAGCCTGCGCCGTGACAATGTCGGCATTGTGTTTCAGGCCTTCAGGCTGATCCCCTCTATGACAGCCCTGCAGAACGTCGCTGTACCACTGGAATTATCTGGCCAGGCAGATGCGAATGACAAGGCGGAAAAGGCATTGGCCGATCTAGGGCTCTCGCATCGTCTCAATCATCTGCCTGATCAGCTATCTGGGGGTGAGCAGCAGCGCGTAGCAATTGCACGGGCCATTGCCCCCCAACCCAAAATTTTGCTGGCCGACGAGCCAACGGGAAATCTCGACAGTACCACAGGCCAGCAGGTGATAAAACAATTATTTGCAGCCGCCCGTAAAGTTCAGGCTGCGCTGGTGCTAATAACCCATGATGAGGCCCTGGCCAGCCAGTGCGAGCGGCGGCTGCGCGTCACTGACGGTCAGATTACAGCAGATACCATGAACCGCCCATCCAAAAAGAGGGCCTAAATGTCAAATCCCAGAAAAGCAGGCCGCATGCAGAATGAAAACTGGTCACTGGCCTGGCAGTTTGCCAGATGTGAGCTGCGCCATTCGATTATGCGCTTCAGAATTTTTCTGGCCGCCCTTATGCTTGGCGTTGCCGCGATAGGTGCTGTTGGTTCTGTTGCTGAGTCGATGCGCTCTGGGATTACAGATAATGGGCGTATGCTATTAGGTGGTGATTTTGAGCTGTCCAGCCTGCATGTCGCGCCTGACGATGAACTGCTCGACAAAGTCAGACAAACCGCCTCCCTGTCAGAAATTATACAGATGCGCGCAATGTTGGGCAAAGAGACAGGCACAGAGCATGCAGCTATACGCAAACTTGTTGAGCTGAAAGCAGTGGATGAAGCCTATCCGCTGGTGGGCATTGTTGAGCTGTCACCGCCGCAGACATTGAAACAAGCCCTTGCAGACAAGGGAGCCGTGGTTGCCCCGGCCTTGTTGCGGGCCGCAGGCCTGTCGGTTGGAGATAAAGCGCAGCTGGGTGAAATAACCATAACAGTAAGAGGGATCCTGGACAGCGAGCCGGATCAGGCAATCAGTTTTGTCAGTTTTGGCCCACGACTAATGGTCAGTGCCGCCACATTGAATGAGTCCGGCCTGCGTCAGGAAGGCGCCTTCATCACTTATCGGAACAGAGCTGTGGTCAGGCAGGCCAGGCAGCTTGAAGACATCATCACTGAACTGGAAAAGACTGTTGAAAACACACACATCCGGCTGCGGACAACAGATTCAGCAGCAGGCGCCTTTGACAGATTTATTGAGCGAGCCGAACGGTTTTTGATGCTCGTCAGCCTGACCGCCCTCTTGATTGGCGGGCTAGGAATCAGCGGGGCGGTGCGAGCCTGGCTGCAAAGCCGGATGACCGTGATTGCCACCCTGAAATGTGTCGGCGCTACATCAAACATGATTTTCCGTGTTTATATGCTGCAGGTTCTGGCAATGGCAGGGCTGGGTATTGCCGGAGGCCTTGTGCTGGCCGGCCTGACGCCATTTGCGACAACACGTTTATTTGCAGATTATGTGAACGTACCACTTGACCCGACTTTCTACCCGCGCCCGTTAGCCATTGCTGCTGCATTTGGCTTTCTAACTACGCTGGTCTTCGCCCTGTGGCCGCTGTCCCGCACGCAGTTTATACGCGCAGCTCACCTTTTCAGAGCGCTTTCTGAGCCCCCTACTGGCTGGCCGGGGTATACTGTGTTGGGCGCAATCATCATCTGTTGCGCTGGTCTGCTAAGTCTGGCTCTTCTAGCAACAGGAAATGTTGTTCTGTCCCTCAGCTTTCTTGTTGGCACAGGTATCGCTCTTCTGTTCTTAAGCGGGTTGGGGGAAGCTGTATTGAGGGGAATGCGGCTGGTCCGCTCGCCGCGTTATATTCCAGCCCGACTAGCAATATTAGCGATTACTCGGCAGGGATCACCCCTACGGTCAATCATTCTTGCTTTTGGACTAGGCCTTTCTGTTCTCGTAGCTATTACATCAAGTCAGCATAACCTGGCCAGCCAGCTAAATGGACGGGCAGAAAATGATGCTCCTGACTGGTTTTTCATTGATATTCAACCTGAGCAGATCACACCTTTCATTACACTGGTGCAAGAACAGGCCCCTAATACAGTCATTGAACAAACGCCGATGTTACGCGGGCGTGTCATTGCCCTTGACGGCGTGCCCGCAAGCCAGTTCAGCCCAGACAATGAAAGCGCTTGGATTCTGCGCGGGGATCGGGCCCTGACTTGGCAGGCTCTGCCACCCGGAGAGACAAAGATTATGACCGGAAGCTGGTGGTCATCTGACTATCGCGGCCCCCCTTTGTTATCGATCACACATGAGATGGCTGAAGATTTTGGACTGGCTGTCGGCGACAGTGTTACTCTGAATATCTTAGGGCGCGAAATTACCGGTGAAATAGCTAACACACGTGAAGTAGCCTGGGAAAGTTTTCGTATAAACTTCGTGTTTATTATGTCACCTGGCTTGCTGGAAGGCGCCCCACACAGCTGGATTGCTACAACAAAATCTGAGACAGATGACACCGCATCTAAAATTGAACAAGCTGTTACCTCATCTTTCAAAAATATCTCAGCTCTATCTGTGCGGCAGGCCGTCAGCACCGTTGAAAAGGTTCTGGATCTACTCGGGAATGCTATTCAACTGACTGCAGCTGTTACTCTTTTGTCAGGGCTGGCGGTTCTCGCCGGAAGTGTGGCCACATCTGAGGCACAGCGGATTTCTGATTCCATTATTCTGAAAGTATTGGGTGCACGACGCACAGATATCATCTTGTCCTGGCTGTTTGAATATGCGCTTCTAGGCATTCTGACCGCCCTAGTGGCATCTGTGATCGGCACAGGCGTGAGCTGGACCCTGATCGTTTTGTTTATTGAGTCTAACTTTATCTTTAATCTACCACTTATCCTGTCCACAGCCTTTATCGGCGCAGGCTTTACCACTTTGCTAGGCCTTATTGGCGCGATGCGCAGCCTGTCTTTCCGGCCTGCGCCATTTCTGCGGGAAACAGTGTAAACAGCGTCTGGTCCTGTCCCAGGAATCCAGCCAGAGCGGGACCAAAGCTGAAAAAGCGGTTCCTCTGTTATTATCTTTTCTGCTATACGAAACAGAGATTTGCGAGCAAACAAATGATGGCGAAGCGATGAGGAGAAAGGAACATGGCAATCGGTACGGTGAACAAGGTTGTTCTTGCCTATTCGGGAGGGCTGGATACATCCGTGATCTTGAAATGGCTGCAAGAAACCTATCGTTGTGAGGTGATAACCTTCACCGCTGATTTAGGCCAAGGAGAGGATATTGAGCCTGCTCGTAAAAAGGCCGAATTGCTCGGTATCAAACAAATTTTTATCGAGGACCTGCGGGAAGAATTTGTATCTGACTATGTCTTTCCCATGTTCAGGGCCAACGCTCTTTATGAGGGGCTCTATCTGCTGGGCACATCCATTGCCCGCCCGCTGATCGCCAAACGGCAGATTGAAATTGCGCGCGAGATTGGCGCAGATGCGGTCTCACATGGCGCAACAGGCAAAGGTAATGATCAGGTGAGATTTGAGCTGGGCTATTATGCACTCCAACCTGATATCAAAGTGATTGCCCCCTGGCGAGAATGGGATCTGTCTTCACGCACCAAGCTACTCGCTTATGCTGAAGCGAACCAAATTCCTGTTCCAAAAGACAAGCGGGGGGAAGCCCCGTTCAGTGTGGATGCCAATCTTCTGCATATTTCTGCCGAAGGTAAGGTTCTGGAGGACCCGGCAATTGCTGCAGAAGAATATGTATTTTCGCGCACCGTTGCCCCAGAAAAGGCCCCTGATACTCCTACTGAGATCAGCATCACTTTTAAAGGCGGTGATCCTGTTGCCATCAATAATGTGGCAATGACACCCGCCACTTTGTTGTTTGAATTGAACAGGCTTGGCGGTGAAAACGGCATAGGTCGGCTTGATCTGGTTGAAAACAGATTTGTCGGCATGAAATCGAGAGGCATTTATGAGACGCCTGGCGGAACTGTTCTGCTGGCCGCTCGGCGGGCGATGGAATCCATCACATTGGACAGAGGTGCAGCCCATTTAAAAGATGAGCTGATGCCTCGTTATTCCGAATTAGTTTATAATGGGTTCTGGTTTTCACCAGAACGCGAAATGCTGCAGGCCGCGATTGATAACTGCCAAGATATGGTGAATGGCAATGTAAACTTAAAACTTTATAAAGGAAGCGTGGTCATCACCGGGCGTTCTTCACCAAATTCGCTCTATTCAGAGGATCTAGTGACCTTTGAAGAAGGGACTGCTGATTATGACCATCAAGATGCGAATGGTTTTATCCGCCTCAATGCGCTCAGGCTGCGGGTACTGGGTTCAGCCCGCCGCAAGCTGACGTCGTCATGAGCTGCTTTGGCCAGTTGGTTACAATCCGTCTTATTCACTACAGACAGGCCCTGCCTCTTTACTATTTAGCGGCTTCTGTTTGAACAAGACAAATTTTGCTGGAGCAAGCGCGTATCCTGTATCTCGTAGACCCGTTTTACAAGGATTAACAAAAGAGATTGAATATGCATCATTACCATTAGAATGTTTTCTGAATTCTTGATATCCTGGAGATGAAATACCTAAAACTAAGGCAACTGTAAAAACGACTATCGGCATTATGAAATTTCCTTTCTGAATCTTATTCACAAAACAGCAAAAAATACATTGTCTCAATTTGAGCATTTTTTGCGATAAATACGTTTGTTTGTAGACAAAAAGACGGCCGAAAAAAGGCCCTGCCATAACGGCAGGGCCCTTTACCTCTTCAAATGAAAATCCGAGTTAACCAGATATGCGCGAGGCCACATTCTCCCAGTTCACCAAATTATCCAGGAAGTTTGTCAAATAAGCAGGCCGTTTGTTGCGGAAATCAATGTAATAAGAATGTTCCCACACATCACAGCCCAAAAGTGCTTTCTGACCGAAACAGAGCGGGTTGACACCATTCTCCGTCTTTGTAATAGCAAGGCTTCCATCAGCCTGCTGGACCAGCCAGCACCAGCCTGAGCCAAACTGGCCAATACCTGCGGCGACAAAAGCCTCTTTAAACTCATTAACAGAGCCAAACTGAGCTGTAATAGCAGAGCTAAGTTCAGATGGCATCTCTCGGCCTGAGGGGCCCATCATTTCCCAAAATTGAATGTGATTCCAATGCTGGGACGCATTATTAAAAATACCGTTCTGAGCGACAGCACCAGCTTGATAGGTGCCTGTGATAATTTCTTCCAGGGTACTGTTCTCCCACTGAGTGTCCGCGATCAGCTTATTACCATTATCAACATAGGCCTTATGGTGAAGGTCATGATGAAATTCCAGCGTTTCCTGGCTCATTCCGCCTGCGGCTAGAGCATCGTAAGCATAAGGCAGTTCGGGTAATTGAAAAGCCATCTTTATCTCCTTGTTTATAAATTTAAGAGGCCTGCATTGTTGCTGGCTATCTCTTTTGCATAATGTTAGGGCAGGTGCACAAATTAGATATGCTACATCTAAGCAAAAAGATAAACCAATTTCTGTAATGTCAATCTCTATGCAGCAGTGGTTATCTGCAACTTAAATCCAGCTTTTAGAACTTTAGTCAATACCTTCGATAGTCATGGACCGCATTAAAACCTGCGGCCCCATTTTTTCAAAACCCTAAATTCTAAGTACTGTTTCTGAGCAGCCTGATAAGGCTGGAGGTATCATTTCGCCCACAACCACGCTCAGATAGGGCAGCATAGAACTGGGCTACCAGAGCAGTCACAGGCAGCTGGGACCTATTGGCAGCGGCTTCTGCCAGACAAATCCGCAAATCTTTGCGCATCCAGTCAACCGCAAAGCCAAAATCAAATTCATCTCTGACCATGGTAGAACCCCGGTTTTCCATCTGCCATGACTGGGCCGCGCCGCCAGAGACAACCCCCAACACCTTATCCATATCCAGCCCTGCATTCTGACCGAAATTTAGCGCTTCAGACAACCCCTGAACCAAACCGGCAATACAGATCTGGTTGACCATTTTCGTCAACTGACCTGCCCCTGCTGACCCCATATGGGTGACCCGTGACCCGTAACAGGACATCAAGGGTTCGGCCTGGTCAAAAGCCGCGGCGTCACCGCCGCACATTACGGTCAGCTTGCCATTTTCTGCTCCAGCCTGACCACCAGAAACAGGTGCGTCAATAAAATGCAATCCCCTAGCACGAGCAGCATCATAAAGTACCCTCGCAATATCAGCAGATGCGGTAGTGTTATCAATGAAGACAGAATCGGCACGCATAGTCTTGAACGCACCATCAGGACCAGTAGTCACAGAGGCGATATCCTTATCATCACCGACACAAGCAAATACAAAATCACATCCTTTCGCAGCGTCAGCGGGTGTGTCCGCCTTTGCGCCTTCATACTCAGCCACCCATTTATCAGCTTTTGCTGCTGTTCTGTTATAGACAGTAACGTCATGGCCACCTGCCTTCAGATGCCCTGACATCGGATAGCCCATAACCCCCAGACCTAAAAACGCAACCTTTGCCAAAAGAATTCTCCTTAACCTTAAATTAAATCACAAAACTAGCCTTTTATTTATATATTGCAGCTTCCCACAGCCATCAGGATAATGAAGAGGGTAAAGACAAGTCCAGCGCTTTTCTTCTCCTCTAGCAGAAAGGCAGGCTGATCCATTATCAGAATCTGATTTTTGCTGTTCAGCAGGGCTGAGCATGTTATGCTAGCCCCTCCTAAAGCGGTCGCTTCAACGTATTGGTTAGGTAGTACGGCAAAAGAGAGCAGTCATGTCAGTGTTGGTAAATGATGAGCAGATTGAAATTCTGATTTCTGAGTCAGAAATTAAGGCCCGTATAAATCACCTGGCGAAAGAAATATCGGAGACCTACAAAAAATCTGACCAACTTGTTGTAATTGGGTTGTTGCGTGGTTCCTTTATTTTTATTGCTGATCTGGTGAGGCGGTTAAACCTGCCTGTCGAAGTGGATTTCATCACAGTATCCAGCTATGGAAATGAGATGGAATCAAGCCGTCAGGTCAGAATCATCAAGGATCTGGAAACCTCCATCAAAAACCGAGATGTGCTAGTGGTCGAAGATATTATTGATACTGGACACACATTGGCACAGGTTCTGCAAATCATGCAGACCCGAAAGCCAAAGAGCCTGTCTGTCTGCACATTGCTTAATAAGCCCTCACGCCGAGAAATAGAGGTTACCGTCCGCTGGACAGGATTTGATATTCCAGATGAGTTTGTCATCGGCTATGGCATTGATTACGCACAGCAAGGCCGTAATTTGCCGCATATCGGCTTCGTCCACCGACCTTAGTGCTTGGAAACGGTTCCAATATTAGGCTAGGAGCGCAGTTTCATAAGGATAGCTTGATAAAGGCTCAGCTCCTGTAGCTGTAATCACGATCTGCTCCTCTAGCTTGACCCCTTCATGCCCGCCCTCTGCCCCAACATAGGCTTCAACACACAAAGTCATGCCCTGTTCAAGACACCCATCATAGCCATGATGTTTGGCATCTTCAGGATATCGAATAGAGGGATATTCGTCACATAAACCAATGCCATGCGCCAGCACACCATATCTGAGTGGCCTAAATGCAGCAGGCAGGCGGTGGGATTTGGCCGTCACCTCAGAAAAGCTCATCCCAGGCTCGAGCAATTCTATATTGGTCATCACATGGTCATAAGCAACCTGATAGAGATGCTTTTGCTCATCGTTTGGCGGAAGATCACCCACAATCCAGCTGCGTGATATATCACAGCAATAGCCATAAGTTGAGACAAGATCTGTATCAAAAGCAAGCATGTCGCCAGCCTGCATCACACGTGGACCACATTCCTGGAACCAGGGATTCGTGCGCGGCCCAGAGGCCAGAATACGAGTTTCAATCCATTCCCCACCGCGCCTGATATTGCCAGCATGCAATTCTGCCCAGACATCATTTTCAGTGACACCCGGTTGCACAACAAGGCGCATTTCATCGATAGCCCGCTCACATGAATGAACAGCACAGCGCATGGCCTTCAGCTCATTCTCATCTTTAATCGATCTGGCATGTTCACTTAAGACTTGCCCGTCCAAGATCTGCACACATTTAGTCTGAAGGGCCCTGTAGCCTGCATTTTCAACCTTATCCACGGCCAACCGCCGATTGTTGCCCCCATATTCACGCATGAGATCCGTGATTTGACCCGCAAAGGCCGCTGCATGCTCATCTGTACGGTTGCCTGTTTCAAAATAGAAAAATGATGCCCCGCCCCGCACCTCACCAACCAGCGGCAAATGTGCAGACAGATGTTCGCAATTATGAAAATCAAACAAAATGACCTTGCCAGTCGGCGGCACAAAACAGGCCCGAGCAGCATTATGGGCAATCCAAAGCTGCATATTTGTGGTGTCTGTCGCATAGCGAATATTCAGCGGATCAAACAGCAACAGCCCTGCGCAATCATATGCGCTGATCTGCTGCTGCAATCGAGACAGACGATAGTGCCGTAGAGAGGGCAGGTCAGGAACACATAAACCAGCCTGCTGCCATTCTGAAAATGCCAGTTCGGTTGGCCCAATCTCCACACGATCATTCAGGCTAGGCGTGCCATCTGGTTTTAAATGTACACGTCTACTGGGATCAATTTTTCGGTTTGAGCCAACAAACACTGAAGACAGAACCTTCTCCCCACACTTTTGATTTAAATCTCGGCTGTTTTGAGATTGGTCAGTCAAAAGGCTTCTGCCCATTCTGCATGCGACAGAAAAACATATAAATCCGAACCTAAACGGCCTGTTTTGTCCTTTTAATGCCCATAAAATCGGTCAAGGCTGGTGCTGATTTCCTCTGTCAATTAGAGACAGACAACATATCGGCCTTGAATTTTTCCATCAAGGATATCCTTGCCAGCTGTTTTGAGATTTTCAAGTGTAATTTCAGTTGCAATGCTGTCCAGCTTATCCAGCGGAAAATCATTCACCAATCTCGACCAAGCCTGAACCCGGCTGTCATATGGTTGGTTAACAGAATCAATACCTAGAAGATTGACGCCACGTAGCAAAAACGGAATTACACTTGCCGGCATTTGATGGCCACCAGCATTACCAATGGCCGCAGCAGAACAGCCATATTTCAACTGTCCTAGAATACGGGCCAGCATCTCACCACCCACATTATCAATACACCCTGCCCAGCGCTCAGACTCTAAGGGTCGTTTAATGGCCTCTGCTAGTTCCTGTCTAGGGACAAGTGTTTCCGCGCCCAAACTTTTTAAATAGTCACCTGACTCCTTAATCCTGCCTGTAACTGCAGCCACGGAATAGCCAAGAGTTGCCAGCAAAGCGATTGCAAAAGACCCCACACCACCGGCAGCGCCTGTTACCAAAACCTCACCCTTGTCTGGGGTCAGCCCGTGACGTTCAAGTGACTGAAGACCGAAAACAGCAGTAATGCCTGCAGTGCCAAAGATCATTGACTGTCGCATATCCATGCCTTTTGGTAAGGGCACAAGCCAGTCTCCTTTGACAGATGCTTTTTCAGCATAACCGCCATGCCAAATCTCACCAATACGAGACCCTGTCGCAATGACTTGATCACCAACAGCATAGCGGTCATCTTGGCTTTTGAGCACTTCCCCTGCAAATTCAACACCAGGAATTCGAGGAAATTCTCGAATCAAACCGCCTTGCCCGTTCAAACACAGACCATCTTTATAATTCAAACCAGCATAACGAACACGCACAATAACATCACCATCAGCCGACAGAAAACTATCTTCCAGGTTTTCAATGGTCATAACCGGTTGGCGATCTTCTGTCTGACCCATCAGAACGGCTTTAAACATTAGTTTTCTCCTGTGGACTTATTCGTGTCCCAGAATGTCACAGCAGACCAAAAATCACAAAGCCCAATTGCACGTTTAGGCCAGATTTGTTACTCGTTAACAAGGATAAAAATCCTAGACTAAAATCAGGACGCGCAGATGAATAGTTTTAACAGACAGCCCCCCAAGATAGCATTTGAAAGACTGCGAGCGAAACCAAATGCGTTGCTGATTGACTGCCGAACCAAAGCTGAATGGGCTTATGTCGGGGTACCTATGTTGCCGGATAACCCCAAAAAAACAAATTTTATTGAGTGGGTTGACACAGCTGGGCAGCCTAACCAAGAATTTTTGTCTGAAGTCAGAAATATTGCCAGCACAGACACGCCCTTATACCTTATCTGCCGATCAGGTGTGAGGTCTGCTGCGGCCTGTCAGCTCTTAGCCGAATCCGGCTTCACCGCATTAGTGAATATTGAAGACGGATTTGAAGGTGAGATTGGATCAAAAGGTCAGCGTGCCAGCGTAAATGGTTGGAAATACTGCAACTTACCATGGAAACAAAGTTAGACTCGGTAATTTTTGCGATTACTAGTCGAACTCTAGGTCACAACCTACTTCTTTGGACCAGTTGCTGTAATCTCAACTGGAAACCCGTTTGTCTTTACATCAAGGATAAAGGGCTTTTCAGGACATTTGGGGACAATGCAAGTAACCAATCCAGTCAATGCCATGAGCCTGTGTTTTCTGCTTATTTCAAAATATAGATGTTCAACGTTTCGTCTCAGGGATAAGTCCTTGCGGTGCAAATCTTAGCATCAGCAGCATTATTAACCCCATTGTCATTAGACGCATATGGGCCGCACTGGCCAGAAGGTGACCTCGCAAAGCGCTGGTTTCAGAAAGAGGCGCGGTAAGGACATCCATCAACCACAAACCAAGCGGTTCTGATTCAATCCAGAAAAACCAAATCACAAAACCGCCAAGAATTGAACCAAAATTATTTCCAGACCCACCCACGATGACCATAATCCAAATCAGGAAGGTAAATCTTAGCGGCAAATAAGATGCAGGTGTGAATTGGCCATCCAAAGTTGTTAGCATTGCTCCAGCGAGCCCTACAACAGCTGATCCAAGAACAAAAACCTGGAGATGTTTTGCCGTAACATGTTTACCCATAGCGTTTGCGGCTACCTCATTATCCCGGATCGCCCGCATCATTCTGCCCCAGGGCGAGCGCAGAGCTGTCTCAAACAACCAAAACAGTATCAGCAACACAATCGTGAACAAGCCAGCATAAGATAGCTTTACGATAATGGAGGACATTTCCGGAACATCTGTATCCAAACGACTAGCAAGATTAATGACCCATTGTTCTGCCTGCAGGTCAATTTCATAGGGCACAGGGCGGGGCAATCCGTTGACATTCTTGACGCCCCGCGCCAGCCAATCTTCATTTTTAAGCACATAGATCACAATTTCTGAGATGCCCAAAGTGGCAATTGCCAGATAGTCTGAACGCAGACCAAGTGAAATACGCCCAATCACATAAGCTGCTCCCGCCGCAAAAATACCGCCGACCACCCAAGACACCAGAATCGGCAGGTTCAGCCCGCCAATATGGCCCGCCTTGGCAGATTCAATTGATTCGATCACTTCGACAGCCGGATCTACAATCGCCCGCATAACAAGATATCCTGCGAGGATCACAGCGGTCATTATCCAGTACCGCCAGTGGGTAATGTGCTTAATGCGTCCCCAGACAAAGACCGACAAAACAGAGGTCAGAACGATAATCACAGCGCCCCCTAGAAGACTCATGCCTCCAGCCTGCCAGCCTGCCTGAACAGGCGGCATAGAGACCAAAACACCAGCAAGACCGCCGAGCGCGGCAAATCCCATAATCCCAAAATTCACAATGCCGGCATATCCCCATTGGATATTCGCCCCTAATGTCATTATCGCAGAGATCAGACACAAATTTAAAATGGCCAGGGAAAGGTTCCAGCTCTGCACCTGCCCAACAATCACAAACAAAACCGCCATGATTCCAAACAGGACATAAATGCGTTTCTTTTCAGAAGACAGATGCGTGGACTGAGGTAACATGGTGTCTATATTGTCTTTCCGGCAAACAGCCCGGTTGGGCGGATTAAGAGCACAACAAGAAGAATAACAAAAGATACAGCGATTTTGTAGTCAGTCGACAGCAACTGCACCAGCCCTTCAGGGGCCCATGCTGCAGGCAACATATAGGTTGCCACCTTTTTATAAGCAAAAGTAATGAATAATTCTGAAAACGCAATGACATAGCCGCCAATAATGGCGCCCACGGGATTGCCGACACCTCCCACAATCGCAGACGCAAAAATCGGCAACAGCAAAGACAGGTAGGTAAAGGGCTTGTAACTTTTATCAAGACCATAAAGCGTCCCAGCGAGAGCTGCCAGGGCCCCCGTAATGATCCAGGTGATCATCACCACTCGTTCTGGATTGATTCCCGATAATAGTGCCAGATCCTCATTATCAGAATAGGCCCGCATGGATTTCCCTGTTTTGGTCTTGTTCAAAAACCAGAAAATAAGCGCCACAACAATGACAGCCACGATGATTGTCACGCCCTGTGTTGTTTTTATAGCCAGCCCTTCATTCAGCCCTGTCATTTTCTTGAAAGCACGTGCTTTTAAAAGGAAACGCTGGCCATCAGTAAACACCCTGTCTGCTGGACCAATGATAAATCGAATCAAGCCACCGATTGTAAACATCACGCCAACAGACACAATCAGATAGGTCACTGACTCTGAACGTTTTTGACGGTAATAGGAAAAGACCAATTTGTCAGTTGCAAGAGCCAGCAAAACCGTCACCACCATCGCAATTGGAAGCGCGATTAGCGCGGTTGGCAAAACGCTAAGGCCGATATTTTGCGCCTGCAGCCACCATGTCAACAATACAGTGACCATAGCCCCAAAGGACATCAGCTCACCATGGGCAAAATTGGAAAAGCGCAAGACGCTGTAAACCATGGTCACGCCCAGCGCGCCAAGGGCCAACTGGCTGCCATAGGCAAGGCCAGGTACAACAACAAAATTCGCAATTACAACAAGGGCATTCAGACTATCCATATCGTACATCTACCCCCCAAGAAACGCCTTGCGCACATCATTATCGGCAAGAAGAGCTTTCCCTGTATCAGTATATTTGTTGCGCCCCTGAACCAGAACAAACCCTTTGTCAGCTATGTGCAGAGCTTGTTTAGCATTCTGTTCAACCATCAAAACCGCAATTCCTGTGCGCGCCACTTCGATAATACGGTCAAAGAGTTCATCCATCACAATTGGTGACACACCTGCGGTTGGCTCGTCCAGCATCAGAACTTTCGGCTGTGTCATCAAAGCCCGGCCAACAGCCACCTGCTGACGCTGGCCACCAGACAGCTCTCCTGCAGGCTGAACAGCCTTTTCCTTTAATACTGGAAACAACTCAAACACCTGGGAGAGGGTATTTGAGAAATCATCTGCACGCACAAAGGCGCCCATTTCAAGATTTTCAAGCACTGTCAAAGATGGAAACACATTATTTGTCTGTGGCACAAAGCCCATACCTTTGCGCACCCGTTCTTGTGGTTTCAGGGCAGTGATATCCTCGCCATCCATCATCACCCGCCCAGACCGCAACCCCAGCATACCAAACACAGCTTTCATCGCTGTTGATTTGCCAGCCCCATTCGGGCCAACAACCACAGCAATTTCACCCTCATCCACGCCAATGGTGCATTCATGCAGAATATCTGCATCCCCATACCCACCTGTCATTGCCTCACCGACCAGATAATGCATTTGCCTGCCGTCCTTTATCTGTTCTTCAAACCCGTGCCGAGATAAGCCTCGATCACATCTTCATTATTCCGGACCTTGGTAGCAGAACCTTCTGCAAGAACGCTGCCCTCAGCCATCACAATCACTGGATCGCATAAGCGGCTGATAAATTCCATATCATGCTCAATCATACAAAATGTATAATTTTTTTCCGCATTTAAACGTTGAATTGCATCACCAATTTTCTTGAGTAGGGTGCGGTTAACCCCTGCGCCAACCTCATCCAAAAAAACGATTTTCGCATCGACCATCATCGTCCGGCCAAGTTCCAGCAATTTTTTTTGCCCTCCAGATAGGCGACCGGCTAGTTCATCAGCAACCAATTCCAGCTGCAGAAACTGAATCACCTCTTCTGCCTTTTCAGCCAGTCTCTGCTCTTCTTCACGGACCATAGATGGCCTGAACCAAGCATCCAAAAGCCGTTCGCCCGACTGACCAGCGGGCACCATTTTCAGATTATCACGCACCGTCAATGTAGAAAATTCGTGTGCTATCTGGAAAGTGCGCAACAGACCTTTGTGAAATAGCTGATGTGGCGGCAGACCGGTGATATCCTCACCATCAAGCAATACCTGACCGCTGTCAGGATTGTACAGGCCAGCGATTACATTAAACAAAGTAGTCTTACCCGCTCCATTTGGGCCAATAAGACCTGTGATTGACCCTGATGCGATATCTAAAGAAGCATCATTCACAGCACGAATGCCGCCAAAGGATTTATGGATATTACGGATCGAAATCATCAGACCAACCAACAAATAAAACAAAGCCCAGGCATGAAAGTCAGCCTGGGCTTTACATAGGAGTTTTATGTCTAGCGATAACCGACAGTAACGTTTTTACCACCCTGAACTTCGATCTCAGCGTAGTTGCCAGCTGATTCACCTGCGCCAACAAGTTCAACTGCTGAGGCCCCGACGTAGTCAATAGAAAGGCCTTGGCGTAGATATTTCAAACCCTTTGCAAGTTCGCCTGGAAAAATCTTCTCACCTGGTGCGTTAGCAACATTCATCATGTGAGATTTGAAAACCTGGCTATCTGAAGATTTTGCTGATTGCATGGCCAGCAGGATCAATGCAGCTGCATCATAACTCTCTGGAGCAAACGGACCAGACGCAAAGCCGGCTGCTTTTGCCATATCAGAAAATTTAGCTGCACCGGGGCTATCTGTACCAGGCACTGTTCCAATTGAGCCATTCAGATCAGAGCCAATAGCTGCAGGTAAAGCGTCACCAATCATACCATCTGGCATAAAGAACATATCAAACGCACCCGTGTCCAATGATGCTTGAATGATACCTTTACCACCTTGATCCAAATATCCAGCCACAATCAAAATATCACCGCCAGCCTGTGCAAGTGCCGCAACTTCAGCGTTGTAGTCACCCTTGCCATCTTCATGCGCTGCTGAAATGGTAATTTTGCCACCCCGGCTTTCAAAGTTGGCTTTGATGCTATCTGCCAACCCTTTCCCATAATCATTATTTACATATGACATTGCAGCAGACATCATTCCCTTCTCGGTTAAAATGTCGGCTACAACCTCACCCTGACGAGCATCAGACGGAGCAGTCCTGAAGAAAAGATCATTATCTTCAATTGTAGATAAAGCAGGTGACGTTGCTGACGGTGAAACCATAACCACGCCGTTAGCCATTGCCACATTTTGCAGAATTGCGGTGGTTACACCCGAACAGTCTGCACCTACCATGGCATTAATTTTATCAGAGGTAATCAGTCGTTCAGCAGCTGCGGTGGCAGCAGCTGAGTCAATACAAGTTGAATCACCTCTAACCGAACTAATATTAGTTCCACTCATAAACTCACCACTCTCATTAGCCTCAGAAATGGCCAGTTCAGCGCCCATTGCCATATCAGGGGTTAGTGATTCGATGGGGCCTGTGTAACCCAGAATAATACCCAGTTTTACATCAGCTGCAAAAACGGGTGTTGCCATCATGGCCAAAGCCACAGATGCGCTTAATAGTTTTTTCATTTCTTTCTCCCAGAACAATTCATTGTTCGCATCGCGTCAGGACTCCACATTTGCCCATCCACGCCGAACCTACGCCATCTTACAAATCAAATGTAATTCTGACAATATTTATGCAACTGACAATGATTTTCCCACTTAGCTTGCTTACTTGGCTACCTGAGGGGCGAGCAGATCAATCTGGCCGATGATCTTGCAGGATGGGCAGTCCATCTGCCATTGCGAGACAATTGTCTCACAAGCTCCACATTGCCAGCGTCTAGCCCGCGGTGCATGTGCAGCTGCAAGTAAAGCTCTTTCGCGCTCAGCAGCAGATTGATCATCTGGAAGCTGCCCTAGTGATTCTGCCCGCTTATCAGCCAATTCCGCATTCAGAAGATAATACTGATTTGAATGGCTATTTTGTGATACCGCATGCAAGGCGGAAGATGCAGATGCCCAAATCCCTCTTTTCAGGGCAGCTTCGGCAACAATCAGGCGGGCTTCATCCTTATATGTTGCCTGTTCAGCAAGGCCAGACAGGCGAGCAACAAACTGGCCGTCATTATCCGAAGCCACTTCTGCTATCTGATCAGCCAGACGCTGATGCGGGACCGCTTTGAAAGCTGTCTCCAAACGTTTTAATGCTTTACGCGAAGAAGAGGCGGCCTCCAATCGGGCCAGCCTGATGATTGCTTCAAGAAAAGACGGGGACCAGTTGAGAGCTTTGGCCAAATAGCATTGTTGGCTTTTGTCATCTTTCTGCTGTTCAGCCAAACGCAAGCACAGATGGGCTGCCAGCAATTCGGGCTTATTTAGCTGGCCAGCAGCAAAATGTGCCGTATCAGGCGACAACAGAGGTTGAGTGTATTTCTGACTGCTAGCTACTGTGAAAAAGCTGTCCTTGGGTGAGAGAACTCTCTCAAGCCGATCAAGGGCTGATTTCCAATTCTCACGGTTTAGATCTTCTGACAGCAAGACTAAATTCGCAGGTGTTGAATCCGCTTTTATGGTTAGGGCTGCGCGGGCAGCCATACAGCCTTTTTCAAGTTCACCCTGAGCCAGATGCAGCCGCATCAATCCCAAATGTCCAAAATAGGCGGTGCCAGATTGCGCAGATAGGGATTTGAAATAACGACGCGCTGCCCTGTCATCTCCAGTGGCATTAGCTGTCTGCGCAGAAAGTAAATCAGGCAATACACCTTGCCCCAGCAACCGTTCTGCCCGTCGGGCCAACTTACGTGCCTCTGCTACATCACCTGCAGCAAAAGCCACCATGCCCTGCCCAAGCGCCTCATCACCGCGACGACGACGACGGGCTCGCCAATTATATCCCAGCCAGGACGGCCAACTGATCACACTAACCAATAATTTAACAATCAGGAAGAGTCCCCCAAAACTCATTAGAAGACCTGTGACCAGCAAGCTTGTCATCATCTCAACCCGCCAGCCCAACCAGTTAATAATCGTCACACCCTGCTGTGCAGAAAGCCAGCTGGCAATAAGCGCGGTCAATACGCAAAAACCTAAAAATGCTATCAGTCGAATCATTGCTGCTCCTAGTCGGGCTGCACGCGTTCAACAGACACCAGGCTGCCGAACCATTCTGATACATCTTGCCACCAGCCAGATATAGACGGCAGAGATAAATTGGGCACAGCCAGTTCAGGCAAATTTTTTAGAAGGCTGTCTGCTTTTGGCTGCGTGTCAGATGAGACTGTGCTGTCAGCTTGCTGCGCAGATTTTTTTTGTTCAGACCCAAAGGTATTCAATGCGGCCAGCTTCTCAGCCACAATAGCAGATTGCGTATCAATTCTTTCGATATCTTTAATCAAGGCTTCACTAAACTGAACAACCGAGCTGGCCGTATTTTTTATCTGGCGATCAAGGTCAGAAAGATTATCCTGAACAGCCTGCAACTTACCTGTAAGTGCCACCTGTTGATCAGACAGCATTTGCACATCTGTATTAAGTTGAGTGATCCTTATTTCCATATCTGCCTGCCAGCGATCATCTGACGGAGGAAAAAAAATTGGGGCAAGATAAGGCCATAGGGACAAGGCAAGGGTCAAAATCACCGCACAAATCAGCACCAATGTTACAGGCGATATTTGGCGCAGCCTCTGCAGAGCAGGCGCAGCAGCAAGCTGGCCTTCAACAACGGTTTCGGCAGCAGAGTGCTGTTTTGTTTTTGCCTTCTGACCGTTTGTCTTTTTACTGGAGGTCCGTTTTAAAACCATCTGCACTGCAGCTCTACTGAATAATCAAGGACGTAATTGTCCATTCTGATTATTCCTGCAGAGGGCTTTCAGGTCAATTTTTGTGAGCTTTTTTTGCAAATTTTCGCTGAAACCAGTCTACGGACAACTGCAGAACCGCATGTCTGTCAGGGCTGTCTGCCTTAAAGGCTGGATAGCCTGCTGCACGCGCCTGTTCTGCTAGGCCTGCACTGGCCGCCAGAACTGTCAGCTGAACCGGTTTTGCTGTCGGGACATATTCAGCAAGCCACAGCTGAAACTGTTCTAGCGTCCGCGCTGAAAAGACAATTACGGCTGCTGGTTGTTCAGACAACAAATGATCCTGAACCACTTGGTAAGGGGTGAGCAGCCCGTCTGCATAATAGACAACCTTCCTTTTCACCGTTATCCCCCGGGCTTTTAGACAAGCTGTCATATCCAGATGAACATCCCGGCCAGACAACCACAGAAAGGACCCAGCTGCCCCCTGCTGGCAAACCTGATCAGCAAGGTCAGCCGCATTGCCCTTGCCCGCATAAGCGATTGCAAACCCCGCCTCGCGCAAGATATTTGCACTTCCGCTGCCCACACACCATACGGGCAGACAACGCAATTCAGATGAGTCTTCTAGCTGATCTGCGAGATAGCGACTGGCGTGTTTGCTAGTTATGATGATGCCCTGATAATCGCCAGGCTGGTCTGCACTGCTGAACAACTCAGGGGGACCAGACAGAAAAGCCACCTGCAGCATGGGCAAGGCCACTGACTGCACAGCCCGCCTTGTTAGCTCTGCCACATCCGCATCACAGTCAGGCTGAGGGCGAAGACAGATGATCATTTAAAGCCTCCTGAAGCTGTTAGCTGAGTGTGGCTACTTTCAGGCCAGACCATCAGGCAAGGAAGGCTTTGCCGCCACACATTTGCAGCAAGCGCTGTCCAAGTTCTGTACCAATCTGTTGTGCCTGTTCGCGGCTGCCTTCAGCCTCAGCTGCAAATTTCTGCTGCCCATCAGCAGATAACACCGCTGCCGATACCGATAATCTGCCTGCAGCATCCAGATCAGCCATAGCCGATATAGGAGTGCGACAGGACCCGTCCAAAGCAGCAAGAACCGCTCTCTCAGCAGTGATGCAATCTGCTGTCTCTGCACAATGGGCAGAAGCGAGGCAAGACCTTACCGCATCTGACCGGCTGCCAGACGATTTGATTTGTACGGCAATCACACCCTGGGCGGCAGCTGTTGGCATAATCGTCTCATCCAGACGGTGATAGTCGCAGTCAAGCTGAAGCCGGTTTAACCCTGCCATAGCCAGGATGATAGCTGCAAATTCTCCTTCAGCCAGTCGGGCTAG